>NZ_JBITTM010000016.1:0-170581 GCF_044541955.1 Kitasatospora sp. NPDC085464
AAGGCACCGACGGCGACCGAAACCTCGGCAGCGCCCGCTGAACCACCCGACCACGGCCGGGCACCACGCCCGGTGCCCGGCCCCGCCCGACGGCCGGAGGCTGGCCCGGGGGCAGCGGTTCGCCGCCGTCCCGGCGCATCGGCCCGCCGTCGCCCCAGCGCATCGTTCGGAAAGGCGCTCGAAAAGTGAGAGGAAGTGGTTGTCATGCTCGACGTGCTCATCGCCGGGGCCGGCCCGGTGGGGCTCTGGCTCGCCGCGGAGTTGCGCCTGCACGGGGTGGAGGTGACCGTCGTGGAACGCCGGGCGGCACCGGACGGACGGTCGCGCGCGGTCGGCATGCAGGCCGGCACACTGGACACCTTCGCCACCCGCGGCCTCGCGGAGCGGTTCATCGAACGCGGCACCCCGGTGCCGACCGGCCACTTCGGCGCGGCGACCACCCGGCTGGACTTCTCCACGACCGGGGCGGTGCACCCCTTCATGCTGGCGCTCGGTCAGTCCGTCACCGAACAACTCCTGGAGGAGCACGCGGTCGCCGTGGGCGCCCGGGTGCTGCGCGGGCAGGAAGTCGTCTCGCTCACGCAGGGGCCGGACGCCGTCGAGGTGGTGATCCGGGCCGGCGGCACCCACCGGACCGTGCAGGCCCGTTGGGTCGTGGGGTGCGACGGCACCCGCAGCGCCGTGCGCCAGGCCGCCGGCATCGACTTCCCCGGTCAGGACACCACCATGACCGGGTGGCTCGCCGACGTCGAACTCGACGATCCGCCCACCGGGCCGCTCTCCGCCACCGGACCGGCCGGCTCGTTCCTGGCGGCCCCGATCGGCGACGGCGTCCACCGGCTGGCGGGCCTCTCCACGGCCACCATGCACCACGGCACCGGGGAACCGCTGACCCTGGACGAGGTGCGCGAGCAGGCCCGCGCACTGCTGGGACGGGACCTGGGCATCCGCAACCCCCGGTGGCTCTCGCGCTACGGCAACGCCACGCGCCAGGCCGCGCGGTACCGGGCCGGACGGGTGCTGGTGGCCGGGGACGCTGCGCACATGTTCTTCCCGGCCGGCGGGCAGGGCATGAACCTCGGCATCCAGGACGCCACCAACCTGGGCTGGAAGCTGGCCGCCACCCTCCAGGGCCGGGCGCCCGACGGACTGCTCGACAGTTACGAGACGGAGCGCCGGCCGGCCGGCCGCGCCGTCATCGACAACACCCGCGCGCAACTCGCCCTGTTCGCCGCGGCGAACCCGGAGCAGATAGCCCTGCGCGAGGTCTGGTCCGCCGCACTCACCGAACCACGGACCAACCACCAGTGGGCCCGCCGGATCGCCGGCTTCGACGACCCGATACCGGCCGACACCCAGCCCGGCGGGCACCCGCTGAACGGCACCCGGCTGGCCGGCCTCGCCCTGAACACCCCGGCCGGTGCGCCCACCGCCCACCCGTTGATGCACCACGGCCGACCGCTGCTGCTGGACCTCGGCGGGACTCGGACGCCGTGCCCGACTGACGGCCTGGAGCAGCGTGCGGGAACCGTCAACACCGAAGCAGCGCAGGCGATCTGGCGGGACGTCACTGCCGTGCTCATCCGGCCGGACGCCCGGATCGCCTGGGTCAGTACCGACACCGACCGGCGGCGCCGGGCCGCGGACTGCCTCGCCACCCTGCGCACCCTGTGTCGCTGAACGCCGCTCGGCGGGACCGCCGCCGCTTTCCGCTCCGGGGCACCTGCCTGCCGGGGGCGGCAGGAACCGTCGGCGCGGTGTCAGCGCCTGGGTGCTTGCTCCGAGCCGCAGTTGTGCTCCCGATCCGGGGTCGCCGGCGAAGGCCGGTCCCGGGGGACCGGCGGCGTGAACCGTCGGTGTGTCAGATCGGAGGGCGGCCGGGGCTCGGACTGCGTGATCCACAGTGGCGGAAAGACCGGGCCGACCGGCCCTTGCCCCTCCTGGAGTGGATCGTGACGTTCTCACTGTCGCCTGCTGCCGACCGGCCGGGCTCCACACACAGGCACCGCACCGGTCCGCGAGGGCGCCGGGGCCGGGTCCTGGCCGTGACCGCCGGGGTGTTCTGCGCGGCCGTGGCCCCGGTGGCCCTGTCCGCGCCCGCGCACGCGCAAGGCACCTGCACGACCACGGGTCCCACCACCACCTGCACGTTCGCCTTCACCGGCGCCGAGCAGACGTTCACCGTCCCGGCCGGTGTCACGCAGGTCGACGTCACGGCGATCGGCGCGGCCGGCGGCCTGGAGGCGCTCGGTGGCGCGAGCGGCGGCCGTGGCGCCCAGGTGTCGGGCACTCTCGCCGGGCTGTCCGGCGGACAGACGCTCTACGTCGAAGTCGGCGGCACCGCCACCGACGGATCCTGCTACCCCAACTCGCTGTGCGTCGGCGGCTTCAACGGCGGTGGCAGTTCCCGCTTCGGCGGCGGAGGCGGCACCATCAACCCCCTGACCACCCCGGCCGGGAGCGCGGGCGGTGGAGGCGGTGGCTCGTCCCTCGTGCCTGCCGGCGCACCGGCCCCACGGCGACCAGCGCCGCCGCGGGCATCACCATCAGCTACCTCACCCCGGGCAAGCCGGTGACCACGGTCCTGACCGCCATGCCCCAGCGCACCCGCACCGGCGTGCCGGTCGTCCTCAGCGACCTGAGCTGCCCCGGTCGCGGTTCCACCACCACGCCCACCGGAACCGTCGCCTTCACCGACACCACCACCCAGACCACCCTCGGCCGCTCCCGCCTCGTCCTCTCCCTCGGCAACTGCGCCGCCGCCGGCCTCGTCACCGCCTTCCGCACCACCGGCACCCACACCATCACCGCCGTCTACAGCGGCGACACCGTCTACCAGGGCAACAGCGGCAACCCCGAGAGCATCACCGTGACCGTGAACCCCCGATAGAACCACCCGCCGCCTCGCCCAAGGCCCGCGTGCCTTCCCGGGATTGCCGCGCGGTGCCGCGTGGTGCTGCGCCCGCTTCTCCCGGCCGACCATGCTGACGGCACATGGACGCGATCTTCGGGCCTTCGCCTCAATCCCCGCTGGCCGCGGCTGTTTCCGAGGACTGGGGTTTGCTCCTGCTACGCGTCCCGATGGGCTGGCACGTCGGGCCCGGCCTGCTGTCCGGGGTGGGCTGCGGGCGGCGCTTCGACACGGTCGTACCGATCTGAGGTGCAGGAGCCGCCTGGGGATTGTGGCCGGTTCCGGCTCTCGGTGCGCGATGCGCTGTCGACAGCAGCGGGTGACTGTGTGGATGCTGCTTGTCGTTGTCATATGCGGAATCCGATCGGCCAGAGGGCGACGCAGCGGGCCGTCCCGCACAACCGCAGCGCACAACCGCAGCGTACGGGGACGGCCTGTCCGACCGAACGTCAGCGAAAGGACCATCCCATGGACGCCACCACGCTCATCGCACGGAACGACTACCGGCTGTTCAAGCAGGGACGCCTGGCTGTCATCGACACCCAGAAGAGCAACGCCGTCACCTTCGACGGGAAGCTCGCAGACCACGGCACCTATCGCAACATCCCGGAGGACTTCAAGCTGGGCATCGACGCCGCCACGTTCTTCGGCTACAGCGACTACCGCCTGTACCGCGGCGACCAGCTCGTGGTCATCGACACCCAGAACGGCAACTCGCTGTCCTACCAGGGCGCCATCGCCGACCACGGCACCTACCAGAACCTGTCGTCGTTCTGGACCAGCTGACCGCACCGGCCCTGAGCCCGGGCCAGGCACGCCTGACGGGCGGCGTCGGCACTTGTCGTGCCGGCGCCGCCGCTCATGGCGTGCGCGGCGTACGGGCTGCAGGCCTCGCCTCGCCTCGGCTCGGTCCGCCGGGTGGCGCCGCCGCGCCCGGCTACCGCCGTCGGTCCGTCAGCGCCTCGGACGACGCGTCCCATTGGTGCGGCACCGGTGGGAGGGACGAGGGTGCGTCCGCCCCGTCCTGCTGGAGCGAGACCGTGCGCGTGGGCGCGGGGATCGAGATGCCCTCCGTCCGGTACCGGCGGTGCAGGCGCTTGATGAACTCGTGCTTGATCCGGTACTGGTCGCTGAACTCGCCGACGCCCAGGATGACCGTGAAGTTGATCCTGGAGTCCGCGAAGGTGTGGAAGCGGACGGCGGCCGCGTGGTCGGGCACGCCGCCGCTGATGTCGGCCATCACGCTGTCGACGACGTCGAGGGTGACCCGCTCCACGTGCTCCAGGTCGCTGTCGTAGCCGACCCCGACCTGGACCAGGATCGACAGCTTCTGCTCGGGCTGGGAGTAGTTCGTCATGTTCGTCCGCGCCAGGCGGCCGTTGGGGATGATCACCAGGTTGTTCGACAGGTTGCGCACCACGCTGTTGCGCCAGTTGATGTCGACGACGTACCCCTCCTCCCCGCTGGTGAGCCGGATGTAGTCACCCGGCTGGACCGTCTTCGAGGCGAGGATGTGCACACCCGCGAAGAGGTTGGCGAGGGTGTCCTGCAACGCCAGCGCGACGGCGAGACCACCCACCCCGAGGGCGGTGACCAGCGGGGCGATGGACACCCCGAGGGTCTCCAGGGCCACGAGGACGCCCATCGACAGCACCACGATCCGGGTGATGTTGACGAAGATCGACGCGGACGCCGCGACGCCGGTCCGGGACGCGGCCACCGACTGCACCAGCCCGGCCACGACCCGGGCCGCGCTGAACGTCGCGATGACGATGAGCACGGCCGTCAGCGACTGGTCGACCAGCCCCCCGACCCGCGCGGTGAGCGGCAGGGCCGAAGCGGCCACCGCGGCCCCGGCGATCACGGCCGCCCAGGGGACGATGGTGCGCAGTGCGTCGACGATGATGTCGTCCCCGCTCCACTTCGTCCTGCTCGCGTGCTTGCCCAGCCACTTCATCAGGGCCCGTAGCACCAGGCCGGCGACACAGCCGGAGGTCAGCGCGATGCCGGCCACCACCCAGTCGTGCAGGACCAGGTCCCGGGTCACCGTCCCGCCCCCGCGGCGTGGAGGTCGATGGAACGGGCCGTCGCCGGCCGCTGTATGTGCTGTTTGGTCACCTTGTCGCCTGTCGGGTCGTGTTGTGCGCAGCCACGTCGGAACGGATGTGCGCATTCCGAACGGACTGCCATCCTGCCCCATGGCCCGGCCGCCACCACAGCCGGACCTCGGCGTTCCGTCCGCTCGGCAGGCGGGCCGTCACCTTCCGGTGAGGAGCACGCCGGTGGCGGCCGGCCCGATGATCGGCGTCAGTCCCGGCCGGCCGGCGAGCGCCCGGCCGTGCCGGCGGTCAGCCGCCAGAGCCCGGCCACCTCGTAGTAGATGCCGTTCACCACTTGCAACAGCACGAGCGTGACCGGCCAGAGCAGCGCGCCGAGGCCGGGCACCACGTCCACCGGCAGGGTGTAGGCCATCACGACCCGCACGGCGGCGTCGAGCAGCATCGCCACACCCCAGATCGCCGTCGAGACCCGCCAGATCCGGCGGAACGCCGGCTCGCGTTCCCACAGCACGTCCCAGGAGGTGCCGTCGGAGCGGAACCGCCCCTCCAGCAGGGGACGGCCGCCGTGGAAGAGCAGCGGGCGCCTGGCCCTGATCGAGACCAGGAACCAGAGCCCGGCCACGGCGGTCAGCCAACCGTCCTTGGCCAGCAGGAACCGGGGGCTGCCGCTGACCAGCGCGGCTGCAACGCCGAGCAGCATGGTTCCGGCGATGAAACCCGCCATGCCCTCCAGGCTGCGGGTGCGCAGCCACTGCACCGCCGTGGTGAGCGCGGGCAGGAAGGCGCCCGCCAGCAGCGCGACGAAGACACTGACGCCGGCGGCGCGCAGGCCGTAGTACAAGGCGATCGGGACGACGACGTCCCACGCGACACCGAGCAGCAGACGTCGGCCGCTCGGCCGCGGCGGCGTCTCGGGGGCCGTCACCGCCGGAACCTGCTGGGTGTCATGGTGTCCTCCGGATCGAGAGAAGGGCCAGGATGGTGATCTCACGAGGGCGCCCCACGCACGCCGGGTCCTGCCGTGGCTAGGACGATTCCAGGTCGGCGCGGTCCATCTGGCCGTGGAAGGGCTCGACCTGGCCGAGGGGGACACAGACGTCCGGCTTGCCGTCGCTCTGCTGGAGGGCGCGTGCCCCGCCCTCGGTGTGCCAGCAGTCGGGGACCGGCCCGCAGACCGGGTACTTGACGGCCATGATGATGTGGTTCGGGGCCTTGCTCGTCCGGTCGATCGGGTCCGAGGCGACCTTGAGGCGGACCAGCAGGGTGGTCCTGCCGAGGGGCGGGGCGATCCCGGGCAGCGAGGCGCTGGTGGCGGCGCTGACCACCTGGGCGGTGAACCCGGTTTCGCCGAACACCCCGTGCATCACCGGCCCGCGCCCGGCGAGCCCCCCGGCCCGGCTGGAAGACGGTGCCACCGGGGGCGGCACGGCCGCGCCCTGGCCCGGTCGGGACGCAGTGGCGACGGCGCCGCCGCCACTCCCGCCACTCCCGGCATCCCCGGTACCGCCCGATGGTGTGCCGGAGCTGCTGCAGGCCGCGCCTAGTGCGGCGACGGTGGCAACGGCCAGGCATCTGGCCAGGGTACGGCGAACCCTCATACATCCCCCCGATGTCTGTGGCAGCCGGTGGCTGCCGGCGCGGGTGAGTGATCCCGCACCTGCGCACCGGTCTACCACACGGAGGTCGATCGGTCGCGCCCCCGCCCGCCGTGCAACGTGTGTCAGGGGGTGATGCGGCCGAGGCGGCGCGCCGCCCGGCGGGTCCGGTGCTGCGACGGGTGGTGAGGACGTGGGCGACGGTGCGGGTCCTGTTCTGAAAGTCCTCGCACGTCGCCGGGACCAGCGCCTCGCCCTGCCCGGTGACGCTCGATCCGTGCAGGGCTGCTCCTCGATCAATTACCGGGCTTCACCCGCAGGGGGGCCAGGGAGTCCAGCACGCGCTTGGCCATGGCCTCCGGCAGCGGGCCGTACATGAGGTTCTCGCCGGCGGCCTGGCCCGTCGTGCTCAGTCCGTGGGCCAGGAAGTTCGTCAGGACGGCGGTGCCGGCGAAGGCGCGGTCGGCCCCGCCGTGGTCGCAGAAGCCGATGTAGCCGACGTCGACGATGGGGTAGCTGCCCGAGCCGGGCTTCGTGTAGTCGATCGTGACCGTCACGTTGGTGCCCGTGCCCTGCACCGAGCCCCCGGCGGCCATCAAGCCGGCGGAGCGGGGGGTGAGTTCCACCGCCTGGGAGCCGCCGGACTTCACCTTGGCCTTCTGGAGGGCGCCGGCGTCCGGGAGTGGCACGAAGGACATCGACCACTGGCCCCCGGCGACGTAGGCGGGCAGGTCGGACGCGTTCGTGCCGGACGCGGGGCGCGACTTGTCGGGCCACGCCCGGCCGGGCTGGTACGGGAAGTCGGCGGGCGCAGCCTTGGCGAGGTACTGGGTGAAGATGGCGGTGGCCGCCGACTCGTTGCTCGGGATCCGCACGTCGATCGGCGAGTCCGGCAGGTTCCAGATCGAGTTGAGGGCCTTGATCGCCGGGTCGTTCCACTTGGTGATCTTGCCGGTGAAGATCTTGGCGAGCGTCGGGGCGTCGAACTCCAGCCCCTTCAACCCGGGCGCGTTGTAGACCACGGCGATCGGCAGCACGGTGACCGGGATCTGGGAGGCGTAGCCGGTGGGGCAGTGGCGGCCGACGACGGCCCGCTGATCGGCCGTCATCGGGGAGTCCAGGGCGACGCCGTCGGACTTGAAGGTCGCGAACTGGTCCATCACGGTGCCGCTCGCGGGGCCGTTGAAGGTGATCGCGGCACCCGGGCACTCCTTGGCATAATCCGCCTGCCACTGCTTGACGAGGGCGACCTGCAGACCGTCCGCGCCGACCGCCTGCTTGCCGTCGGGGCCGCAGGCGGAGGCGGCGGTCGGAGCCGTCGCCGTCACCGAGGAGGACGGGCCGGGGTTCGAGCCGTGGGACCCGGGCTCGTCCGGGACGCGGTTCTGCCAGGCGAGGAAGCCCAGGGTGCCCGCCGTGGCAACGACCACCGCGGACACCGCCGAGCCGATCAGCACACCCTTGCGCCTCCGCGGGCGCGGGGCGGCGTCGGCGAGGGACGGGCGAGTGGAGGGGGCTGCCAGGTAGGAGGGGGCCGCCACGTACGAGGGGACGGCCGGTGGGACCGGGCCCGTCGGCGCTGTGGCCCCGGCGGGCGGAGCGGTCGTCGGCGTGGCGGGCGGCGCGGCCGGCGGCGCGGTCACCGGAGCCGGCGGAGCCGCCGCCGCGGGCGGAGCCGCCAGGACCGTCGGTGTCGGCGTCACCGAACCCGCGGCCGTCGGTGTCGGCGTCACCGGACCCGCGGCCGTCGGCGTCACCAGCCCGGTCCGAAACTGAACCGTCCGTTCCCGCTCAACCTGCGAAGCAAGCCCCAACAGCCGCTCCACCGTGGGACGTTGCTCAGGGTCCTTCGTCAGGCAGGCAACGACCAGCGGACGCAGCTCCGCCGCGAGTCCGGTCAGGTCCGGCTCCTCGTACACCACCCGGAAGCCCACCGCATGCGAGGAGTCCGCACCGAACGGCCCGCGCCCGGTGGCCGCGAAGGCGAGCACCGAGCCCAGCGCGAACACGTCGGTGGCCGCCGTCGCCGTACCGCTGCGGTACTGCTCGGGCGCCATGAACGGCGGGGTGCCGACGGCCACTCCGGTGCTGGTCAGCTGGGTCTCGCCGGCCGCCTTGGCGATGCCGAAGTCGATGACGCGCGGGCCGTCCTCGGCGAGCAGCACGTTGCCGGGCTTGAGGTCGCGGTGTACCAGCCCGACGCGGTGGATCTCCCGCAGCGCCTCGGCCAGCCCGGCGGCCAGCCTGCGCACCTCGGGCGGGGTCAACGGGCCCTGGCCGGCGACCCGTTCTCCCAGCGAGGGACCGGCGATGAAGAGCGTCGCCAGCCAGGGCGCCGGCGCGTCGGCGTCCGCGTCGAGCACGGGTGCGGTGAACGCCCCGCTGACCTTGCGCGCGGCCGTGACCTCCTGCCGGAACCGGGCCCGGAACTCGGCGTCCGCGGCCAGCTCGGGCCGGATCACCTTCACCGCCACCTGGCGCCCGGACACCGACCGGGCGCGGTACACCACGCCCATCCCGCCCGCGCCGAGCCTGCCCTCCAGGAGGTACCCGCCGATCTCTCGCGGATCGTTCTCCAGCAAGGTCACGTTCCGACCCCTCCCCCAGGCATGAGCGGCCACCCGGCCGACCGGCCCAGCCTAGTGGGGCACCTGTTCACGAACCGACGGCAGCCCTCGGAAACCGCAGGTCCATCCGCTGCGCGACCCCGTCGAGGCCGAACTTCTCGCGCCGCCGACCGCCTGTGGCGCGTCATCCCTTGATCGGTGCGGCCGACCTGGCGGCCTGCTCGATCTTCGCGCAGTAGGCTGCCCGGGCTTCCGCGTCGATCTGCTTCTCGTGTTCGGCGCGCAACCCGGTCCGGCCGTCGAGGCCCTCGCGCAGGATGTCGGCGTGTCCGGCATGCCGGACGGACTCGCTGAGGACATGGACCATGACGGCGAACAGGTTGGTGTTCGGATATGGCTCCGACCACCACGGCACGTGGCCGGGGGCGTCGAGGGGAAGCTCGTTGATCGTCGCGTCCGAGTGCTCCCATGTGCGCTGGTAGAACCCGATGATCTGATCGCGGGTCTCGTCCTCGGTGGCCCACAGATCGCTGCCCGCGGAGTGGTCCTGCCACCGGGGCAGCGGTTCCGGGGAAGGGCGGCCGAAGACCTCGCCGAAGTACCTGGCCTCGACGGTGGCCACGTGTTTCACCAGGCCGAGGAGGTTGGTCCCGGTCGCTGTCAAAGGTCGGCGGGCGTCGTATTCGGACAAGCCGTCGAGCTTCCAGAGCAGCGCCGTGCGGTCCCGCCGCAGTCGCTCGTGCAGGTTGTCCTTCGCGAACTCATCGATCATGCGGCATGAGCCTGCCACGGGCCGCTCGTGCTCTCAAGATCCCGTACGTGGCAGTGCGCATGCGGGTTCCTGCGCAGGCCCACGGCAGGGCCGCTCAGTGCGTCGGCGCCGGTCTCCGCCGGGCGGGCAGGACGCGGTTGCGCAGCGGCAGCAGCCCGGCGAGTTCGGCGCTGGGCTCGACACCCAGCTGCTCACGCAGGGCCGTCCGGCACGTCTCGTACTGCCGCACGGCCTCTCCCACGTTGCCCTCGGCCAGGTGCGCCCGGATCACCGCCCGGTGCGAGCTCTCCCGCAGCGGCTCGGCCAGGACGGCGACCAGGGCGGCGTCGACCGCCTCCACGTGGCGCTTCTGACGGCTCATCCGGGCGGAGAGGGTCTCCAGGGCGTGCAGCCGGACCTGCCGGACCCGCTCCCGTTCCACCACCAACCAGTCCTCGTACCAGTTCGGCAGCAGGTCCTGGGTGAACAGCGCCACCGGCGGCTCGACGGCCTCCACGCCGTCGCGCAGTGCCAGTGCGGCGGTGAGCATCCGTTGGACGTCGACCCGGACGGCCGCGGCGAGCGCCAGCACCTCGCTGCGCGTCTCGACGAGCTGCTGACCGGCGGAGAGCCGCCAGAGCGCGGTGCGTAGCCGCCCGGCCGCCGCGGCCTCGTCGGCCTCGGGCCAGAGCATGCAGGAGACCGCCGCCCTGGCGGTCGGTCCCCGCAGGGCCAGCACCGTGAGGATCCGGCGGGCGGTGGGCGGCATCTCGACGGTCCGACCGCCCAGCACGAGCTGCCAGCAACCGAGCAGTCGCAGGTCGGCTCCGGGTGGCCGGAGGTGCGCCCCGGAGTGGTCAGGCGTCATCTGTTGCTCCCCACGGACGGACGCTGCCGACCCTGTCGGTCGGCCGACGTGCTGTCAACGTTCGCCGCCGCGCGTCGACGAGCGGTGACCCGTACGGGGTTGTGCGCCGTTCTCCGGTGGACGCCCGGGTCATCCGAATGCGAACGGCTAGGCCGGCCCGGTCGGATGTCCCGCTCCGCCCGGGCCGCCCGCTCCGCCCGGCCCCGACGGTGTGGGCGGGGGCCCGCCGCTGCCCTGCGGGAACAGCAGCTCCGCCAGTTCCTCGACCGCCAGGGTGAGTGCCTCCCGGCGGTCCCCGGCAAGCTTCTCGACGTCGCGCAGCGCTGCCTTGGCGGCGTTCAGGGCCTGGCCGGCGATCGCCTTCCGCGGGCCACGCGTGGCGCCGGCGGTGATCTCCTGGGCGAGTCTCAGCTGCGCCTCCAGCTCCGCGACGCGTCGCGCCAGGATCTCGTCGATCCTGTCGTTCTCCTGCTGGAACAACTGCTGGAGGGCGGTGGCGGTGCCGATGTGGTCCATGGCGTCCATGGCGTCCTTCCATGGTGGGCGGGTGGGGGAGGGGAACCGCGAACACGTCGCTACAGCACGACGTTGATCGCGGCCCAGGGCGCCGGCAGAACATCGCCGTTGAGCAGGAGCGCGCCCTTGACGACGTTGCCGGTGACGGCCACGCGGTTGAGCGGGATGTCCAGCCGAACAGCGGTGAGGGCCTTCGTCTCCAGGTGGTTCGCGGAGACGACCATGCTGCTCGCGGAGGCGTTCAGCAGGACCAACTGGTTCCCGTCACCCTTGTGTTGGTCGGTCCGGCGGACGAGGTTGTCGTTGACCAGCAGCGGCCCCTCCAGGACGGTCTGGATGACGCTGGAGTCCCCGTCCGCCTCGATCCGGTTGCCCCGGACGGTCGCGGCGGGCAGGACGGAGGCGTCCGCGGCGAACACCCGGGCGGCGGTCACCCAGGCCAGTTCCTCCCCCTGCTCGGCGTACCAGCCGGTGCTGCCCATGCGGGCGAACACCGTCGCCGCGTCGACGTCCGGGTCGAGCGGTTCCCGGGCAGCCGGTGCGGCGAAGAGGGTGGTGTCGATGTGGGTCCGGCCGAGGGAGAGCAGCATGGCGGGCAGGACGGGGGCGCCGCGGCCGGCCTGGTCGGGCCTTCCGCCGCTGGTGATGACGTTGTCCAGGACGTCGATCCGGCCGGAGCTGGTCAGGCCGACCACCCCGGCGACCAGGCGGGCCGTGCTCCCGGCCGGGAGCGGCACGTCGAGGGTGTTGTCCGCGACGGTGACGGAGCGGCACTCCTGGAGGGCGACGGCGACGACCCCCAGCCGTTCCGGGTCGATGGCCGGTACGGGGTAGAGGTCGTGGATCCGGTTTCCGCGTACCTCGCCGTCGGTCACGCCGGTCAGCCAGACGCCGACCATCGCCTCGCCCGGGTCGAACCGGGAGTCGGGCCGCTCGGTCCGGGTCACCTCGTTGCCGCGGACGACCACGCGCGTACCGCTCGACCCCGGCCGCATGATGACGCCGCCGGTGCCGCCGTCCAGCCGGTTGTCGGCGATCACGACGTCCTGCTGCGCGAGTTGCAGGGCGATGGCGTGCGCTGCCGTGGCCAGGGTGCAGCCGGTGACCGTCACCGCGGACAGGACGCCGGCCAGGAGGGGGGCGGTGAGGGCGATCCCGGTGCCGTCCAGCCGGGGCGGGGGCTGTTCCGCGTCGCGGCCCCCGCCCGGAGCGAAGTCGCCGACGGGGCGCGCGCTGATCCGGCAGTGGCGGATCTCGCTGTCGGGGGAGGCGAGTTCGATCCCCGCGCCGCCGCCGTCGATCCGGCAGTGCCGGATGGTCAGGGAGGCGTTCATGGGTGTGGCCTGCCAGGTCACGGCGGCGCCGTCGTCACCGACGATCAGGCAGTCGTGCAGGGTGGCGCCGAGCGCGAGCTGGACGCGCTCGTCCAGCAGCAGGCCGCCCTCCACGCCGTAGACCAGCGAGTCGGCGAGCTCGAAGCCGGCCAGCAGGAGGAACCGGCCTCCGTCGAACTGCCTCCGACCGCCGGCGGCGAGCGTGTTCTGCTGGAAGGGCGGCGCGATGGCGAGATCGGCGAGCAGCGCGCAGTCGCGCACGGTGAGCCCGACGACCGTTCCGGACAGCGTGATCGCCGTCACGGTGGCGTCGCCTCCCAGCGGGTCCCGGTTGCCGACCACGCCCCCGCCGCTGATCAGGGAGCGCAGGATCCGAGGGCCGCCGTTGCGCAGCAGTGAGGTCCGGGCGACGGCGCACCGGAGCAGGTCGACACCGGACGAGCGCGTCACCGCGATGCCGCTCGTGGAGAACCGGCCCCCGCCCCCGCCTTCCGCTCCGTCCCCGTCGTCCGCTCCGCCTCCATCGTCCGGCTCCTGGGGAATGGCCGGGTCGCACAGGACCGTCAGATCACTGACCGTCACTCCGCGGCATCCACGCAGCACCAGCGCCGGGCCGGCCCCCTGGTGCCTGAGCACCGTCCGCCAGCCGTGCCCGGAGAGGGTAACCGTCTGGGCCGCGTCCAGGACCACCGGCTCGTCGAGCTCGTACTCGCCCACCGCCAGGCAGACCCGGCCGCCGGTCCGGCGGATCCGGTCGACGGCCTCCTGCACGGTCAGGGTGCCGTCGGCGTGCGATTCGGGGGTGACACAGACCGTGCAGTCCCCGCACTCCGAGCAGGTCGGCGGCCACGTGCCCCGGCAGTCCGCCACCTCGTTCGGGAGGTCGATCACGGCCAGGCGGCCGTAGAAGCGGCGGGGGCCCTGAGGCGGTGCCTGTTTCAGCTCCTCGACCCTGCCGTCGGCCGCGCGGGCGGTGAAGGTCCAGTGGTCGCCGGTGCGCAGCGTGCCGCCGGCCGGGTCGTCGGCGAAGGTGATCTGGACGCCGTCCTCCAGGACGAGACCGCCGGTGGCGGCGGAGACCGGGACGGTTCCGTCGGCGCCGACCAGTGCGCCGCTCTGGTCCCACTGCCGCAGCCTGGTCCGCAGCGAGGCGTCGGTCGGGTCGAGGTCCGCCGGCAGGGCGGCCGAGAGCGTCACCTGCTGCGTGGGGTCGTCGACCCGGTCGACGGTGACCACCCGGGCGAGGAAGCCCGGGGTGCCGGACAGCTCCCGGGTCTCGTCCAGGACCTCCACCCAGGCGCCCTCCCGGATCCGCTGGACGTCGTCGCGCCCGGTGCGGGAGACGGTCAGCACCGTCCGGGTGTCGTCCACGCCGAGCACGGCGGCGGCCACGCTCGCGTTGTCGCGGGACCACTTGAAGCCGGCCTGGGCGAGCGTGCCGCCGCCGTGCACCTCCACCCGGTAGAGGCGGTTCTCCCAGCCCAGGTAGTCGGCGTCGGGCGGCACGCTGCACGGGTCGGTGGAAGCGGGAACGGCCACGCCCCGGGTGGAGAGGCGGCCGGCGGAGGGGGCGGTGGCCGTCGCCCAGCCCGGGACGTCGGCGTCCGGCGTGCCGCAGTCGACGCCGTCGGCGGGTTCCGGCAGCACCTTCACCTGCCAGACGGTCTGCATCCGGGCGTCGGTCTCCACCCCGATGGCGGGATCGATCAGGTCGGGCCGTTCGACCGCGGTGACCTCGCGCTCCCAGGCCTCGACGTACACCACGTGACGGCCGGGCGTCAGGTCCGGGGCCTTCGGCAGGTACGGCTGCTCGGTGTACCGGACGGGCGCCGCGGCCCGAAGGTCCTGCAACCCCGGTTCGAGGTGCGGGGGTTGCGGGGCCTGCGGGCCGACCTCGCCGTGGTTGTCGAGCGCCAGCCCGTGCAGGTAGAGGCGGCCGAGGCCGATGGTGAAGGACGTGCCGTCGGCCGTGGCCTCGATCCGGAACCCGGTCGAGCCGGGGGTGCCGCCGGTGTCGAGGTCGAGCGGCGCGGTGCACGGGCCGAGGACGTCCAGGGCGAGCGCCCGCAGGCGGTGGTCCAGGCCGTCCGCCAGCTCGTTGAGGTAGGCGTCCCGCAGCATCCGGCCCTGCTCGGCCCGGGGCCGGCTGTAGTCCTCGGCTGGGTCGAAGCTGAGGCGGGTGTAGTCGCCCGGCATGTACGGCTCCTTCAGATCGCTGCATGGGTTGCCCGGTGCGCGCGCGGGGCGCGGCGGGCGCGGGTCGGGCTCCTCCGGGTTCCCGGGCTCCCGGGTCCCCGGGTGGCCTCGTGAGCCGGCGGGAGCCCTCGGGAGCCCTCGGGGGTTCCCTCGGACGGTGGCGGTCAGACGATGACGGTGATGCCGGCGGTGACGCCCGCCGGCAGGTACTCGTCCAGTCGCCGCCGCAGGTTGTCCAGCCGCTGGGGCTCCTTGACGTGGCAGTAGGCGCCCATCTCGCTGCCGTCCTCTGCGCCGGTGGCGATCTCCGCCGGGCAGCGCGGGTCCAGCTCCGCGAAGCCCGGGTCGCCGTAGGTGCGGGAGACCACCACCGGGCGCACCCGGCGCTGCTCGGCGTCCACCAGGGCGTCGCGGTCGGCGCCGGTGGCGTGGGGGTGGGCGGCCAGCACCCGGGCGACGGCGAGGTCGGGCTGGCAGGCGAAGCGGCGGGGCGTTCGGCCGGCCTGGGCCGGGTGGGCCGGGTCGTCCGGCGGCAGGTAGCTGTACCGCAGGCAGCCCTGCTGGGTGCGGGCGGCCGTCAGACGGGCCGTGAACAGGCATTCGCTCGCGTCGACCGTCCGGGCGGCGACGGTGCCGAGGAAGGTGGTCCGCTCGGCCCGCAGCCCGGTCCCGGACGCGCCCGCGCCGGTGACGGCCTCGGCGGCCGCGGTCGGGCCGGTGGCCGGTCCGGCGACCACCGAGTCCAGCAGCAGCACCTCGTCCGCCGGGGTGTCCAGGCGGACGGGCCCGAGCAGGCAGAAGGCGAGCTGGATCCGGAGCGTGGGGGAGGGGCCGCCCACCGTGATGCTCGGCCCGTCCGCGACCGGGGCGCCGGTCTGGTCGCGCGGGCCGCCGGGCAGCAGCGTGCAGTGCATCAGCCGCAGCCGGGCGAGCGCGGGCCCGGTGGCGATCCGGCCGTCCAGGGCCACCCCGGACAGCGTCAGCGTGCCGTCGCCCCGGACGGCGAGGGTGCCGTCGGCGGGCGCGGGGCGCAGCACCGGCCGCTGCAGGTCGGCCGCCTCGACGAGCAGGCTGCGTCCGGTGACGGTGACTCCGGCGGGCAGCGCGTAGTCCTCGCTGTCCAGGATCCGGATGACGGTGTGCCGGGCGGGGCCGGTGGACCAGGCGGTCAGCGCGGCGGTCAGCGTGGTGTGGTCGGCCCCGTGCGCGGCGACGGTGAGCACTTGGTCGGGCTCGCCGGCGGCGAGCCAGCCGGAGCGGTCGTAGTCCCCGCCGCCGACCACTCCGGCCGCGCCGTGGAAGAAGGACCCGCGCAGCAGGGCGGGCAGCGGGAGCCCGGAGCCCACCGCCACCCGCCCGTTGCGCACGTCGACGGCGAGCACCGCGCCGTCCGGTCGGGCCGCCGGCCAGGGGTCGAGCCGGCGGCTGACCACGGTGGCGTGGAGCTGCCCGGGGTCGGCCGGGTCGGCGGTGGGGGCGGCGAGGCGGTCGTCGAACCAGACGCCGAGGCTCGCCGCCGGGGCGTCGGCCTGGTCGCCGACCGGGCCGTACAGCGCGGTGGGCGAGGGCGGCGGGCCTCCCGCCGCCGAGGTGTCGGGGTGGGCGAGCAGGTCGGCCTCGAACAGTGCGGGCCGCAGCGGTGCCGGGACGGCCGCGGCTTCGAGGCCTGGCGGCAGGTCGGCGGTGCGGCTTCCCCGGGTGAAGAGCGGGCGGTCGAGCCCGAGCGGGTCCAGCCGGTAGCGCCACGGCTGGTCGGCCCGGCGGGCCGGCACCTGCTGGTGGGCGGCGGCGCGCTCGCGGTGGACGGTGACGGTCAGGTGTGCCGGGTGGTACCAGCCGACGGGGCCGTCCGGGCGGCGCACGTCGACCAGCCGGGTGGTGCGGTCGAAGGGCGTGCCGGCCAGTGCGCTGTCCAGCCGGGTGGGCAGCCGGGTGGTGGTCAGGTCGGGGCGGGTGTGCCGCAGGTGCTGCGTCCAGGCCGTCCGGGCGAGGCCCTCGACCAGCCGCACCGGGAAGCCGCAGGCGTGCTGGGCGACGTCGGCGAGTGCCGAGACGGTCCCCTTGCGCCGCCGTACGGCGATGGTCCGGGCCACGTCGGCACGCGCGCTCGCCCCGGCGGACGGGAGCAGGCGCGGTCCGCGCAGGTCGTCGAACTCGACGAGGGCGGTGGCGTCGTCCTGCGCGGTCGAGGCGTCGTACAGCGGGACGGTGCCGACCAGCCGGGCCAGGTACGGGACGTACTGGTCCTGGCAGGTCTCGATGAAGTGGTCCTCGTAGCCGCGCGCGATGTCGGCGGCGATGGCGTCGGCCTGCTCGCCGATGACGGCGAGCAGGGCCCGCAGCGGCTCTCCCGCCTCGGCGTCCCTGGCCCTGATCACGGCCGGGAGCTGGGCGTAGAGCTGGTCTGCGGCAGTCATGCGGGCCACCTCCGGGGGGTGTCGGGGCTGGTTGTCGGACTCCCGTCCGCGGGGCGGCGGGCGGGCCGAGGAGGCGGGCGGTGCGGTCGGGGCGGGTGGTGCGGGGGCGTCATGCCAGGCCGCCGGTGGCCGGGGCGGGCGGCGCCGCCGCCAGGGTGACGGTGAGCTCCCCGGGGGCGAGCACCGGCAGTTCGGCCGGCAGCACCCCGCCGCCCGCGCCGGCCCGGACGTCCAGCAGGCGCAGCCGCTCGGGCAGCGGGCCGTCGGCGGGGTCGGCACCGTGGTCGGCCAGGAACGCCGCCCAGACGGCGTCCGGGAGGCCGGGCGGGCGGGCGAAGCCGAAGCGCGTGACGGTGACCGCCGCCGCTCCCGGCACCGCGGAGGCGGCGAGGTAGAGGTCGGACAGGTGCACCGCGCGGGCGAGTTCGGTGCGGTCGAAGCCGAGCCGCTCGGCCAGGGCGGCGCGCACCCCGGCGAGGACGGTGTCGGCCTCGGCCGCCGGGTCCGGGGTGACGGCGGCGGCGACCACGAGCGGTACCGGGGCGAAGTCCTCCACCACGACCCGGCGGTAGGGCGGGCTCGCCGAGGCGACGGTACGGGCCAGCAGCCGGCGCCCGGCGGCGTCGAAGGTGCCGCCGGCGGGCCCGGCCGCCGTCACTGCGATCAGCAGGCCGCGGCCGTCCCACACGGTGGCGGCCCTGGCCTTGGCCACCTGGCCGGTGGCGACGAGCAGGTCCGCGCAGTCCGCCGCGCTGACGGCCCGGCCGAGCACCCGGACCGTCCCGGGGGCCCGTTCGCGCAGGGCGCTGCCGTCCTCCCGGTCGGCCCCGCCCTGCGCGGCGGCCGGGTTGGCGACGGCTTCGAGCCCGGGCAGGCGGTGCAGCGGCTGGGTGAGGGTGCCGGCGCCGACCCGGCCGGCCAGCCCGGCGCCGTACCGGTAGCCGGCGACGACGTTGGCGGTGCCGCTGCGCGGGCGGGCGCCGGTCGTCCCGTCGCCGTACTGCACGGCGGTCGAGCCGTCGGCCTCGGTGCGCAGCTCGTACACGTCGTCGTCCGGCCCGGCGCCGAGCAGCTGCGGCACCTCCCGGGAGGCGAGCCCGCCGACCCGGACGGTCAGTGCCGCGACGCTGCCCTCGGGCGTGGCCGCGGGCACCCGGGTCAGCGGGACGTGGGCGAGCGTGAAGCGCTGGAAGGCGGAGGAGGCGTCACCGGAGCCGAGTACCTCGTGGGGGACGGTGGCGCCGTGGCTCGCGGTCGCGGCGTTGCCGAGCAGTGTGGTGGCGGCGGCGTCCAGCGGTGCGGTGTCCTCCGGCTGTGCGGCGAGCGGCACCACCAGGTAGCAGGCGTCGCCGGCCCGGACGCCTCCGGCGGGCGGGTTCGCCCCGGCCGGTTCAAGCCGGACGGCGCCCCGGACGGTGCTGGTGACGGCCCGTCCGCCCGGGGCCGCGAGCACCAGCCGCCGGCCCCGGGGCAGGTCGGCGGGTGCCACGACGGGCGCCGCGGCCCGGTCGGTGCCGGGCGGGCCGAGCACCTGTACGGCGTCGGCGGCCCCGGCCCCGGCTGCGGTCGGCGGGTGCGGGGCGGCCACGGCCAGGCCGGGGATCCAGAGTTCGTTCCCGAGCCGGTCCGGGTAGTCCTGGCCGAGCCACCGCACCGCCTCCCCGTCGAGTTCGACGACCTGGAGTGCGCGCCGGTCCGCGATCTCCGGCAGATCGGGCTCGACGGTGACCAGGACGACCTGGCCGGTCGGCCCGGCGCTGCCCAGGAGCTTCTCGGTGCCGGGCGCGGTCTCCTTCACCCGGACGACTCGGATGAACGCCCCGGGGTCGACGACCAGCAGCGGCGTCCCGACGGCCAGTGACTCGTGCTTGCGGTCCAGCGGCAGCGGCGCGCCGGCCGCGATCGTCAGGTCGACCGCGGCCCCGAGGTTCCAGGTGACCTTGCCCGCGCTGTCCTCGGAGGGCGTCGGCGGCGTGGTGTCGGGGGCGTCGTGCCCGTTGACCAGCAGCGGCCGGGCCGGCCGGTACGCGGCCGCGCCCGCCGCGGGAGGCTGGGCGGCGAGCCGCAGCCGCAGCCCGTCCGGCCCGGCGTCCAGGGCGGCGACGGTGGTGCGGACGACCGAGCCGGGGCCGGTCGCCTCGGAGGCGCTCCCGGCGTCGGCCGCGCCCGATCCCTCGACCACGACGAGCATCGGGTCGCCCGGCCGCAGCAGAGCGGCCCAGCGCGGGGCGTCGGCCGGGTGGACCAGCGCGCCGCCGGGCCGGGTGAGCGGATCGACGGCCGTCGGCCGTCCGTACGCGGGCAGGGCGTTGAGCCGCCAGTCGGCCGCGCACCCCTCCAGCGTCTCGAAGGTCTGCGGCTGCTCGCCGGGGCCGGGCACGCTCTGCACCGGGAAGCCGGCCGGCACGGTGAGCGAGGCGCCGGCGGCGAGCGTGAACGCGAGCGTGGTGGTGGCGGAGACGCCCGGCCGAGGCCGGTAGCCGATCAGTTCGACCAGGCGGTGCACGCTCTCGTCGAGCACCGCGGTGCCGAGGAAGTGCTCGTTGACGTACCGCTCCTGATGGAACGTCAGGACGTCGCCGAGCGCGGCCCACTGTTCCAGCAGCGTGATCGCGTGGTCGTCCTGGTCCCGCGTGGTGAGCGCGGCGAGCCCCGGCTGCGCGGCGATCCGCTCCAGCATGGTCCGCCGGAACGAGGCGAAGCCGCCGATCCGGGCGCGCAGCGCAGGCAGGCCCGGAGGGTTGTCGACCGGCAGCGGGGTGTCGGGCCGGCCGCCGGGGCAGGTGCCGGGAGCGCTCAAGGGGTACCTCCGTCGATCTCCAGGCGCAGCACGCCGTGCTCCGGCAGGCTCGGGTCGTCGTCCAGCCGGAGCACCTGCCAGGGCGCCACGTCCAGGCGCCCGGCGGCGAGTTCCCCGTTGTCGGGCGCGTCGTAGCGGCGCAGCGCCAGGGCCTTGACCGAGTCCACCCCGGGGACGGCGGCCGCCGCCGCGTACACCTCGCCGAGGAGCAGCGGACGGCCGAAGCCGAGCGACGGCCCGGCGAGCAGGCCCGCTCGCCCGTCTGGCAGCCGGCCGGCGAGCAGGGCGTCCCGTACGGCGCGGCGCACCACGGCCCGGCTGTGCCCCGGGGCTGCGCACACGTGCAGCGCGAGTTCGACCGCGACGAACTGCGGCGGCCGGACGTCCACGTCCTGCCCGGCGAGCCGGACGGCGTCCAGGGCGGCGACCACCTCGGCCCGCAGGCCGGCGGAGAGCTCCTGGTGGCTGCCACCGGTGTCCACCAGCGCGGCGGGGTCGACCGGCAGGACGGAGACCAGCCAGGTGTACCAGCTGCCCGTCCAGCGCAGCGCGGCCACCGCCGCGCGTACGGCGGGCAGCCGCAGGACGGCGTCGACGGCGTCCCGTTCGGTGACGGCGCGCTCCTGGCGGGCCCGGAAGGCGTCGGGGGCGAGGCGCCGGGCGTGCTCGATGCTCTCCGGCTCGGTGCCGCCGGTGGCCGACACGGGGTTGCGGACGGTCCGCACGCGGTCGGCGTCGGCCGCGGGCAGGACGATGTGCGCCAGCGCCTCGGCGCCGATGTTGCCGGCCGTGCCGTTGCCGATCCGGTAGCGGGCCTCGAAGGTCTCGGCCTGCAGCGGCGGCCGGCCCAGCGGGGGCCGGCCGAACCGGATCAGTCCGTGCCCGGTGTCGTCCACCTCGACCACCAGGTGCAGGTCGTTCGGCCCGCTGTCGAAGAGGTCCGGCACCGGCGAGTACACCTCGGCCGGGCCCGAGCGCGGCCGGGCGGTGACGGTCAGGGCCGGGACGGCCGTCTGCGGGCCGCCGGACAGGTCGGTCCGCTCGGTGCCCGGCGCGCCCGCCTGATGGGTCAGCGGGGCGTCCGGCAGCCGCAGCCGGGGGTCGAGCGGTCCGCCGAGCGGCCCGGCGGCCGTCGGGTCCCAGCCGTCCGGGGTGATGTCGACGCCGTCGACGGTGGCGCCGTGGTCGGCGAGCACGGTGTTGCCCCGGGCGAGCGAGACGTCCTCCAGCACGTCGCCGTCGGTCTGCACGGCGCGGACGCAGACCGGCCGGTCGGGCGCCTCGGCGGCGGCCCACCGGACCGCGAGCAGCGGCAGTTGCGGGTCGGCGTCGTGGGTGCGCTCGGTCAGCTGCACCTGGCCGTCGGCGTCCAGGGCGACGGCCGGCAGGTAGGCCGGGTCGGTGCCGGGTTGGACGTCGGTCAGCCGCACGACCCAGCGGGCGGTCGGGTCGGCGTCGGCCGCCAGCCCCGTCCGCGGCGAGCGGACCTGCTCCAGGACGAGCAGGTCGCCGGCCTTCAGCACCGGCTCGGCGGCGGTGCCGGGCTGCGCCGGGTTCTCGGCCCAGAGCCAGGCGGTGGTGGCGCCGGCCGGGAGCCAGTAGGCGTCCTCGCCCCAGTGGTGCAGGTGCAGCAGGTTGCCGAGCGGATCGGCCGTCAGCTCGTGGGCGGTCTCGAACACCACCGAACCGTCGAGCGGGGGCGCGGTTAGGGCCGTGCGGTCGACCAGGTCGGCGCGGATCCCGGGCCGCGGGGCGCTGCGCTCGCCGGGCAGGGGGTTCGGGACCGCGGTCAGCAGCGGGGTGCCGCGCGGCACGGTGACCGGCGCGTCGACGGCCAGGTGCACCGCGGTGGCGGCGTTGCGGCCCTGGTGCAGCGCGTAGTCGACCAGCCGGACGTGCCGGCGTACCGACACCCGGCGGCGGGCGAGCCCGAGGTAGCCCTCCAGGAGGGCCGCGTCCTGGGCGTAGGACAGCTGGTCCGCGTGGAAGGCCAGCAGTTCCAGCAGGGTGACGGCGGGGTCGGCCGGGTGCCGGTCCGAGAGCGAGGGGTGGCGCTGCGCCGCGAGGTCCAGCAGCATCCGGCGGAAGCCCGCGAAGTCCTTGGCCGCGCCGTCGAGCAGCGGCTCGGGCCCGCCCGGGTCGGCCGGGCCCGAGCCGGGGGTGCGGCAGTCCAGGTCGGAGGGGCAGGCGGCCATGAAGGAGAAGCCGATCCGGCGCAGTACCGGGTCGAGGTCCGGGACGGTCAGCTCCAGCTCGTACCGGCTGAAGTCGCCGGGCCTGTCGGTCCGCACCAGCAGGGTCCGCGCGTCGGCGACGGCGACCACCCGCACCCGGATGCCGCGGACCCGCTCGCCGCCCTTGACCAGCACCTGGTCGGGGCGGCTGACCAGCTTCCACGGGTCCGCGCCTGGAGGCAGGTCGCGCAGCAGGCCGACGGTGAGCCGGCTGTGGTCGGCGGCGTCCACCTCGACGTAGTCGATGCCGTTGCCGCGCTCCTCCTCGTCGAGGAGTTCGGCCCGGCGCCGGGAGAGCGGGTCGGGCGGCAGGATCGCCTCGCTCATGCCGGCACCACCACCTGGACGACTCCGGCCCCGCGGTCGACGCGGCGGCGGTAGGCGACGGTGACCACCAGGGAGCCGTCCTCGCCGGCCACGGTGTCCACCCGGTCCACGGCGACGACGTCGTCCACCCAGGTGTGCAGCTGGGCCTTGACCAGCGCCTGGGTGGCCGTCGCCAGGACGTCCCCGAGCGGCGCGAAGACGAGCGCGCGCAGCCCGCAGCCGAAGTCGGGCCGCATCACCCGCTCGCCCGGCTCGGTCAGCAGCACCAGTTCGATCAGCTCGCGGACGTGGCGGTCCGGGTCGGCGCTCGCGGTGCGCCCGGTGCCGTCGACGCGCAGCGGGAAGGAGAGCGGCCCGGTCACGACGGCTCCGCGGTGGTGCCGGGGCGTGGTCGCGCCGGTCCTGCGCCCGGGCGGACTCCGGGCCGGGTTGGGGTCATCTGCGCTACTCCACCAGGTTCTTGACGCTGAGCAGGGCGGGCGTGGGCGGGGGCACCTGGGCGACCGGAGGGGTCGGTACGACGGGCAGTGCCGGCCCCGCGACCATGCCCGGGTGGATGTGGGTGTTGAAGAGGGTGGCCAGCTGGGTCAGGTAGCTCAGCAGCTGGGTGCCGAGGACGGCCGGCTCGGAGGCCTGCCGGCCGTGGTTGACCAGCGGCGCCTCCAGGGTGACGTGGGTGAGCGCCTGCAGCGTCACCTGGCCGGAGTCCGCCTTGATCTCCAGCAGGTTCTGCC
Organism: Kitasatospora sp. NPDC085464; assembly: GCF_044541955.1. NCBI lineage: Bacteria > Bacillati > Actinomycetota > Actinomycetes > Kitasatosporales > Streptomycetaceae > Kitasatospora > Kitasatospora sp. NPDC085464. The sequence continues at coordinate 23,311 of NZ_JBITTM010000016.1, forward strand.
CGGTCATGTCGCTGACCGTCAGGGTGTGGCCGTCGTCGTCCAGGGCCACGGTCAGGCCGGTCTCGCTGGTCAGTTCGCGCCGCCCCGGGCTGGGCAGCGGCGAGGTCGGCGCGCCGGGCGCCTCCAGCGGCCCCCACCAGCAGCCGGTCCAGATCGGGCGGGACGGGTCGCCCGCCTCGAACTCGACCCACAGCGCGGAGCCGACCGGCGGCACGGTGTACAGGCCCGAGCGCTGCCCCGCGTACGGGGTGCACGGCAGGGCCCAGCCGGTCTCGACGTCGCCGAGCACCTCGGGCACCTTGGCCTTGAGCCGCCCCGACTTCAGCGGGTCGTCGACGCTCGTGACCTCCCCCCGGTACTTGCCGAAGTAGCGGTCGGTGCTCGCCCCGATCGCCAGCAGTGCGTGGTCCAGCACGTTCGTTCAGCCTCCCAGTGCGCCGAGCAGTCCGGAATCGCCCACCGCGTTGCGCACCGCGGTGAAGCGTTGGCTGTAGGCCCTGGGGGTGATCCGGTGCACGACCTTGCGGACCAGCCACGGGCCGCTGTAGGCGGGGCCGGCTCCGGCCAGCCGGATCGGGTCACCGGGGCGCAGCGGGCCGACCGAGGCGTCCACCGTCCCCTCGGCGACGATCGCCAGGGCCGCCCGGTCGACCAGCGCCTGGGCTGCCTTGCGCAGGTCGCCCGCGCCGGTCAGGGCGGAGCCGGTGAGCCGGGTCACCGGGGTCGGGCTCAGCCCGGAGAGCACGCTGGTGCCGCCGATCGTGGCGCTGACGGCCGTCACCTCGGCGTTCTGCCCGCTGTGCCGCAGGTCCATCGCGTCCGCGGTGACGGTCGTGGCGCGCAGCATGTCGTGGCCGATCCGCAGGTCGGTGACGCCGCTGGCGGTGCCGGCCCGGACGGCGAGCGTGGCGACGGGCAGGCCCTCGGCGGAGACCTCGTGGAAGTGGCCGACCTCGATGCCGGTGTTGGCCTGCGGCAGGGTGTACACCTCGAAGCCGTTGCGCCGGGCGAGCCGGCGCAGGAAGCGGATGTCGCTGCCGCGCTGCACGGTGGTGCCCTCGGGCTCGATCAGCACCGGCCCGGTCGGCGAGACCTGGGGGACGAGCCGGTAGCCGGCGAAGATCTGGGCCGCGATCACGGCGTCCGGCAGGTTGGGCCAGGCCTGGGTGCGGTCCTGGAGGTTCATCAGGCCGGTGGCGTCGAGGCCGCCGACCTCGACGGAGGAGTCCCCGGCGCTCTCGCCGTACACCACGGAGCGGGTCGCCGCGTACCCGGCGAAGAGGAAGACCGGCAGCGGGACGGTGCCGATGACGGCCCCGATCCGCACGCTCTGCCCGGCGGTGAACCGGTCGGGTTCGAGCAGCGGCCACTCGCCGCGCGGGGACAGCCCGGTGCCCAGCCGCAGCCGGAAGGTGCCGGGCGCGTCCAGGGTGGTCTCGACGACCAGCTCCTGGAGCGCGTCCAGCACCTCGCCCGGGGCGGGGGCGTCGTCGACCAGCAGGACGACGGTGACGGCCGTCACGACAGCGCCTCCGGGGAGACGGGCTGCGGCAGCTCGATCGGCGTGCCGGGCGGCTCCAGCACCGCGGCCGGGCCGGCGGCCGCGGCGGCGGGGTTGGCGTCCACGATCCGCCACCAGGCGCCGGGGTCGCCGTAGGCCCGGTACGCGAGCAGGTCCAGCCGGTCGTGCGGCCGGGTCGCGCCGGTGACGGTCGGGCCCGTGGCCGGTGGCACGCGCAGGGTCACCCACGGCCGGGGCCGGCCCCGATCGTCGACGTGCACCGCCACCGGAACGTCCCGGTAGCGGCTTGCGGGGTCGAACATCGGGCCTCCTGTGCAGGGCGGGTGAGGGGCGGTCAGAGCGGCAGGACGGACGGCGCCTGCGCGGCGGACTGCGCGGTGTTCACCGCCGAGAACACCTCCCGGGCCACCGCGTGCACGTCGGCGAGTGCGCTGATGAACACGGGCGCGGCCTTGAGCTCGTCCTGGCTGAGCGTGGTGAGCTGGAGTTCCGCGCGGGCGCTGATCGGGTTCAGCCTGGCGTCGAAGGCCTGCTCGGTGACGGACAGGCCGGCCACCTTGACCGGCAGGACCCGGCCCGCGCCCCAGACCAGGACCGTCCAGTTCAGCCCCTGCGGCGTGATGACGGCCAGCCCGATCTGCGCCTGCAGTTTCGTCAACTTGGCCAGCACGGTGGAGGGATGGACCAGCTGCTCGATCGCCGAGATCACCGGCAGCAGCCCGCTGACCACCGTGATCGGATTGGCGTCCGGGTGCTCCAGCCGGTCGGCGGCGTCCAGGGCGAGCGACACGGTCAGCGTCTCGACGGGCGTGGTGGCGGGGGTCTGCGACTCGCCCGCCCCGGCGGGCGGCTTCGCCCCGGCGGCCTGCCCCAGGTCGAAGCGCCGCGCGAGGGAGTCCGGGTTCAGCGGGAACACGATCATCTGCACGGGGACGGGCACGACCGACCCGAACACCAGCAGCGCCCCCTTGGTGACCCTCGGCCGGCCGGGAAACTCGCTCATCGACAACCCCAATCCCGTGCATCTACAACTTCAGCCCGCTCCGGACCCGGTCGGTGATCTGCCCGGCCAGCGCCATCACGTCGATCTTCGGGGTGACCCACTGGATGTCCTTCGCCTCCGGCAGCCGTAGCGGCTGGTCGGACTCGTAGTGGAACGGCGCGATCAGACCGAACTCCAGACCGGTCTCGTACGCGTAGGCGGCCAGCTCGTACGGCCAGCTCGTCTCCCCCAACAGCCGTGCCTTGGCCGTGATGTCCGCCGCGATGCGCAGGGTGAGCACCGGCTGCACCTTGATCTCGGCCTTCGCGTCGAAGGAGAGCACGTTCCGGGCGTACACCAGGGCCGCCTCGGCGTTCAGACCGCCCTTCAGCAGCACCCCGCCGGTGACGCTGATGCCCCCGGTGACGCTGGCCACGCCCGCCGAGAGCCCGGCCGCCGCCCGCAACCGCAGCTCCAGGCCCGCCTCGGCGGGGAGCACCAGCCGGGCCTTCGCCCCGACCTCCAGGCCGGTGTCCTGCTCCAGCGGGTCGAAGGCCGCCGAGATCACCAGGTCACGGATCTCGCCCGGCCCGAAGCTGTACCTGAATGCCGCGGCGGCGCTCAGCTGCGCCACCAGGCCGAGCGAGACCGGGCCGAGCGGCACGGCGAAGAGCGGGATCTCCGGGAACGGGATGTCGAAGATCTGGTAGCGGTTGCCCCGCGGCTCCAGGAACCGGTACGGCGGGAAGCGCAGCTCGCCCTCGACGCGCAGCTTCCGGTCGGGGGAGAGCAGCACGGCGGCCCGGCCGACCAGGCCGGGCCGGATCGCCACCTCGACCTCGCCCTTGCCCGAGATCCGGCCCTCCCGGTCGAGCACGGCGACGAGCTGGCCGCTCACCCGGTCGCGCTTGAGCTTGACGGTGCCCTTGCCGGTGAAGTGGCCCTCGGCGTAGGCGAGGTCCATCGTGCCGTCGAGGCCGAGCACGGTGAAGGTGGTGTGCCCCGAGCCGGTGACCTGCTCGCCGTCGTAGGAGAGCCGCAGCTCGAACGGGCGCAGGCCGGGCACGGTGACGGTGCCCTGCCCGGAGTAGACCAGGCGGTCGTCGCGCCTGGCCACGTTGAGGCCGATCGGGGTGCCCAGCACCGACAGCGTGACCTCCCCGGTCGCGCCCCAGCGGCCGCCCGCGAAGTCGACCGCCACCGCGCCGCCGGTCACCAGCCCGGCCCGGGGCGTGGCCCGCAGGTCCAGTCGGCCGGTCAGCCCGGTGTGCGGGCGGTACGTCACCGCGGCCTCGGCCCGGTCCAGGCCGGGTACGGCGGCGTGCAGGGCGCCGGTCGCGAACAGCCCCGCGCCGTCCGCCCCCACGTTCAGGTCGCCGGTGAGGACCCGGGCGAGTTCGAAGCCCAGGTGGCCGCCGGCCGTGAAGCCCGGCCCGAGGGTGATCGCCAGTGAGGCGTCGGTGATCCTGAACGGCGGCAGCGAGAGTCTGCTGCGGTCCGGGCTCACCGAGGCGTGCAGCCCCTCGCGGTCCAGGGTCACGGCGATCGGTCCCCGGTTCAGCAGGGGGATGCTCGGGGTGATCGCGCCCTTCCCGACCAGGCCCTCCTCGGCCATCCGCAGGTCGAGGTGGCCGGTGCTCAGGTACGGGTACGTGAACTCGATCCGCTTGGTCCTGTCCGGGAACTCCAGCCGGCCGGTGGCGCCCGGGTCCACCACCTTCAGGGGGAAGTCGCCGCCGCCCTTGAGCAGGCTGACCTCCAGTGGCTGCCGGGTGCCGGCCCGGGTGCCCTCGAAGCTCGCGGTGACGGTGTCGTGGCGGTGCTCCACGGTCCGGTGCAGCGACTTCAGCACCATGCCCGGGATCAGCTCGCGCGCCGGGTGGTTGGCCTGGTCGCCGGCGATCGGGTCCGGCACGGTGGGCCGGATCTCGGGCGCCACCCTCAGCACGTGGGAGGCGGCCCCGGCCGAGACCGGGTAGGGGGTCCGGTCGGCGAAGGCCTTTTCCAGCTTGGCCCGCTCCGCCTGGTTCGGCCGGCTGCCCGCTGCCAGGTCGGCGAGGGCGGTGCGGTGCACGGCGATGGAGTTCGTCGCCTGGCCGCGGCGCTTCGCGATCACCGCGTCCTGCTGCTCCGGTTCGACGGGCAGGGTCTCCAGGGCCGGCGCGACGTAGGTCCCCCGCTGGACGGCGCTGGAGAAGCGCAGGGTCAGACTGCGGGGCTCGAAGGCGGGGTTCTGCTGGCCGAGCGCCTTCACGACCTGGTTCGCGGCGCTGCTCAGATCGTTCCAGATCCTGCGCCCGCTCGCCATGTTGGCCTCGGCATCGTGCGGGGCGAGGTTGGCCGGCACGTTGGTGCCGCCCAGCTGGAGCTCGACGACGTGGTCGATCTGGGTCCTGTCGGCCCGCGACTCAGGCCGGAACTCCCCGGACTTCTGCTCCTTCCCGCCCGCCTCGTACCACCACTGGCGGGCCGCCTCCGCGGGCCACCTGACGCGCTGGAGCCAGAGCTGGCGCAGTTCGTCGGCCGGTGCACGCTTCTGCCACAGCTCCGCCCTGATGTGGCTGCCGCTGACGTCGGTGACGGCCTGCAGGGCGCCGCCGCCCTCGGCGTTCTTCGCGGCCAGGGCCTGGTACTCCTCCTTCCACGGGCCCTTCTCCTGCGGGAGGACGAAGGCGCCCAGCTCGACGAGGACGACGGTCGGGTCCTCCTGGAGCTGCCGCACCGTCTCGACGGTGCGCTCCTCGCCCGCGTACGTGATCGTGAAGGGCTGCCAGACCGTGGCGGGCGGCGGGGCCTCCCCGGCCCGGCCGAGGAAGGGCGCCGTCGCCCGCTGCCAGGACCAGCCGTGCGGCAGCGGGCGGTGCGAGAGCGCCGCGGCGTGCTCGGCCTGCCGCTCCAGCGCGCCCGATGCGGCGGGCAGGTGGGTGCCGTCCCCGGCGAGGAGGTTCGGGGCGTGTGCGACGCCGCCGTGCTGGGCCACGTGGGCGAGTTCATGGGCGATCAGCGCGCGACCCGGAGCGGTGAGCGGGTCGTAGGAGCCGTGCGCGAAGACGATGTCGTGGCCGACGGTGTACGCGCGGGCCCCCAGCGTGCGGGCAGCGGCGTCGGCCTCGGGGCCGGTGTGCACCCGGACGGGCGTGAAGTCGTGCCGGAAGTTGGCGGACAGCCGGTCGCGGGTGCCCGCCTCCAGCGGCCGACCGGGCCCGGCGAGGCCGGTGGCGGCGGACGGGCTGCTCATCGCCGCACCACCCTCGCCACGGCCTCCGCCAGTTCCCGCCCCAGCCGCTCGCCGCCCGGGCCCCGGACCGGGGACTCCGGGTCGTCCGGGCCCGGCACCCGGGCGTCGGTCACCGGTGTGCGCGGGCTCGCCGGATCGGCCAGCAGCTGGGCAAGCCGGCGGCGGAAGACCTCCAGGACCTGCGGTACGTCCGCCTCCCGGACGCCGCGCAGCACCAGGTGCTCGATCTCCACCTCGACCGGCGCGGTGGCGCCGGCGCCCGTCCACGGTCCGCCCGTCCACGGTCCGGCCGGGGAACTCATCCCCACCCCCGCAACTCGTGCGAGGACACTGGGCGCTCCAGCTTCTCGCACTCGATCCGCACGGCCTCGCGCACGTGCGCCATCCGTACCGGCTCGTCCGCGTCGGCGGCCAGGAAGGCGGCGTGCAGCGCGAGTTGGGCGATCGTTCCGCCCGCCACGGCGACCTGAGCCAGCCGTGCCGGGTCCAGCCCGTCGACCGGGACGCCGGCCGGGAACGCCCGCTCCCAGAGCCGGGCCCGCTGCTCGGCGTCCGGGAAGGGGAAGGTGACCACGAACCGCATCCGCCGCAGGAACGCCGAGTCCAGCGCCTCCCGGGTGTTGGTGGTCACGATGCAGATCCCGCCGAAGGTCTCCAGCCGCTGGAGCAGGAAGCTGACCTCCAGGTTCGCGTACCGGTCGCGGCTGTCGTGGACGGCCGTGCGCCGGCCGAACAGCGCCTCGCCCTCGTCGAAGAGCAGGACGGCCCCCGCCTCGGCGGCGGCGAAGAGCCGGGAGAGGTTCTTCTCGGTCTCGCCGAGGTACTTGCTGACCAGCTGGCCGAGGTCGGCGCAGACCAGGTCGCGCCCGAGCTCGGCCGCCACCGCCTCCGCCGCGGTGGTCTTCCCCGTCCCGCTCGGCCCGCTGAACAGGGCGGTGACCGCCAGACCCCGGTGGCCCGGCCCGGGGTGCCCCCACTCGTCGTGCACCCGGCCCCGCTGGCGGACCTGCGCCAGCAGCGCCCGCAGCGCCCGCTCGGCGGGCTCGGCGAGCACCAGCGAGTCGAGTCCGCGCACCGGGCGGTGCAGCCGGGCGAGGCCGTGCAGCGGTTGGTCGGCAGTGGCGCGGCAGGCGGCCACGAGGTCCGGCACCGGGACGGCCCCCGACGCGGGGGCGGCGAGCCGGACGCCCCGCTCGACCCCCAGCGCGATCGCGGCCGGGGTGAGCGGGGTGCACTGCGCCAGCTCGGCGAGTTCGGCCGGGCCGGCCGACAGGCCCACGTCCGCCAGGGCGGCGGCGAACAGCTCCCGCCGCTCGCCCGGGCCCGCGGCGGGCAGCCGCAGGACGGGCTGCGCGCCGGCGCCGGCCGTCGGCTCGGAGAGCGAGAGGACCACCGGGACGCCGTACGAGCCCACGTCCACGGCGAGGCGCAGCACCGCGGGCGCCGGCCCGGCGAAGGCGGCCGGGCCCCCGTCGGGGCCGTGGTCCGGTCCGGCCGGCCGGTCCGGCGCCTCGATCAGCAGCAGCCGGCCGCCCAGCGCCGTCTCACGGGCGAGCAGCCGCCCGTACAGCTCGGCGGTGGGGGCGTCGGGCGGTACGTCCCCGGCCTCGGTCACCAGCGTGGTCAGCCCCAGTGCGCGGGCCGCCCGCACCGCGGCCTGGCGCCGCGTCAGACGGTCCTCGCCGACGAGTGAGACCGGGCGGGGGAGCGCGGCCGGCCCGGGAGCCGCCAGGGCGGCGAGCTGTCCGACGGCCGCCAGCTGTCCCGGGGCCAGCCGGCAGAGGTCCTCGGCCGTCCGCGCCCGTCCGCGCAGCCGTTCGTCCAGGGTGACGGCCCCGACCAGGGCGTGCAGCACCCGCTCGTCCACCGCGAGCGGCAGCTGGGCCAGGCCGCCGTACCGGCCGGGCGCGGGCTCCGGGGGCAGGTCGGCCAGCCGCCAGTGGCGCAGCGGCGCGTCGGGCAGCAGCGCGCTCCAGTGCGGGTCCGGGAGCGCGGCGAGCGCCCGGGAGAAGGTCGCCGGGCCGGCGGCGCAGGGCAGGCCGAGTTCGGGCGCCGCGGCGGCCAGCAGGACGTCCTGTTCGAAGCGGGTGAGGCCGAAGAGCCGCGCGATCCGGTGCAGCGCGACGGGTGTGCCGGTGTCCGCGGCCACCTCGGCGGCCAGCAGCGCCGCGGCCCGCTCGGGCCGTTCGGCGTCGGCCGGGCGGCCGTCCAGCCGGGCTGCGACGGCCTCGGCGTGCAGGACGAGGTGCCGCTGGTTGTCCCGGGCCCAGACGGCGGTCGGTGCGGCCTGCGGCGGTGGGCCGGCGGTGCCGGCGCCGGTGGCCGGCCGGTCGTCCTCGGTGGTGGTCACAGGGTCACCTCCTGCGGCAGGAAGAGGCCGTGGAGGTCGAGCGGCGGGAGGCTCCGGGCGCCGTCGACCTCCAGCGTCACCCGGTAGTCGCCGCGCGGCGTGTCCGTCAGCGGGACGCTGATCGAGGACTGCGGCGCGGGTGTCACGTCGAGCGCGAGCGCGACGGTCGCGTCCGGGTGCACCCGGTCGAGCAGCAGCCGCACCCGCCGCTCCGATCCGGTGAGCGCCGGGAGGACGTCGGCGGCGAGGGTGCCCTGGTAGTCGCCCGCCCCGGGGGCGGGCGTGGCGGTCACCGCGCCGAGGGTCGGCAGGACCGTGAACGCGACCGGCGCGCTCGCCAGGGCGGGAGCGGTGAGGGTCACGGTGGGGTCGAGCGGCGCGGTCAGCCGCAGAACCTGCACGGTGTGGACGCCGGGCCGTACCCCGGTCAGCGAGACGGTCAACTGCCCTGCGTCCAGCACCGTGGCCGGGGCGGGGGCGCCGTCGACCAGCACCTTGAGCGTCTCGCCGGGCAGTGGTGCGAGGGCCGAGCCGAACAGCCGCAGATCCGGCATCGGGGAGGTTGCTCTGACGGGCGCGCCGACGCCGTCCGGGCCGGCCGCGGTGTCCAGCCGGGGGCCGTTCAGCACCCGGGCGCCGAGGCCGGTCCGGAGCACCGGCAGGACGGTGCCCGCGACCTCGGGGGACTCCACCACGACGGGCCCGGCGACGAACGCCAGGCTGAGGGCGAAGGCTCCGGGCTGGTACAGCGCCCAGATCCGGGTCAGCTCGTCGATGCTCAGCGACTCCGGGCGGATCCGCACCCGCTCCTGGGCCCGGGCCAGGTCGTTGCCGGTGATGTCGGGGTGGCCCGCGGTGGCGAGGTCGATCAGGTCGGGGAACACCTCGGGGGTGGCGTGCAGGGCGGCCGCGCAGAGGGCCAGCAGCTGCTCGCTCTGGTAGGAGCTCTGGCCCCGGAAGGTGAGCAGGTAGTGCAGCTCCAGCACCGTCCGGGGGACTTGACGCAGCGCTCCGCCGAACGGGGGGCGGGTCGGCAGGTCGTCCGCGGCCAGCGAGGCGTTGCGGTCGATCCGGTACAGGTGGACGCCGACCAGCGGCAGGTTGGTGTCGTCGTCCAGCGATCCGGCCTTGACGGTCGTGCGCGTAGCGACGTTCGCGGCGTCGATGCGCGTCTGCAGCAGGGTCACCAGGCAGGCGGTGACGGTCGGTACGGCGAGCGCGTTGCTCATCCGGGCCACCCCCCGCCGTGCCGACGGTGCGCGGCGAGCAGGTCGGGATGCCGATCGGCGGCCGGCGCAGCCGGTGCGGACGGTGCGGCCGGGGCCGGCGCCGCCGCGGCGGGCGCCACGACCAGCTCCACCCGGCCGATCCGGACGACCACCGGAGCCGGTGCGGGCGCCTCGGCGGCCCGCCCGCGCCGGCCCGCCCGGCCGTGCGCCGCCGGGGACGGCGCACCGTGCGCCGGATCTCCCGGTCGGGGGAGCAGCACCACCGCAGGCGGCAGCGGCGGGGCGGCGGCCGCGGTGTCGGCCGCCCGGTCGGCGGGGTGCGGCCCGGGCCCGGCGGGCCGGGTGGCGCGGCCGGGGGCCTGCGGCCCGGAGCCGGGTTCGCCCTCCGGTCCGGCGACCGGGCCGAGGTCGGCGCCCGGTGCGCGGCGGCGCGGCGCCGGGTGTGCCGGGGCCGCCGCCGGAGGCACGGCGGCGCTCTGCTCGGGCCCGTCCGGCCGTGCCGCCGCAGCACGCTGCTCCGCCCGGAGCGGGCCGAGCGACACCCTCCGGTCGGCGGTCGGCGGGCCGGCCGCCCGCGGGGACCGGTTCGGCGGTGCCGGAACTTCGGAGCTCGCCGCGTCGAGTGCGGTGGGCACCGGCCGCCCACCGGCCTCGGGGTGCGACCCCCAGGAGGCGGGCTCGGCCTGACGGTCCGCCGGGCGGCCCCGGTCGGCGTCCGGCCCGGCCGGGAGCCCGGCGGGATGGGCCGGGTCGGCCGGGTGGGGCGTCCGGGCGCTGCGAGGGCGGGAGGCGGCCGCGGCCGCGGCGAACCAGGAGAGGTGGGACTCCGCGGCGCTGCGCAGCAGCAGCGCGGCGGAGGCGTCCCGGCCGGTGCCCGGCTCCGGCCGGGGGTGTTCCGGGCTCGGGGCGGCTGGGCCGGCCGTCATCGCGCGGGCGACGAGGCGGCGCAGGAGGCCCACCGGGGCCGGCGCCGTCACCGGTCACCGTCCCAGGCTCCGCCGTCCGCGACCAGCGTCAGGTAGCCGGCCCGGCGCGGTGCGGGAAGTGCCAGCACCTCCGGTTCGGTCCAGCCGTACGCCAGGGCGAGGGCGTGGACGTCGGTCATCAGGCGGCGGTGCGGGGTGAGCCGCGCGGCCAGTTCGGCCGCCGGGTCGAGCACGGCCGGCACCGGGGTGGCGCAGGCGGCGCAGGAGAGCAGCAGCTCGATGTCGGCGAGCGGGTCGGCGGCCGCCATGGTGGTCTCGACGGCCGCGAGGGTCGCGTCGTCCACGGTGTGCCAGGCCGTCACACAGCGGTCCAGCAGCAGCCGTCGGGCCTGCTCGGCCGGGTCCGGTGCGGTCGGCGCCAGCTCGGCGAGCGCCTCCAGGTCCGCGCCGGTGGGCAGCCGGAAGGCGGGCAGGCCCTCCGGCGGGCGGGGCCCGGAGGGGGCGTGGGCCGCGTCGCCCAGCAGCTCCACCAGGTCGACGGCGGCGTCCAGCCGTTCACCGCAGGACGGGCAGTCGAGCACCCACTCGACCAGCGAGCCGTACGTCGACGCCACGAGGGCGAGCAGCAGCGCGTTGCGGTCGCCGACGCTGAGCGCCCGCAGCTCGTCGGGCTCGGGGCGGCTGCCGCCGAGCTCCGCGACCACGGTGGCGAGCACCAGGGTGACCCAGTGCTCGCCGCCGGGGCCGTTCCCGCCGAGGGCCGCCTCGTCGGCGCCGGTGAGCACGCGCACGGCGGCCGTCGTCGCGGGGCGCGTCGCCAGGCCGTGCCGAAGCCGTACCGGGCGCGCCGGGCCGATGTCGAGTCCGGGGATCATACGGAGAACGAGACCTCCTTGGGCTCGACCACGGCCGGATCCCGCTCCCAGCCCTCGTTTTCGAGCTTGATGTGGGCGAGCGCCACCGCGTTGGCATTGGCGTCGAGGTCCGGCAGCGACTGGTACTCGCTCACCCAGCAGCGGAACACGTTGTAGGCGATGACGAGTTGGCCGGCCTCGTTGTAGAGCTCGATCACGATGTCCTTGCGGAAGTCCGCGAGGCTCACCTCCGCGCCGAGGGCGGCGCCGTGCTGCCAGACCTTGGACGCCCACGCCTCGAACTCCAGGTCGTGGGTGACTCCGCGTTCGAGCGTGATCGCCTCGTACTTCGTCCGGCCGGGCGAGCGGCGCGCACTGGACGGGTCGCCGCCCTCACGGAACTCGACCACCTCGGTGGTGCGTTTGAGGCTGCTGACCTTGCTGACGCCCGCGACGTAGCGGCCGTCCCACTTGACCCTGAACTTGAAGTTCTTGTACGGGTCGAAGCGATTGGTGTTGACGGCGAACTGGGCCATGAGTGGGCTCCCCTCAACTCTGCGTCTGGCCGGCGAGCTGCTGAAGCCGGATGATCACGAACTCGGCGGGCCGCACCGGCGCGAAGCCCACCAGGACGTTCACCACGCCGAGCCCCTGGTCCGTGGTCGTCGTCGTGGTGGAGTCGCAGCGGACGAGGTAGGCCTCCTTCGGGGTGCGCCCCGCGAAGGCGCCCTGCACGAACAGGCCGTGCATGAACGACCCGATGTTCAGCCGGATCTGCGACCAGAGCGGCTCGTCGTTGGGCTCGAACACCGCCCACTTGAGCCCGATCAGCAGGCTCGACTCCAGGAAGTTGGCCAGCCGCCGCACCGGGACGTACTTGTAGTCCGAGGAGGCGGCGTCACCGCCGGCCAGGGTCCGCGCGCCCCAGGAGACCTGGCCGTAGGCGGGGAAGCTGCGCAGGCAGTTGACCGCGATCGGGTTGAGGGTGCCGTTCTCGGGGTCGGTCAGGTCGTAGCCCAGGTCCTGGACGCCGAAGAGCTTGGCCTCCGTCCCGGCCGGGGCCTTCCAGACACCGCGCGCCGCGTCGATCCGGGCCATCAGGCCGGCGATCGTGCCGCTCGGCCCCACCGAGCGCGGAAGGTAGTTGCGGGTCGGGTCGGCGATGGCGAGACGGGGGTAGTAGAGGGCGCTGTACTCGTCGCGGACGTAGCTGTGGCTCTGGAGCCAGTTGCGCAGCGCGGTCGGGCTCGGCAGGCTGTCCGGGGGGTCGAGGAGCAGCAGGGCGCGCTTGCGGCGGCAGTAGGCGATGGCGTTGCCGACGGCTTTGCTGTACTCGGCGTCCAGCGTGCCGGCCGAGGCGAACGGGTCGTTGTCCGAGGCGCTCTGGTTGCCGAGGCTCGGCAGGCACAGGAGCGTGAAGTCGGTGTTCTCCAGGGCGAACATGCCCGATCCGGTGCCGACCTCGCTGCCCACGAGCTCGTCCGCGCCGGGATGGGCGCCGTCGCCGCCGCCCGCCAGCGCGACGGCCCCGGCGTGGGTTGTCGCGCCGTTCAGGTTGAGGGCGGTCGCGGTGTGGTCGTCGCCGAGGTTCTCGACGGTGACGGTGAGCCCGGAGGCGGCACCGGGCAGGACCTGGAGCCGGCTCTTGGTGGGGTCGGCGTTGTCGGGGACCACCCGCACGACGGCCTGGGACCAGACGGGCTTGTTCGCCACGGCCGTTCGCAGGGCCGACTGGAAGGCGGCGGCCAGCGTCTCGACGGAGTCGGGCTTGCCGGGGAAGGTGATCGGCCTCGGGGGGAGTCCCTGGATCGTCACCGTGACACCCAGGGTGTTCGTGTCGGGGAGTGCCCCCTTGTCGACCACGGCGGAGGAGACCAGCCCGCTGGCGGCGGGCTGCGAGGGAGTGTTCGCTCCCGTCACGGGGCCGACGGTGACCAGCTCGGAGGCCGCGTTGACGGCCGTCGTGAGGTAGAGGGGGTCGTCCGTCTTGGTGCTGTCGGCGGTCAACCCCCGGTAGGTCTCCTGCCGCAGGACGGTCGGGTTGCCGGCGTCCCCGCCCAGCAGGCTGATCACCAGGTCGAACCGGGCGGGGTCGGTCGCAACGAGGACCTGGACGCGCAGGTCGTTGCCCCACGCCCCCTCGTCCCGGGCCCTGACGGTGAACGCGCCTGCGCCGTCGGCCTGCAGGACGTCGACGTGGGCCCGGCCGAGTGCGGCGGCGCCGGCTCCGGGGGCGGCCACCCGGACCACGTAGGCCCGCGCGCCGCCGTTGAGGAAGTACTGCTGGAGTGCGAAGGACGTGTCGCTGTCCTTGTGCAGGCCGCCGAACGTCCGCTCGACGTCGGCGAAGGAGAGGACCTCCTCCGGGCTGTTCATCGGACCGCGTGGGAACCAGCCGATGAAGGCCGCGATCGCGGTGGGCACACCGACGATCGGATGCACACCACTGGGCACCTCCTCGACGTACATGCCCGGGAACGTGGGTGCGGTGGGCATGGGCGCTCCTTTCGTCAGTGGATCCCCCGCAGTCTCGCGACGGCCTGTCACCGCGCCGTCCGATCCGGCGTCACAGTGGCGTCACATCGGCCCGGTTCACCCGGATGCCGCATGCGGGACGCCACCCACGCAGGCTTCCTCGGCCTCGCCACCTGCTGCGTGGTCGCCGGCGAGGCGGCGGTATCGCGCGCTGCCGGGACAGCCGGATCGATCGAATCCGAGCTGCATGATCAACAAATCGATCGTGAAGGGCAAGGGGGGAGGTGCGGACCGGGCGCGACCAGAGCCTGGCGCGAAACTCCGGGCGGCCGGTTGCCGTGTGTGAGCAACTCGCCCCACGCGTGGCCGGGGCGGGACCGTTCCCCTCCCTGACGCACCAGGCCCTGCTTGGGTGCGTCCAAGCGTCGCCCTGATTTCAGACTCGTCGGTCGCCGGAGTCCCCGTCGGGTCTGACGGTTCGATGCGAAACCGTCCCAGGGATGAAGGTTCTTTCACGTAGCGTCACGACGGACGTCTGGGCAGGACGGGATTTCCCTCGGGCCCAGGCCGGCAGACAACCGTCAGTATCAGGCGAATTCCATGACATTCGTCCCGATCGGCCGGGCAGGTCGCGGTGGCTGCGGGCGCGTATCCGGCCGTCGAGCGTCCACGGCGGCGTCCGGAGGAGGCAAGAAAGGGTGCCCGTTGCGGCTTCGCCCCCGACGGGGCGGGTGGGTTCCGGAAGCTTCCCCTGCAATGGTCACCGCAATTGATACGCAATCAAAGCCGGAATATCCTGAAAGGACTGAGGCGGGCGCTTGCCGCACGACTCGACACCAACCGTCGCCGTCCACATGCTGGGGGCGTCCCATGCGCAATCGGGCCCTGGCCGTGTGCTCCCACGGGCGCGGCAGTCTGCATCTCTTCGTCGGTGCGCAGAACCGCGTGGTGTGGCAGCCCGGGTTCGGCCGGGTGAGTGCGATGGCGATTGCGGTCGAGGCGTACACCCTCGAAACGCCTGGTCGTGGAGGTGCCGACCGGCCTGGAGCGGCAGAACGTCCGGCCTTCCTCGACATCGTTCCGCTTGGCCCGTGGGAAGCCCCTTGGGGCCACGGGCCAGACAACCAGGGGAGATGATCACCATGAGTCTTCCGGTGAACCACGGCGTCGATGTCGCCGGACCAGCCGTGCTGGCGCCTTTCGTGGCGGCTGGCCCGGCCTTCGTCCATGGCGTGGTGGGCGACTGGTTTCCTGGAGGCCATGGTGCCTCGTCCTCACCTGGGGGAGCCGGTGTTTTGCGCCTTGCCAGTCCTGGGGCGCGACACCTTCAGGGCGGCCCGTGCCCGCGACGCGCTGCCCGGCTGAGGCAGCGGGTGGTGACGTCGGCCGGGGTCGTTCGTCGGTCCGGCTACCTGCCCTGCGCAGGACCGCGGTGCGCGAACGGCCCCCGAACCCGGCGTCGCCCCAGCACAGGTTTGCCGGCGCCATGTGACCCACCGGGCTGCGTCAGGGCACGGGGACGGCGCCCTGCGTCACGCGGAAGCCCGCACCGTGGTGCGGCGCCGGGTGTCCGGGCGGACTGCCGGCGTGGGTGCTGATTCCGGTTGCGGGGGTGCCGGAAGGTCCGAGGGTGGCCAGGGTCCGTGGGTGAGCTGGTTGCGGAGGGAATCGAGGCGGGCCAGGCAGGCGTCGATCGCGGCGGTGGTGGCGCTGCCCTGTAGGCGGACGCGGTGTTCTATGGCGGTGAGCCGGTCTTCGATGTGCTGCCAGGGGTCGTGGGCGGGCGAGGTGGTGGGGTCAGGTGCGTCGTTGGTCGCTGTCATGGCGCAGGCGTTCGGTGCGGTGGGTGAGGTCGTCGAGGCGGGTGGCGAGGTCGCCGTGGCCGGTGCCGAGGTGGGGGCGTATGGCGGCGAGGGGCTCTATCAGGTCCGCGGGGTCGGGGGCGCCGAGGGCCGTGGTGAGTGCGGTCAGTGCGGGACCGGCGCGGCGGCTCAGTCCGGGGACGGTGGAGATGCGGGCGGCGAGGACGCGCAGGTCGGCGGCGTTGTCCCGGGCCCAGGCAGTGACGGCGCGGTCGGCGGCGCGACGGTCGCGGACCGCCTTGACGCGTTCGGCACCGGTACCGCCCTGCGTCGTGCCACCGGTGGCGGGCTTGAGGCGCAGGTAGCGGTTCTCGGCGGCCTGGCGGCTGGCGACGCCCATGGGCCGGGCGAGGTCGGCCCAGGTGGCACCGGCCTGCCGCGCGGACTCCACCAGGCCGGCTTCCCAGCCCGCCAGCTCGCTGCGCAGTTCGCGCAGCAGCACCAGGGCGGCCAGAGCGGGTTCGGGGCCGTCCTGCGCGTCAGGGACGCCCGGAGACCCGGACGCGGATCCCCGCGCGGCGCGGACGGCGTCGTCGATGGCGGCCAGCGCCGCCACGGCCGCCAGGAACGACGCCGGCTCATCCGGCCGGGGCGGACCTGCGACTGCTCTTCGGGACTCCTCGCTCATGCGGTCACTCTACCGGCGACGCGTCCACTTGTCATCGGATGGATGACGCGCTACAAAGGTGTCAGATCAAGCGCACTGGCACCCATCGATCAGTGGAGGTGTTTCGCGATGCTGCTGCGCACTGACCCGTTCCGCGAGCTGGACCGGCTGACCCAGCAGTTCCTGGGCAACACGGGAACCTGGTCGCGTCCGGCTCCCATGCCGCTGGACGCCTACCGGGCCGGCGACGAGTACGTCATCTGCTTCGACCTGCCCGGGGTGGACCCGCAGGCGATCGACATCGACGTCGAGCGGAACATGGTGACCGTCAAGGCCGAGCGCCGCCCCCGCCACCAGGGCGAGGACGTGAAGTGGGAGCTCTCCGAGCGCCCGCTCGGCGTGTTCTCCCGCCAGGTCATGCTCTCCGACACCCTCGACCCCGCCGGGATCACCGCCGACTACGACGCGGGCGTGCTGACCCTGAAGATCCCGGTCGCCGAGAAGGCCAAGCCCCGCAAGATCGAGGTCGGCCACAGCGGCGACCGCAAGCAGATCCGGGCCTGACCCGGTTCCCGATGCCGTTCCGGCCGCCTCCGATCTCCCCCCTCGATCGAAGAGGCGGCCGGAACACCCGCCGGACCGCAACGACGCCTGAACGCCATGAACGACCGGAGCAGCCAACCCCTCATCGTGCGGGCGAACGGCGAGATCGACCTCGACACCGCCCCCGCACTGCACCGTGCTCTGGCCGCCGCGCTCCGGTCGCACCGGGAGGTGGTGCTCGATCTGTCGGAGGTGACGTTCATGGACTGCGCGGGCCTGGGTGCGCTCGTCCGGGCCCGCAACCAGGCCGACCGCAGCGGCCGGAGCCTGGTCCTGCGCGGGGCCGGCCGCGGTGTCGTGCGGCTGCTCAAGCTCACGGGCCTGCACCGGCGCCTGGCCGTGGAGGCCGTGGAGCAGGCACCGGTCGCGTCGGCCCACGGGATGCGCCGGCCCCTGGGCTGAGCCGACTCCTTGGTTGAGTCGGCCCTTGGGACGAAGGGAGAACCGCGGTGACTCTGCGATGGGAGGCGTTCCTGGACGCCGTCCGGGAGCGCGGGGAGTACGACACATCCGAGGAAGCCGAGCGGGCGGCGCGCGTGGTACTGGCCCTGCTCGGCGCGCACCTGGTAGGCACGGTGCGGGCCGAACTGGCCGCGCGCCTGCCCGAGACCATGTCCCTGGTCCTGCTCAACCCGCTGCAGGCCGCCGAACCGCTCACACCCGAGCGCTTCGTGCGTGCGACCGCAGCCTGGATCGAAGGCGCCACCGAGAGCACGGCCCTGTGGGACATCGGCGCGGTCCTGTCCACCGCGGCCGACGCCGCCGGAGACGACCTCACCGAGCGCGTCCTGCTCCAGCTGCCGCCCGGCTACGACGTCCTGTTCGGCCGACCCCGACCCGGCCACCGACCCTGACAGCCGCCCGTCCTGCGACACCCGCCCGTCCTGCCGCCGCTCGCCCGGCCGGCCCCGACCCCGGAAGGCCACCGCCATGACCCGGTACCGCCTCCTGCTCCGCCAGGTCCGCGACCTCGGCCGCTACACCTCCGACCAGGAAGCCGAACGCGTCCTCACCGCCGTCCTGGCCGTCCTCGGCTCCCAGCTCACCGGCGACGAACGCTGCGACCTCGCCCGGGCCCTGCCCGAACGCGCCCGCACCGTCTTCGCCGGCCAGATCCCCCTGCCCCGGCCGGTTGCCGCACCTGCTCTCGTCGAAGCCGTCGCCCGCACCCTCAACACCAGCCTCGCGGGCGCTCGTTGGGACGTCTCCTCCGTCCTGGCAGCGCTCGTCACCCTGGCCGGCGACGACCTCACCGACCGCATCCTCGCCCACCTGCCCCGCGGCTATGCGCTCCTGTTCGGCCGAGCCGACCTCGCCACCGCCGCATGACCTCGTCACCGCGTGAGCGCGGAACGCAGTCCGGCACATCCCGGGAGCCGAATGATCCATCATCGCAACCGACATGACGCTACGTCATAACATGATCCCGCTCCGGGTCGTCACGCCGCACCGGTGAGGCCGGGTGGGGGCCGGGGCGGCAAGTCCACGGTGCGGCGCGCAACATGCAGCGGCACGGCTGTGCAGCATGCGTCCGGGGTGCTGCTGAACCACGCGCCGGATGAGCTGAGGGCGTTGCTGATCTCCGGTCGGCCCGGCATCCGGCTGCCGGCACCGGGGCGGCGGAAACAGAGCCTGTCTTGCTGTCTGACAGCCTTGCGGGCTCGATCATGTGCCCTCCGGTGGCCCGGAGTCAAGGTCCGGTTCAGGCCGCCGGTGTACCGGTGCCGGCGCCCGGGGTCTGCGGTGACTCCGCTCGTGTACGGACCCTTGCGGGGCGAGAAGTCCACAACTGATCGGATTTGATCGTACGGCGCTCGCAGGGCAGGCTCGGTGCCGCACAGTGGCGGAGCCGCCACTGTCCGGCACGGAGGGAGCCGCATGTCCGGGACCGAGCACAGCAACCCGACGGCACACGTGGTCGTCGGGTACACCCCGCAGGATGCTTTCGTCGCTGTTCAGTTCAGTCCGCCTCCAGCGGAATACGTGTGGCATGACCGGCAGGCCGAGCACCGCCGGGAACGGTTCGGGCCGGGCAACTGCTACCAGCAATGGCTCGCCGTCGATGTTGCCACCGGTGCCGTCTGGTTCGGGGACACCGACTGGCGGACCCAGGGCGAGGAGGCGGCCGACTGGCTCCCGGGTCGTCTCCGGGCCGAGGTCGGCGACGGCGCACTGCCGTCCCCCGCGGTGTTGGCGGTTCCGCTCGCCCACCGCGTCGCCGATGACCGGGGCTCCGACACCTGGCGCTTCTTCAGCGTCGAGGAACTCCATGCGCTCGTCCGGCGGGTACTGCCTCTGGTCCAGCGGGTGATCGACTCGCTGCACCGCGTGGGCCCGGGCGGGGTTTCGGAATGGTCCGCCGAGGCCGCTACGGCCTGGACCGATCTCGAACAGGCCTGCCGGTTCACGCTCGACGCGACGGGCGCCGTGGCCTGGCCCGATCCCCGCATGAGCGCGGTTCCGGCGTGGCGGGTCGAAGTGCGGGACTTCCTCGCCCGCAACCCCGAGCTCTGCGACCCGGCCTGGGCCGCAGCCACCGACGCCGAGCTGGACGCCTGTGCCGCTTACGAAGCCGATTCCGGTTACGACGGCGTTCCGGGCCTGGTGTGCGCGGCCGCGGGCATCCGGATCGAGGAGGGTTACACCTTCTACGGTCACCGTGCGGCCCTCTACGCCTACCGTGCGGCCGCCTGCGGTGGCCGCACCCCGGTCGAAGCCGGGCTCTGGCTGCAGAGCAGCGATGCCGGACGGGCCAGCTGGGAGGGTGCCAAGGTGGTCGGAGCGAGTCTCGCCGACGCCCCCGACTGCGTGCTGGACCACCTCGCCGAGACGTTCCGCGGTGCCGCGGCCGACGACGGCGTGGTCCTCACCGGACTGGCGGCCCACCTGCGGCAACAGCGGGCCGAGGAAAGGGCGGCGGTCGACGACACGCTGGCCGCCACCGGGGAGGAACTGCAGCGCCTGGAGGAGTTGCTCAAGGACGTCCGCCTGGTCCGGAACACCGTCCTGACCCGGGTCCTGAGCTGGACCGACGGCCGGGACGACGAGGCGATCGCGCGCCTCGCCGCGATGTCCCCCGTGGCCGTGGCCGAGTGGCGTGAGCGGCTGACCGCTGACGGGAACGTCCGGTCGGAGGCGTGAGGGCCGGCCCGGACGGCCTGCGCACGGGCGGTCCGGCGGCGTCGCGAGCAGCCGGTCGAGGTGCGGCCCCCGCTCATGACAGGGCCGCCAGCGCCTGCTCGGCGAGCATGTGTTCCAGGGCCAGGAGGGCGCGCGGGGCGTGCCGGGTGTCGATGCGTACGGTGTAGATGAAGCGCGTCAGCTCGGGGTCGACGAGGGGGCGTGCCACGACCCGCGGACTTCCCGGGGGCAGGGCCAGCCGGGGCATGACGGCCACGCACAGGCCGGCGGCCACGAAGCCGAGCACGGTGTTGAAGTCGTCGCCGTCGTATTCCAGGCGGGCCTGGAAGCCCGGGGTCTTGGCCATCTGAGCGAGCAGTTCCAGGCGCAGCGCGGCCTCCGGCGCGGCGATCCACGTCTCGGACGCGAGGTCTGCCAGGTCGATGACGTCCCGCTGGGCGAGGTGGTGGTCGGCCGGGAGGACGGCCACGACCGGGTCCCGGGCGACCAGCGTTCGGCGCAGGGTCCGGGGCGGTGGCATCGGGATGAAGTCGTAGTCGTAGCTGAGGGCCAGATCCATGTCGCCCCGCTTGAGCCGGCTGTAGCCGGCGTCCGGTTCCACCTGGGAGAGGCTGACCCGGACGTCGGGATAGGTCGCGTGGAGCTCTGCCAGCGCCTGCGGGACGATCCCGGCGGCGGAGGAGGCGAAGGCGCCGAGCCTGATCCGTCCGGCGGTGCCCGCGCGTATGGCGTCGAGTTCCAGGGACGCCGCCGCGAGGGCGCCCCGGACGCGTTGTTCGGCGTCGAGGAGGACGGCGCCGGCCGGGGTGGCGCGCACCGGGCGGCGCTCGATCACGATGAGGCCGGCGCGGCGTTCGAGTTCGGCGATCTGCTGCGAGACGGCGGGCGCACTGTAGCCCAGCTCGCGTGCGGCGGCGTTGAAGGAGCCGTGGCGGACCACGGCTTCGAGGGTGGCGAGCAGCCGGGGGTCGAGTCTCTGCACGGAGTTAACGCTCGCTTATCTGTAGCGAAGATGTCTTTTCTTGTGCTTAAGCGTGAACGGCAGCAGGATTCTTGCTCGCGGCCCGGATGTGCAACCCCGGGTCCCGCGGCCCACCCCCGCCATCGTCGGGCGCGTCCGTGCGCCCGTGGGGCCGTGCGCCTGCTCCGCAGCCCGCCTGCACCGCCTCCGACGGGCGAGCTGCGGAGGAGACGGCGGGCCGGCGATCGACCCCCACCCGAAAGGAAGTGGCATGCCCAAGCCGCTGATCGGCCTCACCACCTACCTCGCCCACGCGCAGTGGGGGGAGTGGGAGTTGCCCGCGGCGCTGCTGCCCGCGGCGTACATCAGCTGCGTCCAGGCGGCGGGCGGCCGTGTGGTCCTGCTGCCCCCTGACGCGCCGGAGGCCGCGTTCGACGTCGTCGCCGGTCTGGACGGTCTCGTCCTGACCGGTGGTGAGGACCTTGATCCCGCGCTGTACGGGGCGCAGCCGCATCCGTGCACGGGGCCGCCGGTGCGCGAGCGCGACCGCTGGGAGTGGGCCGTGCTGGCCGAGGCCCTCGCGCGTGACGTTCCGGTGCTCGGAGTGTGCCGGGGCATGCAGCTGATGAACGTGCACGCGGGCGGCACCCTGATCCAGCATCTCCCGGAGACGGTGGGCCACCACGGTCACAACCTGCACGGCGGCCACTTCTCCCCCCATGCCGTCACCACGGTGCCGGGGACGCGGATCGCTGCGCTCCTCCCGGGCACCCGCCAGGTCGCCACGCACCACCACCAGGCGGTGGATTCCCTCGGGGCCGGTCTGGCCGTGGGGGCGCGTACGGCGGACGGGACCGTCGAGGCGATCGAGAGCACCCGGCACCGCTTCGTGGTCGGCGTGCAGTGGCACCCCGAAATGGCCTTCGACTCGGCGGTGGTGCACGCCCTGGTGGCCGCGGCCGCGTCCGTGCCGACCCCCGCTTCGCATCGAATCCGCGAGCGGAAGGTGCGGGACCGGCGGAGTGCGCCCGTCACCGGCACGACTGCGGTGTCTTGACACCGGAGTGCTTCGCCCCCGAGGATCAACCCGTGAACCTGTCAGACAGCCAGACAGGTGGAGCGGTCCCGCGGCGCGTCAGCGCGATGGAAGCGGTGTTCGGCCACCTGCGCAGCGCCATCGAGCGCGGTCAGTACGCCGTGGGGGACAAGCTCCCCTCGGAAGCAGAGCTGTGCCGGATGCTGGAGGTCAGCCGGCCCGTCCTCCGGGAGGCGCTCCGTGCCCTGCAGGCCATGGGCCTGACCGTCTCCAAGACCGGCAAGGGCACCTTCGTGGTGGCGAGCACGGTCGAGGACCCCACGTTCGGCGACTACGCCGCCAGCGACCTGCTGGAAGTGCGCCGGCACGTGGAGATCCCGGTCGCCGGGTACGCGGCGCTGCGCCGGACCCCGGAGGACCTGGACCACCTCGGCCACCTGCTCGACCGGATGGAGCGGGAGACCGACACCACGGCCTGGGTCGCCCTGGACACCGTGTTCCACCTGGCGGTGGCCGAGGCCTCCGGCAACCCGGTCTTCCGCCGGGTCATCGAGGAGATCCGTGACGCACTGGCGCGTCAGTCGACCTTCCTCAACGAACTCGGCGGCCGGCGCGAGCAGTCCAACTGCGAGCACCGGGCGATCGTCGAGGCCCTGATCGACGGTTCCGAGCCCGACGCCGTCGAGGCGATGTCCCACCACCTCCACCGCGTGGAGGCCACCCTCACCGACATCGTGCGCCCCCAGAGGGCGGACACCTGAAGAGAAGGCAGAGCCGAGGCGTGAGCGAGCAGTTCCTCAAGGACGAGAAGCGCCCCACGACCCGTCACGTCGACGCCGGCGACACCGGCTACAGCAAGTCCCTGAAAGCCCGGCACGTCAACATGATCGCCATCGGCGGTGCCATCGGCACCGGGCTGTTCCTCGGTGCGGGCGGCCGGCTCGCCGAGGCCGGGCCCTCCCTGTTCGTCGCGTACGCCGTCTGCGGCCTCTTCGCGTTCCTCGTCGTGCGCGCACTCGGCGAGCTCGTCCTGTACCGCCCGTCCTCCGGCGCCTTCGTCTCGTACGCCCGGGAGTTCATGGGGGAGAGGGGCGCCTACACCGCCGGCTGGATGTACTTCCTCAACTGGGCGACCACCGGCATCGCCGACATCACCGCCGTCGCCACCTACACCCACTACTGGCACCTGTTCTCCGACGTCCCGCAGTGGGTGATCGCGCTCATAGCCCTGGCCGTCGTCCTCACCGTGAACCTGATCTCGGTGCGGATCTTCGGTGAACTGGAGTTCTGGTTCGCCATCGTCAAGGTCAGCGCCCTGGTCGTCTTCATGGCCATCGGGATCTTCCTGCTCGTCACCCGGCACCCCGTCGACGGCGCCGTCCCCGGCCCGTCCCTGATCACCGACAACGGCGGGATCTTCCCCAACGGCCTGCTGCCGATGCTGCTGATCATCCAGGGCGTCGTCTTCGCCTACGCCTCCGTCGAACTGGTCGGCGTGACGGCCGGGGAGACCGAGAACCCCGAGAAGATCATGCCGAAGGCGATCAACTCGATCATGTGGCGGGTGGGCCTGTTCTACGTCGGCTCAGTCGTCCTGCTCTCGATGCTGATGCCGTGGAACAGGTACACCTCCGGCCAGAGCCCCTTCGTGACGGTGCTCTCCCACATCGGTGTCCCGGCCGCGGGCAGCGTCATGAACCTGGTCGTCCTGACCGCGGCGATGTCCTCGCTCAACTCCGGCCTCTACTCCACCGGCCGCATCCTGCGCTCCATGGCCGTCAACGGATCGGCACCCCGCTTCACCGCCCGGATGAGCCGCACCCAGGTGCCCTACGGCGGCATCCTGCTCACCAGCGGCATGTGCGTCCTCGGCGTCGGCCTCAACTTCGTCGTCCCCGCCGACGCGTTCGAGATCGTGCTCAACCTCGCGGCGATCGGCATCATCTCCACCTGGGGCATGATCATGGTCTGCCACCTCCTGTTCTGGCGGAAGACCACGACCGGCGAACTGACCCGCCCCGCCTACCGACTGCCCGGCTCGCCCTGGACCGAACTCGTGACGCTGGCCTTCCTCGCCACCGTCCTGGTCCTGATGTACGCCGACGGCGGCGCCGGACGCACCACCGTGTTGTGCGTGCCGCTCATCGCTGCCGCACTCGTCGCCGGCTGGTACGCGATCCGCGGGCGCATCGCGCGCGCCGCTGCCGGAACCGACGACTGAATGCGGGCGGCCCGGGAGATCCGCGGACCAACCGCGCACCCGTCCGGGCCGGCCCGCTGCCGTCAGGCACACAGGTCAGCAGCCCCAAGCCATCACGATCGAGGCAGTCATGCTCACCAGTCCCCTCGCGGACGCGCCCGCGATCCGCGAGCCCCGCCACGCACCCGTCGCCCACGTCACCCGAGGCGGCGTGGTCGAGAGCACCCACTACGGTTCCGTCATCGTCCTCGGCACCGGCGGTGAGGTCCGCCACCACCTCGGCGACGTGGACGCCGCCTGCTACCCGCGCTCCGCCCTCAAGCCGGTCCAGGCCGTCGCCATGGTCCGCGCCGGACTGCCCCTCGACGGCGCACTGCTCGCCCTCGCGATGGGCAGTCACTCCGGCGAGGAACGCCACCTCGCCGGAACCCGGCGGATCCTGGCGCTCGCCGGCCTCACCGAGGACGACCTGCGCAACGTCCCGGACCTGCCGTACGACCCGGCCGTCCGCGACGCCTGGATCCGGCAGGACCGCCTGCCCTCCCGGATCGCCCAGAACTGCTCCGGCAAGCACGCCGCGATGCTCCACCTCTGCAAGCTCAACGGATGGCCGCTGCACGACTACGACGCCCCCGGGCACCCGCTCCAGCGGATGATCGCGAACGTCGTGGAGGACCTCACCGGCCAGCGCATCGCCCACGTCACGGTGGACGGCTGCGGCACCCCCCTGTTCGCCGTCTCCCTCCACGGTCTGGCCCGCGCCGCTGCGCGCATCGCCACCGGCGCGCCCGGGACACCGGAGTTCCGGGTGGCGGACGCGCTGCGCAGCCACCCGGAAATGGCCTCCGGTGCGGGGCGGGACGTGGCCCGGCTGATGCACGCGGTGCCCGGGCTGCTCGCCAAGGACGGCTTCGAGGGCGTCCAGATCGCTGCGCTGCCGGACGGCCACGCCGTCGCCCTGAAGATCGCCGACGGGGCGAACCGGGCGCGCGTCCCGGTGACGGCCGCCGCCCTGGTCCTGGCCGGAGTCGACCCGCGGCTGCTGGCCGGGTTCGCGGGGGAGCCGGTGGCCGGCGGAGGCCGACCCGTCGGTGGCGTGCGACCGGTCGCCGCGCTGGACCCGTCGGCCCTGCTCGCCCCCGCGTGACCCCGGCCCACCACGACCAGAACGTGACCCCGGCCCACCACTTCGGAAGAGGACCCGCACACCCATGACCGCCACCACCCGCAGTGAGCACGACCTGCTCGGGGACCGCGACGTCCCCGCCGACGCCTACTGGGGCGTCCACACCCTGCGCGCCACCGAGAACTTCCCCATCACCGGCACCCCCATCTCCGCCTACCCGCACCTGATCGACGCACTGGCCGCGGTGAAGGAGGCCGCCGCCCGCGCCAACGAGGAGCTCGGCCTGCTGGAGCCCGCGAAGGCGGAGGCGATCGTCGCCGCCTGCCGCGAGATCCGAGCCGGGAAGCTGCACGACCAGTTCGTCGTGGACGTCATCCAGGGCGGCGCCGGCACCTCCACCAACATGAACGCCAACGAGGTGCTCGCCAACCGGGCGCTGGAACTGCTGGGGCACGCCAAGGGCGAGTACTCCCACCTGCACCCCAACGAGGACGTCAACCTCGGCCAGTCCACCAACGACGTCTACCCGACCGCCGTCCGGATCGCGACGGTGTCCGCCGTGCACGGCCTCCTCGACGCGATGGCCGTCCTCCAGGACGCGTTTGCCCGCAAGGCCGTCGAGTTCCGCGACGTCCTGAAGATGGGCCGCACCCAGCTGCAGGACGCCGTGCCGATGACGCTCGGCCAGGAGTTCTCCGCCTTCGCCGTCATGCTCGACGAGGACCGCAGCCGGCTCGCGGAAGCCGCCGAGCTGATCCACGAGATCAACCTCGGCGCGACCGCGATCGGCACCGGCCTCAACGCCCCCGCCGGGTACGCCGAATCCGCCCGACGCCACCTCGCCGACATCACCGGGCTGCCCCTGGTCACCGCAGCCAACCTCGTCGAAGCCACCCAGGACTGCGGCGCGTTCGTCCAGATGTCCGGCGTCCTCAAGCGCATCGCCGTCAAGCTCTCCAAGACCTGCAACGACTTGCGGCTGCTGTCCTCCGGGCCGCGCGCGGGCCTCGGCGAAATCAACCTGCCGCCGGTCCAGGCCGGTTCGAGCATCATGCCGGGCAAGGTCAACCCGGTCATCCCCGAGGTCGTCAACCAGGTCGCGTTCGAGGTGATCGGCAACGACGTCGCGATCACCATGGCCGCCGAGGCGGGCCAGCTCCAGCTCAACGCCTTCGAACCGATCATCCTGCACTCGCTGTCGGAGTCGATCACCCACCTGCGGGCCGCCTGCCACACCCTCGCCGAGCGCTGCGTCGTCGGCATCACCGCCAACACCGAGGTGCTGCGCGCGACCGTCGAGAACTCCATCGGCCTGGTGACCGCCCTCAACCCGCACATCGGCTACACGGCCGCCACCGACATCGCCAAGGAGGCCCTCGCCGGCGGCCGGGGCGTCGCCGAACTCGTGCTGGAGCGGGGGCTGCTCCCGGCCGAGCGGCTCGCGGCCCTGCTGCGGCCCGAGGTCATCGCCGGCAGCGGCGTGGCCGCGGTCTGAACCCGTCGTCGACACCACCGACCCGTCCTGGGTGTCCGCCGGAGCGGTCCGGACCACCTCGTGCGGACGGTCAGGCGCGGCTTACGGATGATCCAGTACCGGTCGCAGCTCATCGACGGTTGTTCGGCCGCGACCGGGCTGACCACCACTCCACCCTGAACACCGGCATCGCGAGTTCAACCTGAGTAGTGCGCTGACCGTACCGGCTCGTTGATGCCCGGACGGGCGGGTGGCGGTTCCAACTGTCTGGAAAGGGCGATCTGGTTCGAGAGGAACCGCGCCCCGACCTGCACTCCCCTGCTCCGCTCCAGCGGACTTCCGTGCACCTCGCGAAGCAGTTGGCGCAGTGCCAGCAGGTCGTAGTGTCGGACGATCTCGATGGCCGCGACCTCGATGAGGGTTTCGACGCGGTCCGCGAGCGGGATCGGGAGAGCGCACAGCTCCAGGGCGGTTTCCTTCCCCGGTGAGGACGGATCGGGCCAGGCGAGGTCGACGATCCGGCGGAGCGTCCCCGGGTCATGCGCCGCCCTACCGTGCGGATCGGATTCGGGCCACTCGTCCTGGCGGCGGAGGAGTGTCGCGCAGAGCAGCGCATCGACGTAGGCAGGGTGGTACGAGTGCTGGAACGCGTACGAGGCGCGGCCGAGGGCTCCCCGGCGTCGGTATTCGTCGACGCGGAACGCGGGGCCGGGGAGAGAGCCCCTGCTGTCCAGTACCCGGGTTCTCAGTGCCCATCCGCAGCAGGCGAATGCGGACGCGTTTCCCGGCAGCACCGCGTCGGCGAGCAGCAGTTCGCCCAGCAGGTCGAAGTCACGGATCGCGACCGCGAAGCAGAGAGCGGATCCGATCGAGGACCTGAGTCGGTCCTCGTCGGCCCCGGGGATCCGGTCCGATCCGAAGTCGGTGGCGTACATGAGCGTGTGCGTCAGCGCGTAGCAGTCTTCCCGGGTGGTGTAGAGGCCGTCGTGGTCGGACGCGATGGCCGATGCCTCGACCTGCCACGCCGGTGACACCTGGCCGAGCTGCTCGGACGATCCGCGTCCGGCCTTCCGCTGGGCCCAGCAGAATTCGAGGTGACGGAAGGGAACGAGTTCCTCGGTTCCCGCGTGGCCGGTCGCGACCGCGTTGCGGACCAGTTCGTCCATGTCCTCGTCGGGGCGGCCGAGCGCGGAAAGGAAGTAGTGTCCCAGGCCCAGGCTTGACACCGCCCGGGGGTGGCGGGCGATCACACATCGGACGCGCGGGCTCCGGCACCTGCTCTCACAGAACTCCACGAGCCCGTCCCACACCGCACGATCCTGGCCGCCCCCGGCTCGGTCCAGCACCAGCAGGAGCATCGAGGTCTCGATGGCGATCTTGTCCTCGGTGCGGACGATGGCGCCGTCCTCGTCCTCCCAGTGCTCGGAATAGTCGTCGATGAGCTGGAGGTTCCCAAGGGCGAACTCCAGTACTTCGTTGATCCGGGTGCGCAGCTGGTCCGCCCGGGGCCCGTGCTCGGGCGGCGCCGTCAGGTGACTGTGGCGACTGGCCATGGCGACATACCTTCGCGGTGGATGATTGACTCCGGGGCGCACGGGGCGGTTGCAGGAGTCGAATTCAGTACGAGCCCGGCTCCTGCAGCCCTGCGGCGGCTCCTACTTCTCAAGCGGGCGGACCACGATGCAATAGTTGTTATTGCACAGCGTGTGCGCCGCGGCCTTCCTCTCGTTGCCGATGACCTCGGGCGTCAGCTGGCTCCGGAGGTTGTCCACCAGGCGGATGAGCTCACTGCTCGAAAGCTCGTCGGCGAGCTTCTCCAAATTCACCGGGCGTTGTTCCATTGCTCTCACCTCCTCATTTCCACTATTGGAACAGCTGGCCTAGGGACGGAGACTGAAGTAGCGTACTCACGATCTTCTCGATGAGTCGGGGCTGGTATTCCGAATGCCGACCGAGATCGCGGACGAGGGATTCCGGGGGGAGTCCGCTGAGCAGGCCGCGGAGGATTTCAAGGAGAGGCTCGCAGGGCTCCGACCCGTCGGTATGGGTGAGCAACTCTCCAACAGCTCCTGCCAGTCGATCCACCGGATCGGTCCGGTACCTCTCGGCGAACGCCCCCAGTGCGCTCCGGCGATCCAGGCCGTTCAGCGCGAGTGCGAGGACCAGGCGCGGCTCGGCAGCGGTCACCCGCTGGCGCAGTGCCATGAGGCGGTGGTCGCGCACCACTCTCACCGTGACCTCTCGGAGCGACTTGCCCAGTCGTTCGTCCCGGTCCGCCAGAATGCCGGCCGCCTCTTCGGCGAAGGCCTCGCCGAGTTCCATCCGGCACGCCGCGAGCAGCACCGTGACCGCGGAGCCGAGATCGTCGAAGCAGAGGGCGGTTCGGACGGCTTCCCGCAGTCTGTCCTCGTCGGTCCGTCTCAGGAGGTGCAGCAACTGCAGGCGGCGGGTGAGCGAAGCGTCGTCGGCGAAGGGAGCGACCGACAGTGACGGCGGGTAGTAGTCGCACTGGGGCTGTGCGGACGGGTCGGACCTCGTCCGGACGACCAGTGTCGCCGAGGGTTCGTCGAGGTGGAAGAGGGCGTGGGCGCCGGGGGCACCCGGAAGGATGGGGCGAACGTCGCCCACGGTGAGGACTTCGGTCCCTTGCCGGGTGGCGCTGCCGACGCGGAGCCGGCCGCAGACCCGCGTCCGCTCGTCGAAGCGCCACGTGCTGTGAAGGCTGGAGCCGGAGACGACCCGGAAGGCGCCCTGGAAGGCGTGCTCGTGGATGGACGTCGTGGCGTCGAGCCAGTACAGCAGGCTGATGTGGAAGCGGCTCGTGCTGTAGAGCGTGAGCGGCGGTTGGCCGAAGAGTGCATCCAGATCAACCTGAACGGGGAACTCGGGCTCGACCGCGGCTCGTGAGGCCAGCTCCAGCGCGTCCGCCTCAGAAAGGAAGGCGCCTTCGGTCAGAAGCCTCGCGGAGATGTCACTGAACGCGTCTTCCGCATAGTCGTGTGCGCGCCACTCGGACGCGATGCTGTCACCCAGCAACTTGAAGGGCGCCCACAAGTCGTTTTCGTTCATGACTGACCGACCTGTCCAGCCACCAAAGACCTGATGGTGCATCGATTCGATTACGTACAATCCTACTCGCTGGCAGGGAAGGTGCATCCCGCGGGGCTTGATCCATGAGGTTGTACGTACGGTGACGGCTTTCGGGTGCCGTGCCGCCCGACGGCACCGTGAATACGGAGCGTTCCTATTGGGATTGGCCTGTTCGTCCGATTCCCTGGCTGCCGTGTCGATGATTCCAGTGCCGGGACTGTTCTGCTGTTCCCATGGAGAGACCGCGCCGCCAAGGAGCCGTCATGGCCGACCCCACCACCACCACCCCAGCGACCCGGTGGCCCCTCGGGGAGGTACCGCAGCCCTCGCCGACCCTCGCCGGGGCAACTTGCACACCGAGTCTTCCGGCATCGGCCGCGTGGGAATCCGGTTTGTGATCACCAGTTCGTGCCGTAGAGTCGGGTTCACCGACGCGGGGTGGAGCAGCTCGGTAGCTCGCTGGGCTCATAACCCAGAGGTCGCAGGTTCAAATCCTGTCCCCGCTACCACGCACGCCGAAGGGGCGGACACGCAGCGCGCGTCCGCCCCTTCGGCGTTCCAACTCGTGAGCCCGGCGGGGTTGCCGCCGGGCCCCATGCTGGCATCAGCCCTCCCACTCGTCGCCTTCGGGCTCGCAGCATTCTTTGTTCACGAGTCGTGGCTCTGGCTCGACTTCGGTGGTGCCGCAGGTGGAGGGCCAGGCCTGTGGAGTCGCGTTCTGTACGTGTGGCAGTGTCAGACGCAGGTCGTGCCCTTTCTCTGCCGGCTCATCCGCGAAGACGTCGCCCGGTAGGTGGCCCGTGGACCGTCCGTCTGCGCGTTCACACCCCGAGACCCCCTCGTTCCTGGGCGCACCCTGCTGGTACCGACGACTCACTACGCCGACGTCTTCGACACTCCCGCCGACGTGTTGGCCGAGACCGTCGAACTGGTCCGGCGCGTGGCGTGGCCATGCGCTCCGCGTTGAACGCGACCGGCGTGAACATCCTCAACGCGAGCGGTCCAGGATCGGAGCAGTCGGTGCGTCACCTGCACTTCCCAGTCGTTCCGCGGTGGCCGGACGACGGTATCTCCACCTGGCCGACCGGGCGGTCACACCACCGGTTCACCGGCGACCCGGCCGCACAGCTCGCAGACGCACTGACCGCCGAGAAGCACCACGGAAGTTGATCCAGAACCACTTCACGTGAACGAAGCCAGCTGCAGGAGCGACGTGTCGGAGGCCTGTTGCCGTTCGGGAACCGGCCAGGCTGCGGGGACGCGATGTCCGGCCCGAAGCCGTTCGATCTCGGCTCGCAGGTGAGCGGGCGCCCTTGGCGGAGCTCCACCGGCCTGGCGGCCGTCTCTCGGCCGCTGCCCCGGGCTGCCGGGATTCCGCGGCGAACGACCGATTTGTGATCACGGTTCGGTGACCTTCGGACCCTTGGGGGATCGATGGCCCGTTTCTGATGTCGAAGGGCGGTAGATTTCCCCAGCACACTTTCTTGATCACCACGGGGGATTCACCATTTCCACTCAGTCTGCCGAGCTGCCCGACACCACCGCGCCCGTGGAGACCGCCTCCGTCGCCCCGATCCAGGGGGAGTCCGGGTACGGCGAGGGACAGCTCACCTGCGC
The DNA here is from genome assembly GCF_044541955.1 of Kitasatospora sp. NPDC085464. Lineage (NCBI taxonomy): Bacteria > Bacillati > Actinomycetota > Actinomycetes > Kitasatosporales > Streptomycetaceae > Kitasatospora > Kitasatospora sp. NPDC085464. The sequence continues at coordinate 54,604 of NZ_JBITTM010000016.1, forward strand.
CGTCTGCGGTTCCGTCCCAGCCGTGAACGCCACCATCCGCGGGCACCAGGGCTTCGTCATCGTGATGCGCTACCTCAAGCGACGGGGCCCGTTCTGCCGCACCTGCGGCATCGCCACCCACCGGGAGATGACCTCCGACACCCTCTGGCAGGGCTGGTGGGGCATCCCGTCGATGATCGTCAACCCGATCGTCATGCTGTTCAACATCCCGCAGCGAATGAAGATCAACAAGCTGGCGGAGCCGGTGCCCGGAGCCCCCGGCACGCCGATGGACACCGGCAAGCCGGTCTACCTGCGGCCCACGATCGTCGGCCTGCTGATCCCGGCGGTCCTGATCACGCTGATCTTCGCCCTGTTGAAGGACGACCCCGAGTTCGCCAAGGCCGGCGACTGCATCCACAACAGCAGCCCGCTCGCCATGTCCGGCCTGAACGACAACAACCCGGACGTCAAGGTGGTCTCCTGCTCCGACCCGCAGGCGGACGCCCGCGTCGTGGGCCGGGCCGAAAACACCACCGACGGTGAGACGGAGTGCCGCAAGTACCCCGACGCCGACAGCTACTTCACGTACAAGCGGGGGAGCGACAAGTACCTGCTGTGCCTGACGAGCCTCAAGCCGCGGCCGAAGCTGACCTTCCCCCCGGCGGGCTGACCGGGCTGACCACGCCCGTCAGCCGGCGGCCGTAGCCTGGTGTTTGCCGTTGAACGAAGGGGGTCACGTGTCGGGCGATACAGCCGGAGCAGGGGCGGGGATGAAGGGGATCACGTTCCCTGCCTGGCACGGAAGGCACTACGTGACCCTGGCTGAACTGCTGGTCCGGCTCGGCAGCTTCGGTCTGGACCTGACGTGGCGGGTCGCATGCGACGAGATCGTCGATCCTCGCTGTGTCGAGATGGAGAGACGGTCCGCCGAGGGCGGGATGGACACGTTGACGCTGTTGTCGCTGACGACGCCATTCCTCCAACTGATCGACGCCGAAGCACGTGGCTTCGCCGAGGACGAGCCGGTGGTCATCCTGGCCGAGGTGGACAGCTCGTTCTGGGACGTCCGGGCTGTCGACGAGCGTGTACTCGACGAGCTCCGTCGCCGCTATCCGGAGGCAACGGACCTCTGAGGGGACGAGCGTGGTCGACCCGACCGGGTTCGGGCTGCGGCTTGCCGGGCCGGCTGTCTTCGACGCGGCGGGAGGGTGGGAGCTCCCGCGGGTCAGGTCAGGAACTCGGTGAGCCCGTGTCGATGACGATCATCTTTTCCAGCGTGTACTTGTCCAGGTCCGGATGGTGCCATTGCTGGCCGGCGCGGATGCGGTGGAAGCGGAAGGTCCCGTTGGCGGTACCTGCGCTGACGATGCATCGGATCTGCAGTGGAGGTTGTCACACGAGGGCGGGGAGGCGTGCGTCTGCGACCTGACCGGACCGTTCGACGTGTCCCAGCCGACCATCTCCCACCATCTGAAGGTGCTGCGCGAGGCCGGGCTGGTGGGCTCCGAGCGGCGCGGGACCTGGGTCTACTACTGGGTGCTCCCGGCGGCCCTGGCCAAGCTGTCCGTCCTGCTGCGGGCCCCGTGCGGCACGGACGCCGGGGGTGCGAGATGAGCGCGACAGCCCCGCTCGGGCGCCGGGCGGCGGTGGAGTTCACCGGGAGCGGCGCGCTGGTCGCCGTCGTCGTCGGCTCCGGGATCCAGGCGAGCAAGCTCTCCCAGGACGTCGGGTTGCAGCTGCTGGCGAACTCGCTGGCCACCGTGTTCGGGCTCGGCGTGCTGATCGCGCTGCTCGGCCCGGTCTCCGGCGCGCACTTCAACCCGGTCGTCACGCTGGCCGCCTGGTGGGCCGGGCACCGCGGCGACGGGCCGACAGCACGCGAGGTGGCCGCCTACGTTCCGGCCCAGGTCGCCGGGGCGATCGGCGGGGCGGTGCTGGCGGACGCGATGTTCGCCGAGCCGCTGGTGCGCTTGTCCGCCCACACCCGATCCGCGCCGCACCTGTGGCTGGGCGAGGTCGTGGCGACCGCCGGGCTGGTGCTGCTGGTCCTCGGACTCGCCCGGGTCGGCCGCGCACACCTGGCCCCGGTCGTGGTCGCCTCCTACATCGGCGCCGCCTACTGGTTCACCTCCAGCACCTCGTTCGCCAACCCGGCCGTCACGATCGGCCGCGCGTTCACCGACACCTTCGCGGGCATCGCGCCCGCCTCCGTTCCCGGCTTCGTCGTCGCCCAGCTGGTCGGCCTGGTCGTCGGCTGCGCCCTGGTCCTCGCGCTCTTCGGTCGCTCCGCACCCGCCGCCGAGGACGTCGTGATCCCGCACGGCGAGCACCAGAGCGCACCGACCGGCCGCTGAACCGGCGCGCTGAACCGTCCCGCCCCGCCCTGTCCCCCCGCCCCGCCTCCGTTCGAAGGAAGAACCCGTGAGCTCTCCCGCTGTCCCGTCCGTGCTGTTCGTCTGCGTGCACAACGCCGGCCGCTCCCAGATGGCGGCCGCCTTCCTGGCCCACCTCGGCCACGGCCGGGTCGAGGTCCGCTCGGCCGGCTCCGCCCCCGCCGACACCGTGAACCCGGCCGTGGTCGAGGCCATGGCCGAGGCCGGGATCGACATCTCCGCCGAGGTGCCGAAGGTGCTGACCGTCGAAGCCGTGCAGGCGTCCGACGTGGTGATCACCATGGGCTGCGGCGACGCCTGTCCGTACTTCCCCGGCACGCGGTACCTGGACTGGACGCTGGACGACCCGGCCGGCCGGGGCGTGGACGCCGTGCGCCCCATCCGCGACCGGATCGAGCAGCGTATCCGCCACCTGCTCACCGAACTCGGCATCGAGCCCACCGCCTGACCACCTCCGACGTCGGCCGTGGTCCGCCGCGCAGGGCGGTCTCATCACACGGCCCTCGCGCTGGTCGAGTGCGTCGGTCAGCCCTGGTGTGCCGGGAGCTTGAGGAGGTCGCGCATCGTGGCGGAGGGCATGTAGCAGCGGAGCAGGGAGAGGCCGATCCGGGGCAGATCGGCCTCGTCGCGGTAGAGGAGGAACATGGGTTCGTGGCGGGGCTGGAACTTCGCCTTGAAGGCGTGGAGCGAGCGGAAGCCGTAGTACGGCTCCATGGTGGCGCCCAGTTGGTCGAGGATCCGGTCGAGCACGGTGGGGGCCTCGGTGGTCTCGGTGCGGGCGAGTGGGGCGCCGGAGAGGGACAGGAAGCGGGCGCCGTCCTCGCGGAGGGCCAGGCAGCTGGAGGCGATCATGAACTCGACGACAGGCCGGAAACCGTCGCGGCGGCGCATCATGTCGAGCGTCCAGCCGTGCGGGAGCCCGTCGCCGTCGTAGACCGGCATCCAGGACGTGACGCCGTGGATGTGGTCGTCGCCGTCCGTCGCGAGGCCGACCCGCATCCGCGGGTCCAGGGCCTCCTCCACCCCGCCGAGGGTGAAGCCCATCTCCGGCAGGCCCTTGTCGCCGACCCACTCCTCGGAGATCGCGCGGACCTGGGACTGGACCGGGCGGGGCTGTTCGGCGAGCGCGACGAGCCGGTACTCCACGCCGTCCTTCTTGGCCCGGTTCAGCGCGGTGCGCACGTCCTGCCAGGCCTTGCCGCGGAACTCCAGGTCGGGCAGGTCGATGATGGTGTCCTCGGCCACCTGGACGGAGCGCCAGCCCAGTCGACCGGTCGCCCCGGCGGCCTGCCCGGTGGCGGAGAACAGGCAGGGGACCAGTCCGGAGCGGTCGCACATGTCGGCGAAGCGGGCGATGGTGCGGGCCCGGGTCGGCTCGGCGCCCACCGGGTCGCCGAGGGCGACGGCGACGCCGGCGTGCACTCGGTAGGCGACGTAGCCCTCGTCCTCGTCGTCGGGGAAGAAGTAGGAGTTGTCGCGCCAGGTGGTCATCCAGGAGAGGTTGCCGCCGCCGTGACGCACCAGAAGGTCGGTGGCGCGCTCCTGCGGGTCGGTGGCGCGCTCCTGCGGGTCGGTGTCCGCGGTCCGGTCGTGAGCGCCCGCGGGGTGCGGGCGGGTGGCCGGGGCGTGCCGCCGTTCCCTGCGGCGCGGGCGTCTGGCCCGGAACGCCTCCCGGCCGGCGAGCAGGACGACGGCTTCGGCAGTCCACAGGACGGCCGCGGGCACGAAGACCGCCGCCCCCGTGACCGTGACCTCGGTGCCCACGATGTGGGCGACGACGTAGGCCACCGCCACGAACAGGCCCAGCAGGACGTTGGCCAGGCAGAGCGCCATGCTCCAGCGCCAGGCGGCCCGGCGCCCGCCGCGCAGCCCGTTGACCAGCAGGGCGATCAGCACCAGGGAGATCAGGAGTTGCCAGCCCGAGCCGCCCTGGCCCTGGGTGTTCCCGAGCGGACCGCGGCTCGGCGACAGCCAGACCACCGTCTGGATCGCCGCGATGACGACCAGTCCGGTGACCGCCAGCAGCCGCCACTCACGCCGGCTGAGCCGGCCCGAGGTCGGGGCCGCGCCGGGCACCTTCAGCCAGTGGGTCGCGATCAGCGCGCCCGTGACGGCGAGCGCGTGCTCCACCTCGACGAGGCCGCCCACGTAGAGCAGCCACACGACGACGTACGTGAGCAGGCCCATCCGCAGGCGTTGCCGCCACGGCGACGGCAAGGCGGCGGAGGCCAGTGCTCCGGCGCACAGCGCGCCCGCGGAGAGGCCGACGTCCACGGCGCGCGCCTGCTCCTGGGCCCAGGCCCAGTCCGCGTGGCGCAGCACCAGGAACAGCAGGGCCGCCAGCAGCACCGCGCCGAGCTGGCCGACGATCGTCGCCGCCGCGGCCCACCGGGTGCCGAGGCGGGCCTCGGCGAGCCCGACGAGCAGCACGATCCCGAGCGTGACGAGCAGGTAGTCGGCGGGGGTCGCGCACAGCAGCGACCCGGTGACCAGCGTCCACCAGCGGCCGGCCTCGAACGAGGGCAGACCGTACGCCACGTCCGGGTACCAGGAGCGGTCGGACAGTGAGTTCCACAGGCCACCGAGGCTCAGACCCACCAGCAGGATGACCACGGCCGTTCCGGTGGTGAAGGGCAGCCGCCGGGCCGTCGATGCCATCGCGGTCACTGCTGATCCGGTGCGCCGCCACCGCGGGCTCGTGTCTGCGGGCACCTCGTACCTCCGTGCCGATGGTCCCGCCGGGGCTGGAGCGCGACCGGCAGCCCTTCACACAGCGTAGACCAATCCGGTTGGCCCAGCCCGGCGGGCGCCGCTCGCCGGCATCGGCTGTCGACGGTACGGACCGCGTCGCCCCGGTCACGGATCGGAGTGGCGGGGGGCGGGGGGGGCGACGCGGTCCGGGCTTCGGGGTCTCAGCGGAACGGCTGGGCGTTCTGCGAGCAGCTCGCGCCGTCCGGCGGGAGGGTGCCGCCGGTCAGGTAGCCGGAGACGTCGAGTCTGGTGATGTTGATCGCGGTGGCGGAGAAGGCGTGTTGGAGGCTGACCTTGGGCAGCCCGCGGTAGCGGGCCTGCCGCGGGCCGGTGACGTCGAGGGCCTGGCTGATCGTGCCCTCGACTCCCGCGCGTAGGGCGTCCTTGGCCTGCAAGGTGTCGGTCTTCTCCCACGGCCCGGGCCCCCGCGCAGGCGGCCCGGAGCCGGAAGCGCCAAGGCCAAGCTCGCCGAACAGCTGGTCTGGCAGGTGCGCTGACGAGTCACGGGCCGTCAGGGCAGAGGTGGGTGTGGTCGGTCGCGTGGGCGCTGTACAGCGTCGGAACGTCCGGGTTGTCGTAGGTGGTGAAGATGAAGTCGACTGTCACGCCGGGGAGTTCGGCAACAGTGGTCTGCATGGTGAACTGCGGGAGGGAGTGCGCCTCGCGGCGCCGTTCCCAGTGCACAGCGGCGGCGGCAAAGGCGGCCGAGAGCTCCGGGAAGCCGGGTGGACCCGGGAAGTCGCGGTACGCACCGGGCTCACCGACAGGGAGGGTGACGGTGTCGTACCACGTCCGGACGGACACCCGGTTGACGATCCAGCACCGGCAGACGTCGACCGACATGCACCCGTACTGGAACCACTGCGGCCACGGCAGGTGGTCGGCCTCGCGGCCCGACTGCTGGGGCTCTCCCCGAGCGGCGACCGGGAACGGCCCGAGCGGCCGAAAGCCCCCGAAATCCCCGGTTGCGCCGAACTGCGTCAGAAGGTCCAACAAGTCCACCATCTCCATACGTTCATGATGCCACCCGGGGCATCGTGCGAATTTCCGAGCGAAAAGAGCGGAAAGGTCCCAGCGAACAGACTCTGCTGGTCGACTTGCCGGCATGATCCGTTCCCGTTCCGCTTCCTTGTCGTGTGGCCGGTGGGGTGATGTGCATGTCGATGCGGCCTCAGGAACTGACTGAGATCCCGGAGCTGACAGCGGCGGTGGCGGGCGCGGCGTTCCCGGACGGTTCGCCGGCGGTGCGAGTACGGGAGCAGCTTGCTGCGAGGTTTGAGGATGAGCCGTTCCGCCAGGCCGCCCAGATGGCGGTGCGCGCCATCGACTGGAAGTGCAGGAGCAGGGAAGCTGCGAGCAGGGCTGCAATCCTGCGGTGTCACGGGCAGTGGCGCTCAAGAACAGGGCTGGCGCGGGGCGCCGGCTCAGTCGTCGCGGCCGGCTTCGTCCCCGCCTGCGGCGGGCTTGGGGAGCTTCTCCTGGAGGTAGGACACCAACTCGCCCGGGCTGCGGGTCTGCAGCAGCACGCGGCCGGGGCCGGTCAGGTCGCACACCAGGAACTGCCCGGTCTTCAGGGACCGGATGGTCCGGCCCCGCGCCATGCGGCGGGCGTCGAGTGCCACGCCGACGTCGTAGCCGACGATGTGTCCGGAGGCCACAGTCAGTTGCTCGCCCGGGCCCAGGTCGACGGCGTCCAGTGCCCCGTAGCATCCCAGGACCACGGTGCCCGTGCCCTCCATGCGCAGCACGAAACCGCCCTCGCCGCCGAGCACGTTCTGCATGCCGGCCCACTTCGTCTGCGGCGTCACCTCGGCGGAGCATCCGAGCCAGTTCCCCTGTGTGACCTGGACGGGGCGGTCGCCGGTGACCTCCAGGGCGGTCACGTCGCCCGGCAGCTGGTGCACCAAGTCCACCCAACTGCCCCCGCCGTGTGCCGTGTAGCGGGTGAGGAAGAGCGAACTCCCGCCCAGGGCAGCGCGTTTGAGGCCGGCCAGGACGCCGCCCTGGGCCATCGCCTCGATGTCGAGGTCCGGCCCGCAGCGGTACATCGAACCGGACTGTCCCACCAGCGACTCACCCGGGGCGAGCAGGCACCTTGCGACCGCGAACCCCGGCTGGTGACGTGTCTCGACCTGCATCGCGACCTCCACGACCCCGCGATCGGGGCGCCCTCCTCATCGTGGCACAGGGGGCTGCCGGTTTCCCGCCGGGCTGGACCGCCGGGCGGCAGGCCGAGTGCGTCACGGAGGGGGGTGGCGGCGCGGAAATGGGTCGCCCGGTCGGGTGCGGTCGGGGCATGATCCACGCCTGTGACGATGTCGAACCACTCCCTGGTACGGGCGGCCGCCCGCAACAACGCCGAATGGTGTGCGGTGATGAGCCGATCGCACGGCTCGGTGGGCGCCTTCGGGGAGGAGGCGTGGGCTGCCGCGAGCCGCACACCCCTCTACTACCCCGACGTGGTGACGCTGCTGCCCGGGGCGGACGCGGCCGCGTTGGTCGCCAGGATCGACAACGCGGCCCCCGGGGCGTCGGTCAAGGACAGCTTCGCCGACCTCGATCTGACCGAGGCCGGCTTCCGGGTGCTGTTCGACGCGCAGTGGGTCCACCGCCCGGCGGGCGCGCCCACCACCGCGTCGGACCTCGCCTGGGAGGTGGTGGACAGCGCCGCCGCCCTGCGCGCCTGGGCGCTCGCCTGGGACGACGGAGCCGGCTACGCGCACCTCTTCCGGCCCGAACTGCTCGACGACCCAACTACCTTCGTGATCGCCGGACGGTCTCCCGACGGCCGGGTGGTGGCCGGTGCGGTGGCGAGCCGCAGCGACCGGGTGGTGGGCATCTCCAATGTCTTCGCCCTGGACGGGGGCGTCGACGCGGCCTGGCCGGTCGTGCTGGAGGCGGTCCACCGGCTGTTCCCCGCCCTGCCCCTGGTCGGCTACGAGGGCGACGACGATCTGGTGGCCGCCCTGCGGCACGGCTTCGAGGCGGTCGGTCCACTGCGGGTCTGGATCGGTTCGGGCCGCGCCTGACCGCTGGGTTGCGCCTGACCGCCGGGCCGCGCTTGACAGTCGGGCCGCGGGCCCGTCCGGCCCCTGTCCCTCGATGCGGACCCGCCGTCGCACGAGCTCTGCTCGGGAGGTCCGACCGGCCCGAGGGCTCCTGACGTGCGATCAGGCATGCGGAGCGGCCCTGTCCGCTGCCAGGCGGGTGAGCCACTCGCGCAGCAGGTGCTGCTCGGCCTCGCTCAGGACGTCGGCGTCGTCGGGGAGAGCGGCGCGCAGCGCGCGGGCCGCCGCGGCGGGGCCGGCCTCCGCGGCGGGGACCGTCGGTTCCGCGCGGGTGACGGCGGCGACCATGGCCTCGCGGAGCGTGGTCAGCAGCGCCGGGTTGCGGCGTTCTGCCGGGGTGGAGCGCCAGGTGGTGACCGCGCCTCGGCCGGTGGCCTGGATGATCTGGGCGGCCAGCTCCTCGTCGACCCGCAGCCATCCCCCGGCCGCCAGTCGGCGCACCCGGCCGTGGAGGATTTCCAGGCCCGCGCGGTGTGCCGTGTCCGCCTCCCGGCCGGTGGCCCTGTCCATGACCGCGAACAGCTCCGGGCGGGAGATCCCGAACTCCACCACTACGTCCCAGCCGCGGCGCAGGTCCTCCACCGCGTTCTGCGGATCGGGGTCGAGCAGCGCGCGCTTGCTCTCCAGGAACTGCGCGTAGCCGTGCTCGGCGACGGCCTCAAGCAGCCCCTCCTTGTCGCCGAAGAGGCGGTAGATCGCCGGCGGTTGCATTCCGGCCGCGGCGGCGACCGCGCGGGTGCTCATCGCGTCCGGGCCGCCGTTCTCCAGGAGCTCGACGGCCGCCTCGACGATGCGGCGACGAGGGCTGTCGGTGGTGTCACGCGTAACCATGGATCGATGGTATCGGAGGTTTGATTCCACCGATATTCCAGTGTTACTGTCAAAGTGATTCCACTGGAAACACCGTTGGGGGAACCAATGATCATCGTGACCGGAGCCACCGGAAAGCTCGGCCGCCGCACCGTCGAACGCCTCCTGGAGCGCGTCCCCGCCGACCGCGTCGGCGTCAGCGTCCGCGACCCTCGGAAGGCCCAGGACCTCGCCGACCGCGGCGTTCGTGTCCGGCAGGGCAGCTTCGACGACCCCGCCTCGCTCGTGCACGCCTTCGAAGGGGCCGAGCAGGTGCTCCTCGTCTCCCTCGACCGCACGGGCGAGGAGTGCGTCAGCGGCCATCGCACCGCCATCGACGCAGCCGTGAAGGCCGGCGTCGGCCGCATCCTCTACACCAGCCAGACGGGCGCCGCCCACGACTCCCGCTTCCAGGCATGCCGTGACCACGCCCGGACCGAGGACCTGCTGCGCGCCACCGGTCTGCCGTGGACCGCGCTGCGCAACGGCTTCTACACGGCCAGCGCCTTGCTGTTCCTGGAGTCCGCCCGCCACACCGGCGACATCGCCCTCCCCGCCGACGGCCCCGTCGCCTGGACCGGCCACGACGACCTCGCCGAGGCCACCGCGGCGATCCTCACCGCGGAGGAGGGCCGCTTCGAGGGGCCCACCCCGCCGCTCACCGGCGCGGCGACGCTCGACTTCAGCGCCATCGCCGAGACCGCGTCCCGGGCCACCGGACGGCCCTTCACCCGCACCGTCGTCCCCGACGACGCCTTCCGGGAGCAGGCACTGGCGCACGGCGCCCCGGCCCCGCTGGCCGACCTGATGGTGAGCATCTTCGCAGCAGCGCGGAACGGCGAGTTCTCCGCCGTCGACTCGACGCTGGCCGAGCTGATCGGGCGAGAGCCCGCCACCTTCGGCGCCCTGCTGACGCGCGCCTGGGCCGAATAGATCCCGAGGGAGCCGATGTCCACGCGCCCTCCGCCGGTGATGTCGGCGGGGGCGGCCGGAAGACCGCCTCCTGTAGGCGAAGTCGAGGGGCGGTCTTCCAGGGTTTCCTCAGGGTGTGGGGAGCGTAGCCCCTGCCACTGACACCGCCACGTGACGTCGACACTGCCACGTGACGTCCCGGTGCCGGACGATCCGCGCCGGCTCCAGGTCCGCGAACGGGCCGGGCGCCCCGAAGCGGCCGGCCGGGCTGCGCCTGCGCCGGTTGGCCATCGGATGGGCGGGTAACCCGCAGTTATGGGCACTGGCACCGGCATGACAGGCGGTGACGGCGGGCTCACCCTGGATGCGGGCGGCCGTCCGACCATCGGCGTCGAGGAGGAGTACCTGCTGCTCGACCCGGACAGCGGTCTGCCGCTGCCGCACGTCGACGCGGTGCAGGAGACCGCCGGACTGCACCCCGCCGTGCACCACACCGAGCTGCAGAACGAGCTGCTCCAGGCGCAGGTGGAGGTGGCCACCCCGGTCTGCCGGGACCTCGCCGAGGTCGGCGGCCATCTGCTGCGCCTGCGGCACGCGCTCGCGGCCGCCGCCGAGACGGCCGGCTGCCGGCTCGCCGCGTGCGGCACCGCCCCGTACGCCCCCTCCACGCCCCCGGCGATCGTCGACGCCCCGCGCTACCGCGCCATCAGGCAGAACATGTCGCGGCTGGCCGACGAGGCGCTCATCAACGGCATGCACGTACACGTGGCCGTGCCCGACCCGCAGACGGGTGTCGAGGTGCTGAACCGCCTCCGGCCCTGGCTGCCGGTGCTGACTGCGCTGTCGGCCAACTCGCCGCTGTGGTACGGCTCCGACACCGGCTACGCGAGTTGGCGCACGGTGGTCTTCAGCCGCTGGCCGATCAGCGGGATCCCGCCGTACTTCACGGACGCGGAGGACTACGACCGCCGCATCGACCACCTGCTGGACGCCCGGCTGATCCGCGACCGCGGCCAGCTGTACTGGCAGGCCCGGCTCTCGGCGAAGTTCCCGACCATCGAACTGCGCGCGATGGACGTCCAACTGCGCGCCGACGAGGCGGTGATGCTGGCCGGGCTGGTGCGCGCGCTGGTCGTCACGGCGATGCGGGACGCGGCCGCCGGACGTCCCGCACCGGAGCGGACGCCGGAGAGCCTGGACGGCGCGGGCTGGCACGCCGCCCGGTACGGAATGGACGGCACCCTGCACGACCCGGCGACGGGACTCTCCCGGCCGACCGGCGAGCTCGTCGCCTCCATGCTGGCCGCGCTCGGTCCGGTCATGGACGAACTGGGTGACACCCGCGCGGTGGTCCCGCTGGTCGACCGCCTGCTGGACGAGGGCAACGGCGCCGAACGCCAGCGTCGGCACCTGGCGGAACACGGGCGCTCCGGACTGATCGCGATGATCGCGGCGGAGAGCGCGGCGGCCTGAGCGGGGTGGCCGGAGCGCGGCAGCCGGAGCGTGACGGCGCGACGACGAGACGCGGTGAAGGCGAAGCTCATCGATCTGGTCGAGATCGTCGTCCACCGTGCGTACCGCTGCAAGGACCGCGAATACGTACGGGTCGCCCGGGCCGTCGACAGCGCCGACCTGCGCGACCGGCTCGATCGTGCAGTCGACTCGGACAGTCCGTGGGCCCGGTGCCAGGCAGGGTACGTGCACTGGCTCCTTGACCGCCCTGACGTGCCGAACACCCGCCATGTCTGGCGGTCCTGGGTGGCCGGCACAGCTTCGGCGTAGCCGCGGTACCTGTTTGTCAGTACCGGGTGAGAGGGTCCGGCCATGAACCTCGACGAGTTCTGGGCCGTCATCGAAGGAGCCCGCACCGACGCAGCCTCGGCACCCGGCGACCCGGCCCAGGCCTTCACATCGGCCCTGGTCGAGCGGCTCGCGGCGATGTCGAAGCAGACGATCCTCGAATACCAGCAGTGCTTTGATCAGCTCCACGGGGCGATCCACCGCTGGGACATGTGGGCCGCCGGCTATCTCATCGGTGGAGGATGCTCCGACGACGCCTTCATGGACTTCCGCGCCGGACTCATCGCCCAGGGCCGGGATTGGTACGACCGGGCCGCCACCACACCTGACGTGCTCGCCGAGAATCCGGATGTCATCGCTGCAGCAGCCGAAGGTGACGACGAGGCCCTGTTCAACGAGACCGTCAACTACGCAGCCTCCTACGCCTACGAGCGCATCAGCGGCAAAGAACCCGACGGCAGCTTCTACGACGACTACGCACGGTTCTGCGGACCCCGCACCGACCGGGAGCCTGCCGACATGGGCGAGGACTTCGACTTCGACGACGCCTCAGAGATGCATGCGCGCCTTCCCCGACTGGCCCGACTCTTCCTCACCCACGACGACTGAGGAGGTGGTTCGCACCAACCGCTACGCGGTGCCGGTGAGGCTGACCGGCAGGCGCGTTCGGGTGCTGCTTCATGCCCTCACCGAACCCGCCGTGCGGGTCCGGCTCAGGCAGTGGAGCCTGCGACCCGGCCCGAATGCCGTGCTGGTCCGACCAGCGGGCGGTCACCCATGGCACTTGAGGTGCTGTTCATGAGGAGTCATGTTCCAGGTCCGCTCGGGTCGGGCCGGCTGTTCCGCCGGCCTGATGCGCGAGTCCAGGTCCGGCCGTGGGCGTCGGTGGTTCCGGGGCCTTGGCGGGGCCGGCCGGTCAGCGGCCGGCGAGGTGGCGGGAGAGCTGCTCGACCGCGTCGAGCTGGGCGGTGGTGAGGCGTCGGGTCTCCCAGATCACCGCGGCCACGTCGGCGGCCCGGGAGTGGAGCGGTGGCAGGTCGTCGGGCAGGCGGATGCCGCCGAGCGCGGCCAGATCGCCGGGAGGAATGCCGAGCACGCCAGCGAAACCGGCCACCAGCTCGGGGGTCGCTTCGACGCTGCCGCGGCCCACCCCGCCGATCGTGGACGCCGCCAGGTAGATCCGCCCGTCCGTCACCGCGTACAGGGCCTTCGCCGTAGACAGCCAGGTGAGGTTGCGACTGTGCGCCAGCTGCAGCAGCACCGCGCCGAAGCCCGGCTCGTACCGGTGGTGCGGCCGGTCGACACCACCCCTTCCCTCCCGCCGGACCAAGGGCTGCGCCCGGATCGCGTCCAGCAGCAGGCGCCGGTTCCCGGTGGGCATGACCATCGTGTTGTAGACGACATGGCTGACCGACCAGTGCGGATTGCGGGTGACCGGCGTCAGGTCGTCGGGTACCGGCTGCCCGGCCAGGACGAACAGGTCGGCGGTGTGCAGCCCGAGCGCCGGTCCGAGGGCCCTGAGCAGCCCTTCGGTCGGTGCCCGTCCGTCGAGTACGGCCTGCAGCTCCTCCGTCCCGGTGCCGGCCGCCGTCGACAGCACGGAGACATCGATCGTTCGATGCTCCATCAGGCGCGCCAGCAGCACGCCGAACTCCAGCACTCCTGTCATACCGTCAGCCTATCGGCCCTTGAGCAGAGGCCATCGGGAGCCCGCCCGGCGGTCCTTGGTGTACCGACTGTTGCATCGGCGTCCGACGCGGATCCGGACCCCCTGACCGCTCGCGCGACGTCCTGCGGGCTCCTGTCATCGGGGTCGTAGCCGCTCACCAGGACACTTCGTGGCGGCGTCAGGCTCCCGCCGGGTTCCGCGGCTCGCGAGTACCCGGCGTGAAGCCGGCCTGCGCGGCGAGCGCGAGGGCAGCGGCCGGACGCAGATCCTCGGGATCGGCCAGGTAGGCCAGGACCGGCGTCAGTTCCTCCACGGTCAGGCGCTGCGCCCGGGCCGCGTCCAGCAGCTCCTCCAGCCGCCGGTAGAACCCGGCGACATACGCCCACTCGTCCTCCTCCTCCGGGACGCGTTCGTGGACCCGGTCGGCCAGCAGGTCCTCGGCCTTCGTCGCCGAGCCGGTCAGGCGCGCGCCGGGGTCCGTGACACCGGGCGCGCACCGCCACTGCCCGTCCCCCGGCTCCCACCAGAAGCAGAACCCGGCCCGGTCCGCCGGCGCGGGCACCCAGCGCGGCGCGCCCGCGAGCAGCTCCTGCCCGTCGCGCGCGGTGCTGAAGTCGACGTCGAAGCCGCTGACCACGGCCCGGCCTCCGGGCAGCCAGGTCAGCCGCCAGCCGTTGCCGCTCCCGTCGTCGTGGCTCAGCACGCCGCCCGGCTCCACCCAGTACCCCAGCTGCTGCCCTATGCCCTCCTGCAGCACGGCGGTCACTCCGCCCAGCAGCCAGGACTCGGCGGGCGGCGGCAGGAAGTCGGACACGGCGGGCTCCTCGATGGTCCGGGGAATCGGGTACGTCTCCCCGGACGTCCGCCGGCCCCGGCAGGTTCCCTGCGAGACGCGCGGGCCCGTCCGCCGGCGGGCAGGCGGCCCCGAGGGCTGCTTCGGCCGCGGGCCGCCTCCGGTGACCGGATCTATTGACTGGTCGCGATGGTCCGCCGAGCGGCGCCTCCGCGCCGCCCCCGTCTCGGGTCCGCTCGGCGCCGGCTACCCGCCGGGCTCGGGCCCGTTGTTCCGGCCGGTGCGGGTTGGTGTTGCCCGCGGCGTCCGGGTGTGGGGGTAAGCCGCGTCGGCTTCCGCTCGGGCCCTCCGAGGGCGTGCGGTGCCCGCCGCTGCGTCGCGAAGCTCTCGGGCGCCCAGCTGGGCTATGTACCGGTTGCGACGGACCACCCGGCCTGGATCGCCCAACTGCCCACCGCCGTCACCGCCGTGGCCGCGGCCACGCTGCGCCACCGGGCGGGGGTGCAGCCGGAAAGGGCGCCCGGGCCGCGGTGGCGTGCCGATATGGTGCCGGTCATGGGAAGTCGTATACGTGCGGACCGGCCGCTGCGTGACCTGCTCGACCGGCTGGGGGCCGACGAGCCGCAATCGGCGCGTCGGCGCAGGGTGCTGGGCGGAGCACTGGTCGTGGTGGCGCTGTTCGGGTCGAACGCGGCGGGGCAAACGTGGCTCGGGACCTGGCCCGAGATGTGGATCGGCACGGAGGACCTGCTCCAGTGCGCCGCACTGATCGTCACCGCGTTTCTCCTGACGGGGCGTTCGCGGATGGTCGCGTGGGCCGCGGCCGCGAGCGTGACCCTGATGCTGATCGGTACCGTGATCGACGTGATGACGATGGGGGGCGACGGTGATTCCTACGTGGCGTTTGCCGTGTCCCTGCTGATCAGAGTGCCCGCCGTGGTGGTGCTGGCGGTCCTGGTCAGGCGCGGCAGGGAGTGGTGACGTACCGGCTGCGGGTAGTCCGGGGCGGCGGAGGCGCAATCCCGTTGCTCTTGACTGCACGTAGGTGGATCCGGACTCCGGACAGGACCTGATTCTCTTTGCACTGCTCTCGCCACCCTCGGAGCGCGGAGCCCTCCTCTGTTCTCAGCCATGTCACTTGATGCTGCGTGCTCTTGACGGACGTCAGGGGTCACGTCACCTGCCCGTGCTTGCGGTGACCTGTGGTGGCAATGCCGGAATGCCGGTCCGAACGCCCGGCTCACGCGCCCCCATGGTGCGTCGACGCTCGTGGTTGCAGGCCTCGGCCTGAGCCCGGATCTGAGTACACGTGCTCAGGACTGCGGTACTGCACGTCAGTAGCGTGATCAAGAACGCAAGCGGATCGGCCGACACGGGGGACGACACAGATGCAGACCGGTGACCGCACGACGGCCCGCAGGTGGCCGGTCGTTCTCGGCATGGTGCTCCCCCTCCTTCTGATCGGCGCAGTCGCGACCGCGAACTGGGCCTGGGACCACGGCCATGGCCCGATCGCCAGGCACGACGAGCCCGGGACGGACGCCGGGAAGGCCCGGGACAGTATCCAGAGCGCCCTCGAAGGCTCGGTGGGCGCCATCACCCCGCAGGTCGCGCACTCCGACGGCTGGTACTGGGTGGTCCGCGACCCGGACCACTGGGACGGCGAACCGATGCCGACCTCCCACGTGTACCGCATGTGGTCGCTCCAGGCCCGGATCGACCGGTCGAAGTACAAGGTCCTCGCCGACCAGCTCGCCCAGTACTGGACCGCGCACGGCTACACCGTCGGCAAGTTCCAGAACTTCGTCGGCGCCAACACCGACACCTTCCCGACCGATGAGCGCCAGATCTCCGCCACCTCACCCGACGGCGTCCTCGTCACCCTGGAGATGGACACCCCGGGGGTCAGCCTCCAGGCCTTCATGGACGGAGTCCACAACGCGGGCACCGAGGTGTACGGCAAGGACCCCTCCCAGCCCGGCCACCGGTTGGACGACTACTCGCACCAGCTGACCGTCGTGCCCCCGACCACCGACGACCCTTACTGGTCACACTACTGACGATCGATTCGGGCGAGTTGATGCCCGGGCCGGTGCGCCGTCGGCTTCGTGCACGTGGGGTCAAGCCCCTCTCGGCGCGCAGGACGAGCACGGTGTTGAGGGGGTGCCTCTCCCCGCGCAGTTCCTTGGCCAGGGAGTGCACGTCGTTGGCCAGGACGTGGAAGTTGACCATCATGGCGCCCAGGGCCTCGACCACGGGGTGGCCCAGCAGGTGCGCGGGTACGGGCCGCTCGTGGATGAGCGGGTACAGCTCGTGCAGCGGGCGCACGCCCAGGACGACGGGCCGCAGGTGCCGGTACTCGGCCAGCGTGGGCGAGCGCCTGTCGAAGGTCCGGTCGTCCAGGAAGACCTGGCGGACCAGCTGCGGGTCGCAGACCAGGACCAGGGTGCTCGGCCCCAACCGCAGCCGCAGCAACGGCCGGTCACCGGGTAGTCCGTCCAGGAAGGCCAGCGGATCCCGCACCATGGCCGGGGTGTGTCCCAGCACCGGCCGGCCCCCGGCGCCAACCGGATCGAAGCGAGCTCGGAGCGGACGCCGAACGCCATCACAGACCTTCCACCGAGGTGCGCGGGCGGCAAGCCTCCCGCGCACCCGCCCCCGACACGGGTGACGCCAGTCCGTGCGTCACCCGTGCGAGTGAGGGTGCGGCGGGCTCGTCGCCGGTGGCCACCGACGTCCCCGACCGGCCGGGACCCGCGCCGGCCGGCAACCTGCCGGCAGTCGGCCTGCGTCATATTTTGGTTGACCGGCGGTCAGGGACGGCTCCGGTCCGCTGCACGGCAAGGGCGGGGGAACCAGTGCGGGACGGCCGCCCTGCCCCTCACCAGGGCACTGCGCCGGCGTCCTCGAAGAACTGGCCGGTCGGGCCGCCGTCGGGCAGTGTTGCGAGCTTGACGGCAATCGCCGCGCCCTGTTCGGGGGTGCGCACCCCGCGGAAGCCGTTGAGGTCGGTCGCGACGTAGCCGGGGCAGCCGACGTTGATCAGGATGTTCGTACCGCTCAGCTCCCGGACGTACTGGAGTGTGACGGCATTCAGGAACGTCTTCGACGGCGAGTACGCCGCGGCCACCGGGCCGATCGCCTGCTCGCCATCGGCTCCGGACTGCCGGGCGAGGGAGCCGACGCTGCTGGACATGTTCACGATCCGCGGTGAGGCGGAGCGGTGCAGCAGCGGCAGCATCGCGTTGGTGACGCGGATGACGCCGATCACGTTGGTCTCCACGACCGTTCGGATCGTGGCGGGATCGACCCGGGTGGGTTCCTGCGGCATGCCGCCGGTGATGGCGGCGTTGTTGACGAGCACGTCGAGGTGCCCGGCACGGTCCTCGATCAGCCGTGCGGCAGCGGTCACGCTCGCGTCGTCGGTCACGTCCAGGGGGACACCGAACGCGTCGACGCCGGCCGCGCGCAGTCGGTCCACCGCGGCCTGGCGGCGCTGGGTGTCGCGGGCGCCGACTCCGACGCTCCAGCCGAGGGCGCCCAGGCCTGTGGCGATCTCGTAGCCGATTCCCTTGTTCGCGCCGGTCACCAGCGCGATCGTTCGTTCGCTCATGGGAACCATGCTGCTCCCGACCCGGGGCCGTGGTCCAAGACCGATCGGGTGGACACCGATACCGTCCGGGTATTGATCCGGGGTAGCGTGACCGCATGGAGACGCGGGAACTGCAGTACTTCGTCGCTGTCGCCGAGGAGCTGCACTTCGGGCGTGCCGCCCAGCGCCTCGGCATCGCACAGCCACCCCTGTCACGGGCGATCCAGCAGCTCGAACGGCGGCTCGGGGTACTGCTTCTGGATCGGACCAGCCGAACCGTCGCGCTGACCGAGGCCGGCGCGGTGCTGCTGGTCGAGGGCCGGGCGGCCCTGGGAGCGGTCGAGGCCGCCGAACGCCGGACCCGTCGCGCGGCCCTTTCCGCGACCGACGGCCCCGGCCTGATCCTGGTCACGAAGGCCAGCGCGTCCCGTGAACTGCTGGCGAACCTGCTCGACGCGTACGCCGCCGAACCCGGTGCGGTGCCCGTGGAGGTCATCCTGTGCGGACCGGCCGAGCAGGGGCGGTTCCTGCGCCAGGGTCAGGCCGATGTGGCGCTGCTGCACCGGCCGTTCGACTCGACGGCCGGGCTCCACATCGAGGAACTCGGCACGGAGGGCCAGGTGGTGGTCCTGCCGGCCGGGCATCCGCTCACCGCCCGGGCCCATGTGCACATGGCCGACATCACCGGGCTCCCGGGTCTGCCCCTGCCCCGTTGGCCCGACCCCGACGGCACCTACCCGCCCGGGCCCGGCCCCCAGGTCCGCGACCACGCGCAGTTGTTGCAGCTCGTCGCGCTCGGCCGGGCCTGCTCGGTCTCACCGGAGTCCTGCCGGTCCCAACTGCACGACGACCTCGCTGCCGTGCCCGTACTGGACGCGCCGAAGGTCACCACCGTGATCGCCTGGCCGCCGCACAGCCGGTCCAGGGCCGTCGCCGACCTCGTCCGGACCGCGACACGCCTCCAGTAGCTCCACCGTCCGGTCGCTGATCACCTGAAGACGGTCCCTAGGGACGGGCGCCGCTCCATGGGTCCCCCGGGACCCAGTTGCCGTGGAGGCCGAGGGGGACCCGCACCGGAAGGTGGACGCGGGCGACCGGCTCGCCCGTGAAGTCCCGGGCGGAGAGGATCACCAGATCCGCCGCGCCGCGCTCGGGGTCGTGCACGTAAGCCATCACATATCCGTCGTCCTCGGCGACGGGCAACTCCGCGGGGACGAACACGCCCTCGCCCACGGCCCCGAACCGGCCGAACTCGTGTGCCTCGGTCGTACCGCGTACCAGGTCGTGCTTGAGCAGCGCACTGCTGAACCCCTCGTTCGGCCGCGGGTCGCCCGGACCGGTGGGCGGTGCGTAGAGCTCGACCGCGGCCGAGTACCCGTATCGGTGAGGGCGTCCGACGCAAAGGGAGTTGACCCGGGGAAACTCCTGGATGCGGTCGTCCAGCCGGTCTTCGCGGACCTTTCCGGTGACCAGGTCGACCCGCCAGCGGTCCAGAGTGGGACGGCTGGTGCCGAAGTCCCTGATGTCGAAGCCCTCGGGGTGCCGGACGATGTCGACGACCACGTCCGTGCCGTCGTCGTAGGCGTTGAGCGTGTGGCCCACCAGGCTGGGGGCGACCTCGAACCAGCGCACCTCGCCGCCCGTGCGCGGCATCACTCCCACCCGTGCCTGGTGGGATTCGTCCCAGACGAAGGGGACTCCGGTCGGCAGCTGAGCGGCACTGAACACCACCGGTGCGTCGAAGAGGACCACGTGGTGTTCGGTCAGCGCGAAGTCGTGCATGTAGGGATTTCCGGGCGTATGGATCAGCGTGGTCCGCACCACCGTGCCGGATTCGTTCATCACGATGTGCTGGACGTGCGGCGAGCCGTACAGGAAGGCGAGCGAGTGCAGCTCCCGGGTGTGCGGGTCGAAGACGGAATGGGCATTGGAGCTGTAGCCCTCAGGAGTCGCTCCGAGATCGCAGGGGCCCACCGTGTCGAGGTCGTAGCTGAGTTCGTACGGGCGTATCCCGCCCTCCAACAGGGCGAACGTGCGGCCCGCGAGCCCCGCGACCTGGACGTTCGGCGCCATGTCCAGCCGCTCGTCGACGGGAGTCCCACGCCGTGGTTCCCCCAGCCGGTCGGTGACGGCCGATGAGCGCACCCAGCGGTTGCGGTACCACTCGGCCCGGCCGTCGCGGATGCGGACGCCGTGCACCATGCCGGCACCGAGCGTCCAGATGTGGGCGGCGGGGTCCTCGATGCCGAGCGGGTTGGGGCCGTTCCGCAGGTAGCGGCCGTTGAGGTGGGCCGGGATCCGGCCGGTGACCGGCAGGTCTAACGCGGTGACCTCCTCGGTGACCGGCGCGAAACTCCCCGACAGATAGCGGTTGATCGTCATGACGTCCGTCCTTGTCCCTGCTCGTCGGCGAGGAACGCGTGTCCCACCGCCGCCATCAGTGTGGTGAAGCGGCGAGCCGCGGCCTCCGGCGGGAAGTGGCCGGCGATCTCCAGGCTCACCGCCCCATGTGCCGCCGCCCAGAGAAGCTTCGAGATCTCGTGCGCGTCTCCCGGCCCGAACACGCCGGAGTCGATGCATGCCTGAACGGCCGCCACGGAGCCGTCGAAGGCGCTCTCGGCCGCGCCGAGGGCTTCGGCACTCGGCCGGAAGCCGGGCATCGCCTGCTCGAACATCACCCGGTAGTAGGCCGGTTCGGCCAGTGCGTGTGCGCGGTAGGCGGCCGCGAGGTCGTTGAGGTGGGTCAACGGGTCCTCCGCCCGCGGGACTTGCTGCTGCACGCGCCGCAGGCGGGCGAACCCCTCCCGGTACAGCGCGTCGACCAGCCCTTCCTTGCCGCCGAACATGGTGTACAGGACCTTGGTCGAGGCGCCGATCCCGGTCGCGATCCGCCGCATCGTCAGCGCGGCGGGCCCCTCCGTGACCAGCAGGTCGATGGCGTGGTCGAGGATCACGGTGCGTACGGCTGCTTGGCCGGCGCGTTGAGCGTCCTGGTAGGGCGTGTTCACGGTAACACTGTATCCCATGGGTAACGTCGTTACCCTGAGCCGGGGCGACTTGCCGCGTCGCAGGCACCGGGTGAGGAAGACGGCCACCAGGATGAGCAACACCGCGGTCGGGACGGCCACCTGACCGTGGGTACGGTGCGCGAGGTCCGCCAGTTCGCGGGTGCGGGCCTCCTTCCGGATGCCGGGCTGGTCCGGGGTTCGGCCGGTGGTGTGGATCTCGGTCGGGCCCGGTGTGGATCTTGGCTCGGGGTGGTCCCGCCCGACACCTACCGATTGGTACGTGTCACGATGCCGGGCACACCGCACGCAGCCGGCAGCGACGGGCCGGAGCGGCCGTGCCGTTTCCGGTGCCCGCGCGAGTCGGCCTGCCCTCACCGGGAGGAACGCTGATGACCGACGAGGACCTGCCGACGCACCTGTGTCGTCTGGGACTGACGCGCCGTGAAGCGGAGGCCTACGCGGCGCTGCTCGCCGTCCGGTCCGGCGACGGCGAGGAGCCGGCCCGGAATCCGGCCCGGAATCCGGCCCGGAACCCGGGGCGTGACCGGGAAGCCACCGGGGACCGCGGCCCGGACGGGGACCCGGCACTCGACGAGGACCTCGCACAGCTGCGCAGACTGGGCCTGGTCACCGTCTCGGAGACCGGGGGGCGTCGGCACGTGCCCGTGGAGCCCACCGTCGCCCTGGAGTTCCTGGCGCACAGCCGCGCCGCGGAGCTCCGCGAGGCCCAGCAGGCAGCCGTCAACGCCTATGGCGGGTACCGGCGTTCGGTCAGTCCCCAACCGACCGAGAACCTGGTCGAGGTCGTCACCGGCGACTCCATCGTGGAGCGCATCGAGACCATCGAAGCGGCCGCCGAGAGCGAGGTCCTGCGCTTCGACTCGCCGCCCTACCACACGAATCGGGCGGCCAACCCGATCCAGATCGAGAACCTCCGGCAGGGCGTGGCGTACCGGGTCGTGTACTCCAGGTCCGCCGTCCAGGACGCCGCCTACTACGCCGTCAACATCAAGCCGTGCATCGCTGCCGGGGAACAGGCCCGGATCCTGCCCACCGTGCCGGTGAAGCTCACCATCTTCGACGGCAGACTGGCCATCGTGTCGATGTCGTTCGTCGAGGCGGAGGTCAACGACTCCCTGCTGCTGGTCCGTCCGTCGAGCCTGTTGTCCGCGCTCACGGGGCTGTTCGAGGCGTCCTGGCGGACGGCGTTGCCGATGCACCTGAGCGGCCGCGTGCCGTCGGCACTCGCCCCGATCCACCGGCGCATCATCGAGCTGCTCGCCACCGGGGTCACCGACGACACCATCGCCGAACTGCTGGGTGTCAGCCGCCGCACCCTCTCGCGCCACCTCGAACAGCTCAACTCCCGCGCCGGATCGGTCACCCGCTTCCAGATGGCGCTGCACGCGGCGCGCAACGGCTGGATCTGACCAGGTCGGGAGCGGTTCCGGTGGGTGGGTGCCCGCACTCGCCGCGCGACCGGCCGTATCCGACCTTTGTGGCCACAACGCGCCAATGGCGGCAAGTGGCGCCTGGCGGAGCATTTCTGACGGTATTTCTATTCACCACGGCCCCCCACCGGCCGGAGCGCGAATCCTCCGCACGGTGCGGTGGGTGGGCCCGTTCCCCGGGATTCGATCGTGCCCCCGACGACCGGGCCGGGGTGAGCAGCCCCCGCTCAGCACCACCACCTCCCTGACCCCACAGCAGGAGAACGTCCATGCCCAAGAAGTTCGCCCCCGGCGCCGGCACCGTGGTCTGCGTCGCCGCGCTCGTCCCCGCCGGTGCCCAGGCCTCCACCGCCTCGCTGCCCGGCGAGAAGCGGTCGGAGTCCGGCGAGAAGCGGTCGGAGTCCGACGTGAGCTCCGTGGCGAAGAGGGCGTGACGGGCGGGGCTTCCGCAGGCCAGTCGCAAAGGCCCCGGGCCCTCGCCCCCACCTCCGGACAACGCCCCGGGGCCGCGCGACCCGACGCCCCGCACCGCCACCCGGGCCGCCCGCCGTCCCCACCCGCCGTCCCCACCCGCCGTCCCCACCCGCGTGCCGCAGGCCGGATGAGCCCGACCGTCATGGATCCGCTCGAACGGCGACAGCCTCCTCGTCGTCGGCCGACACGCGTCCCCCGTTTGCGTTCCCGAACCGGCGAACCCTCGCCGCACTCCCCCAAGGGGTTGCCTTGTCCCTGTACCGCACCCGCCGCACCCGCCGTCACGCCCGCGGGACGAAGCCGACGACCGTGATCGTCGCCGCCACCGTCGTCGCCGCCGCAGCGGCCGCCGTGGTGATCAGCCCGGCGAACGCCGCCCCGCACTCCACCGACGAGGCGCGGACGGCTGCAGAACCCATAGCCGGCCGCTACCTGGTGGTGTTCAAGGACGGCGCGGTGGCGTCCTCGGACGTCGCCCAGGGAGCCGCCGCAGAAGCCGGCCGGGCGGCCACCGCCCACGGTGTGCAGGCCGCGCAGACGTCGGCCGCCTCCGTCGCCGGCCGGCTGACGAACGCCCACGGCGGTTCCGTCCGCACCGTCTTCGACACGGCGCTGCAGGGCTACGTCGCCGAGATGACACCGGCCCAGGCGAAGTCGGTGGCGTCGGACCCGGCGGTCGAGTCCGTGGAGCAGGACAGCGTCCGGCACTCGGGGTCGGCTCCGGAGGCCACCCGGGCTTCCTCGGTGGCCAGTTGGGGTCTGGACCGGATCGACCAGCGCAACCTGCCGCTGGACAACAGCTACACCGCGCCGAACACCGCCTCCAACGTCACCGTCTACCTGGTCGACAGCGGACTGCGCACCACGCACACCCAGTTCGGCGGGCGAGCCGTCATCGGGGTGGACCTGGTCGGCGACGGCCGCAACGGCGCCGACTGCATCGGGCACGGCACCCACGTCGCGGGCACCATCGGCGGCAGGGACTACGGCGTGGCCAAGGGCGTGAAGCTGGTCTCCGTCCGCGTCACCCCCTGCAACGACTCCATCCCGACCTCGGCCATCGTGTCCGCCGCCGACTGGATCACCAAGCACGCCGTCAAGCCGGCCGTGGTCAACATGAGCATCAACGGCGGCGTCAGCGCCGCCGAGGACAAGGCGATCCGCAACTCCATCGCCTCCGGGGTCACCTGGGTGGTCTCCTCCGGCAACGGCAACGCCGACGCGTGCAGGAACTCGCCCGGTGACATCGGCGAGGCCATCGTGGTGAACAACTCCACGTCCGACGACCAGCGCCGCTCGGACTCCGACTGGGGTACGTGCACCGACCTGTTCGCCCCCGGCACCGGCATCACCTCCGCCTGGAACACCGGCGACAACGACAGCCACAATCTGACGGGCACCTCGATGGCGGCACCGCACGTCGCCGGCGCCGCGGCCCTCTACCTGTCGGCCCACCCCACGGCCACCCCCGCCCAGGTCCAGGACGCGCTGATCAAGGCCGCCACCCCCGGCAAGATCGGCAACGCGGGGACCGGCACCCCCAACCGGCTCCTCTACGTCGGCGGGCCGGCAAACGCCGCCGGGTAGCCGGAGCCTCGCCGATGACCACGGCTCGGGGCCCCTGAAGCAACCGCCGCCTCCGTAGCCCGGGCCGGTACCGGCAATCCGGGTGTCCCGTTCCCCGTCGGTCCCGGGCGCAGGGACACCACGCTCCGGTACCGGTCGGCGTCCCACCTCCCCACCCACCTCCCCAGACAGGAGACACGCATGTCCGCCGTCACCCCCCGTCGTCACCGCCGTTCCCGGAAGAAGCTCCTGCTCGCCGTCGCCCTGCCGACGGCGCTGGCGGCGGGCACCGCCACCGCCACGGTGAGCATCGGTTCCGCCTCCGCGGCGGTGGCCGTGCCCAAGCCGGACCACGTCGTCGTCGTCATGATGGAGAACCACGCCTACAAGCAGATCATCGGCAGCAAGGACGCGCCGTACCTGAACTCGCTCGCGACGGGCGGCGCGGTCCTCAAGGCCTCCTACGGCATCACCCACCCCAGCCAGCCCAACTACTTCGCCGTCTTCTCCGGCAGCACCCAGGGCATCACCAGCGACGACTGCTACACGGTCGGCTCCATGTCGGCCGCCAACCTGGCCTCCGAGCTGACCGCGGCCGGGAAGACCTGGGGCAGCTACAACGAGTCGCTGCCCAGCGAGGGCTCCACCACCTGCAAGAGCGGCAACTACGCCCAGAAGCACAACCCCTGGTTCGCGTTCAAGAACGTGCCGACCAGCACCGGCCACACCTTCGGCCAGTTCCCCACGGACTTCACCAAGCTGCCGACGGTCTCCTTCGTCACCCCCAACCTCTGCAGCGACATGCACAACTGCTCCGTGGGCACCGGCGACAGCTGGATCAAGAACAACCTCGGCGCGTACGCCTCCTGGGCCAAGACCCACAACAGCCTGCTGGTCGTCACCTACGACGAGGACGACAAGCAGAGCGGCAACCAGATCCCCACCGTGCTGTACGGACAGCCCGTCAAGGCCGGCAGCGCGCCCACCACCAAGTACAACCACTACGACATGCTCCGCACCCTTGAGGACCTGGCGGGGGTCGGCAAGCACGCCGGCAAGGCCGCCGACGCCACCGACATCGCCGGCGTCTGGGGCTGACGCGTGTACCTCGCGGACAGCCGCCGCCCCGCGGCGTCCGCCGCCGCCCCGGCCCCCGGGCCGGGGCGGTCCGCGCGGATCGCCCCCACCGTCCTGGCCCTCGGCACGGTCAGCCTGATCACCGACGTCTCCTCCGAGATGGTCACCGCCGTCCTCCCGCTCTACCTCGTCACCGCCCTCGGCGTCACCCCGCTCGGCTTCGGCCTGCTGGACGGCGTCTTCAACGGCGCCTCCGCCGTCCTGCGGCTGCTCGGCGGCTTCCTCGGCGACCGCGGCGGCGGACGTCACAAGGCCGTCGCCGCCGCCGGCTACGGCCTCTCCGCGCTCTGCCGCCCCGCGCTCCTCCTCGTCCGCACGGCGCCGCTGATCGGCCTCGTCCTCGCCGTCGACCGGGTGGGCAAGGGCCTGCGCACCGCGCCCCGCGACGCCATGATCTCCCTCGCCACCCCGCCCGAGCAGCGCGGCCGCGCCTTCGGCGTCCACCGGGCGATGGACACCGTCGGCGCCCTGAGCGGCCCCCTCCTCGCGTTCCTCCTCCTGCGCGGCGCCCCCGGCGGCTTCCACGCCGTGTTCCTCGTCAGCTCGTACGTCGCCGCCCTCGGCGTGCTGGTCCTGGTCCTCCTCGTCCCCGGCCGCAGCCTGCGCCCGGCGCCGCGGGCCGTCGTGGCACGGCTGCGCCTGCGCGAGCTGCTCCGCCTCCCGGCGCTGCGCAGGATCACCGCGGGCGCCGCCCTCCTCGGCCTCGCCACGGTCAGCGACTCCTTCGTCTACCTGCTGCTCCAGCGCCGACTCGACCTCCCCGCCTCCTGGTTCCCGCTGCTGCCGCTCGGGACCGCCGCCGTCTACCTGCTGGCCGCCGTCCCGGTCGGTGCACTCGCCGACCGGATCGGGCGCCGGCGCCTGTTCGTCCTGGGGCACGGCGCCCTGCTGGCCGGCTACGGCCTGCTGCTCGCCCGGCCCAGCGGCGGCGCGGTCCTCGCCGCCGTCGTCCTCGCCCTGCACGGCCTCTTCTACGCGGCCACGGACGGCGTCCTGGCCGCTGCCGCGGCGAGCGCCGTACCCGCAGGACGGCGCGGCGCGGGCCTCGCCCTGGTCGGCACCGGTCAGGCGGCCGGCCGCTTCGCCTGCTCGATCGCGGTCGGCGCGCTCTGGAGCCGCTGGGGCGACACCGTCGCCCTGGCCGCGATGGCCGGGGCCCTCACCGCCGCCGTCGCGGTCGCCACCCGCCTGGTGGGCCGGGCCACCGAGGGCGGGGCGCATCCGGCCGACTGACCACCCGCCCTGCGCTTGCTCCTCCGCGTCCGCCTGTTGCCCGCCCCGTCCGCCCGTTGCCCGCCCCGTCCGCCGTCCGCCCGTTGCCCGTCGAAGAACCCTGTCGAAGAGGACCCGTACATGACTTTCGGCCGCCGTCTCCTCGTCCTGTGCACCGCCGCCGCCGTCCTCGCGGCGGCCGGCGTGTGGACCGTCCTGCACGCCGGTGACCAGGCCCGGGGCGCGGGCCGGACGGGCGACGGGCCGCCGGCCCGGGCCGGCGCCGTCAGCCTGGGCCCGCACCGCGACGGGGCCCGGCTGGTGTTCCGCAGCATGACCTGGGGCACCCAGCGCGACCACCTCGCCGCGGTCCCCCTCGACGATCCCCGGGGCACCCGGACTGTGGCGACGCCCGCTTGCCTGCGCTTCCACGCCGCCGCCGGTACCGGGATCTGCCTCCAGGCCGTCCACGGCGTCCTGGCGGACACCTACCGCGCGGTCGTCCTCGACGCCGACCTGCACGAGCGCCGCCACTACGACCTCGCCGGCATCCCCACCCGGTCGCGGGTGTCACCCTCGGGCAACCTCGTCGCCTGGACGGTCTTCGTCGGCGGCGACTCCTACGCCGGCACCGACTTCTCCACCCGGACCTCGATCCTGGACACCCGTACCTGGACCCTCCAGGAGGACCTGGAGACCTACGCCGTCACCCTGGACGGAAAGCCCTACCGGGCCGCCGACACCAACGTCTGGGGCGTCACCTTCGCCGACGACGAGCACTTCTACGCCACCCTCGCCACGGGCGGACGGACCCACCTGGTGGCGGGGGACGCCGTCCGGCACACCCTCACCACACTGCACGACAACGTCGAGTGCCCGTCCCTGTCGCCGGACGGCACCCGCATCGCCTACAAGAAACGCGTCCGCGGCCTGAGCGAGGACGCGCCCTGGCGGCTCTACGTCCTCGACCTGACGACCATGGCCGAGACCGCGACCGCCGAGGACCGCTCCCTCGACGACCAGGCCCTGTGGCTCGACGACCGCACACTCACCTACTCCCTCCCCAGCGACGACGGCAGCGACCTGTGGACCGTCCCCGCCGACGGCACTGGCACCCCGACCGTGCTCGCCCCCGCAGCCCTCGCCCCCGCCGTCGTGCGGTGACGAACCGACCGGAGCCGCCGCCGCCCGATGCGCGCAGTCCGTGCCCTGCGTGGCGGGGTGCCGGGTCCCGGTCCCTACTGCCCGGTAGACATGCCGTCATCACGCGTGCGCAGACGGTAGTCTGGCGCCCCGGCGAAGCGAGGGCGGACCATCTCCGGCACCCAAGGGGATTGGTACGCACCGGACTTCAGCCATGACCCGAGGAGATGACACACGTGACCGGTCACCACTCACATGCCGGCGAGGGTTTCGACGCCCCGGCGCCGGAGAGCGCGTACGCCGCTGCGCTGGGGCCGGTGGCCGAGGACGCGGCGGTGACCCGGCTACGGACCGCACTCAGGCACGACGGCGAGTACCCGCGGGCCTCCCTGGAGCGGGAGTTCCGGCTGCGCCGGGCCGCTCTGGCCGACCGCCTGGCCCTGCAGAGCGGTGACGAGAGCGACATCACCGAGGCCGCGCGCGCCGCGTACGAGCTGCTCGCCTTCGACCTGGCCGACGGGCGGTTCGTCCTGGGCCCGGCCGGGCCCGCCTTGTCCACGTGGGAGGCATCGGCCCGGCCGTACGTGCGCCAGGAGTACGAGCGGTGGGCGGAGCTGACCGACGGAGGCCGCGACGCCACCCTGAGGGGACCGGCCGGCAGCTGACCCCGGCCCGCCGTCCGGCGGTGTCCGCTCGGTGGCACGCCTCGGCCTGCCGGGTCGGCCTGCCCCGGTTCGCCACGCGGCGGCTGCGTCCCGTCCCCTGTCTCGGGTCCGCTCGGCCCCGGAGGCCGGCCCGGGCTCGGGCCCGGACGCTCCGGGTCAGTCGGCGGGGCGGATCTGGAGGGCGTTGATGCCCCAGTGGATCGACGGGTCCGAGGTGTGCACGGTGAACTGGAAGTCCCGGCCGGGACGCGCGGGGATGTCCACCGAGCCGACGCCGACGGAGTCCACCGGGCACTGCACCGTGAAGTCGGCCGGAGCCGGACCGCCGACGCGCACCTGCACCGAACCGCCGCCCTGGCAGCCGACGGTGACGGCGATCGGCAGCGTCTCGATGACCGAGGCCGTCACCGCGCCGCCGTTCCCGATCCAGTCGGGGATCGAGAACATGGTGTCCTCGTCCGGGGCCGGCGGCAGGATCTGGCCCGTCCCCGGCCGGCCGAAGGGCTCGTCCGAGGCCGGTGCCGGGTCGGCGGGCTGCGCCGATGCCGCCCCGGCGAACGCCGGCGTCACCCCCAGCACTCCGGCCGCTGCGGTGAGCGTGTGCGTCTTCGTCCGCTCCATCGTGGTCCCCCCTGCTGCGTCCAGGTGTCGCACCGGTGCTCGGCACGCGAAGTTGATCCTAGAGCGCGGCACCGACAGCGCACAGGTGGCGGCCGGGTGCGGTCCGGCGACGGGCGCCGGGGCCGGCAGAGGGGGGTGAGGGATCTTCGATGTCGAGGGTTTCGCCGTGTGCTCATGGCTGCGGCGTAGACGGTTCGCCGAAGGCGACCTGCTGTCGATCCTCGGCCACGAGGGCGAGCACGACCGCATCGAGCCGGCCGCCGCAGCGAGGACCACAGTCCGCAGCCAGGCACGTCAGCTTGGTCAGGATTCGGCTTGGCCTGAGGCCTCGGGCTCCTCTTCGAGCAGGCCGCAGGAGAAGCGGAAGACCTCCAGGAACTCCCGCCGGCCCGGCTCCTGCTCGGCCTCGGCTGGGTCGGCGAGCACGGTCGGGAACCGGTCGCGCCGGCTTCTTCCCGCCGGGGAGCGCCCCGGGTGATCCCTCTCCGGCTCAGGGGGCTTGTGAAGGAGTTCCTGGGCCGGGATGTGCGGGGGTGGGTTGGTCACCGACCGTATTCGTCGGAGGCGGCCGGGAGGCCGCCGGCCGGGGAGCGGAGGTCGCGTGCTCAATCAGGGTGCTGACACTTGGGGCACAGCTCGTGGCGGCCCTCGGATGTGATCACGGTGCCCCAGCTGCGGCATTCTTCGCAGCCGCGGGCCCGGTCGATGTTTGCGCGGACGGTAGGAGCGTGGGGGTGGGCTCCATGGGTCATGGGTGATTTTCCTCTGTAGAGCACTATCACTTGCGACCAGCGTGCCATGGTTCGTATAGGTATGCGAAATGTGTCGTCGGCGCTTTTGATCTGCCCGCGCTGCAAGACACCGGTCCACGGCAAGCGCACGGTGCGCCCGGACGCGATGTGGGAGGGGCCGGGCCGGCCGGCGACCCCTCCGATGCCGGGATCCCTGCCCTGGTGGGTCCGCCGTTGCCCGCTGCCAGTGACCTGTGGGTCTCCATGTTTCCGGTACACCCTCGGCTTGTACGCTTGTTCGCCTGGAAGGTCTGCGGTTTTTGGAGGGAGGCCCCGGTGCGCGTCCGCCGGTGGATATGTGTGGTCGCGGGAGCCGTCGCGCTGAGCAGCCCGACGGTCGCCTATGCCCGCGGTGGGGGTGGCGGTCACGGGTTCGGCGGTGGCGGCGGTGGCGGGGGCAGCCACGGCGGCGGCGGCTTCCACGGGTCCGGAGGTGGCTCCGGAGTCGGCTTCGGGACCGGTTTCGTGGCCGGTAGCGGCGGGCTCGTCGCCGTGCTGGTGATCGTGGCCGTGGTCCTGTTGATCCTCTGGCTCAGGTCCCGGCGCCGCAAGGCGGCGTTTGCGGGCGGCCTGAACACGGTCTCGGACCGTACGGCGCACCGTGCGGACGAGCAGGCGCGCGAGCGCTCCGCCCAGGTCTCGGCCCGGGTCGATGCCATCGCCGACACCGATGCGACCTTCGACCGCGCGGCGCTGGAGCAGCGCGCGGTGTGGCTGTACGTGACGGCCCAGCGGGCGTGGACCGGACACGATCACGCGACGCTGCAGCGGATCCTGTCCCCGGTGCTGTACGGCAAGTGGGCCGAGGAACTGCGCGACTACGAGTCGCGTGGCGAGGTCAACGTCGTGGAGATCGTCGACGGTCCGGTCGTCGAGCTGGTCGACGTCGCCAACCGGGCTGGCGAGGTGAACGACACCGTCACCTTCCGGATCACCGCGACGCTCCGCGACTACGTACGCCGTGGCGACGGCCGGCAGGCCGTGCGCAAGGACGGCTCGACGCGCCCGGTCGAGTACTGGACGCTGCGCAAGAGTGCGGCCGGCGAGTGGATCGTGTCCTCGATCGAGCAGGCCACCGAGGGAGCCCACCACCTGAGCAACGCCATCGAGACCGACGGCTGGGACCAG
The DNA here is from genome assembly GCF_044541955.1 of Kitasatospora sp. NPDC085464. Lineage (NCBI taxonomy): Bacteria > Bacillati > Actinomycetota > Actinomycetes > Kitasatosporales > Streptomycetaceae > Kitasatospora > Kitasatospora sp. NPDC085464. Next base: position 85,609 of record NZ_JBITTM010000016.1, read on the forward strand.
AAGGAGGTCGCCCGGGACGCGGTGCTTGAGGTCGCACAGAAGAGCACGGTCACCGGGGCGAGCGACATCCTCTCCCTCACCAACATCTCGTGGAGCACGGACGCCGACCGTGCCGCCGGCGATCTGAGCGTCCTCGACGGCCGGTTCGACAGGGCGGTTCTGGAGGTCGCCGTCGAGCGGTTCCTTGAGGAATGGGTCATGAACGACGGCAGCCTCGACTTCACCGCCGTCCGCACGGCCCGCCGGACCGTCCTGCGCGAGGCCACCGTCACCTCGGTCACGGTGCGGTCGCTGGTCTCACGCGACCCGGTCGTCTTCCGTGTCGCGGTCGACGCGCAGGGCGTCTACTACGAAGTCGACCGCCGCACCGAAGAGGTACTGCGCGGTGACGCCCACAAGCGCAGGCCGATCGCCTTCACCTTCGACCTGCGGCTGGACGACACCTCGGCCAAGGCCTGGACCGTGATCGACGCCGACACGCAGTAACCACACCCCACCGCCGCCACCCCCGCCGTCGCCCGCTGGTTCAGCACCCTTCCCTGGCCGTGCCGACGGTCTCGGTCCGGTACGCGCGCAGGCCCCGGCTCTCGTAGTTGCGCAGCGCGTTCGGGTGGTCCTCGGTGTCGGTGTGCAGCCAGACCCGGCGCACGGCCCCGGCGCCGAGCGGCTCGGTGGCCCACGCCTGGCGCAGCGCGAGCGTCAGCGCGTAGCCGCCGAGCCCGCGCCCGACGTACTCCGGGACGAGCCCGAACGTGGTGATCTCCACCTCGCCGCCCGGATGCGGCTCCAGGTTGGCGACCCCGGCGGGCTCTCCCCCGTACGTCAGCAGCCAGTACCGGCGCCGGGGATGCTCGGCGAGGTGCGCCGCCCAGTCGGCAGCGGTACGGGCGGTACTGCGCCAGCCGTGCGGCGCCCCGACCCGCGCCTGCACGGCCTGCACCCCCGGGGACGCCCCGTCGGCCGCGACGAGGCCCAGCGCATCCACGGCCGGCGACGGCCGCAGCTGGCCCGGGTCGGTCATTTCCAGGTACGTGACGGTCTTCTCCATGCAGGTGACACTACGGTCCCACCCCGCCACGCCCACCACCGGGCCGCAGCCCGAAGCGCCCCGCCCCCACGCTGCCGGGCTCCGGACCCTGCCCCGCCAACCCCCGCCGCCCGCAGGCGCGTTGCGGCTCCCCGGCCGCGGCCGGTGCCATGAGCGATGATTGGCCACGGCCACTGCCGGACGACCAGGAGAGACCACCCGATGGACGAGGACGCCGGCCTGCGCCGTTTCGGCCTCAGCCCCGACCGCACGCACCTCGACGAGATCCGCGCACTGCTCGGCGAGCACACGGAACGCGAGAAGCACGCCCAGGGCGAGGGCGACACCGAGCTCATGAAGCTCTGCTGCGTCCAACTGTTCAACAGCGGAGACCCCGACGACGCCCTCCTCATCTGGAGCGCGAAGCAAGCCGGCTTCGACGCCGCCTGCTCGATCGACGTCGAACTCCTCCTCGGCCACGGACTCGGAGCGACGAAGACCCACCTGTCGACCCACCCCTCACCATCCGCAGCCGAAACGCTGGCCCGACTCCGCGAGCTCGAATCCCTGGGCGCATTCGAGGGCTTCTCGGTGGAGGAGCTCTCTTCCGGGTACGACCGGTACTACGAGGAGGAATGAGTCCCGCGGCCGGGTTCTCCGGTGCCGGCCTGGGGCACCCGCCGCGCTCAGTACTGGCGGGACTGCTTCCACTGGACGTACCCGTTCAGGTTCGTGGCGACGAGGTAGGCCCGGAAGGCGTCCATGATGAGCCGCGGTCCGTACGCCGAGGCGAAGCCGATGGCTTCGCGGGTCCAGCCGCCGTGGCCGCCGGTGTCCTGGACGTCCTCCAGGTGCAGGACGCCCGACCCCCGCTCCCGGACGGCGACCTGGCCCCAGCCGGCCGGCGCCATGGCGATGGCCGGTTCCGAGTCGGTCTGGACGCCGTCGAGGATGGTTCGCCCGAACCAGTTGGCGTAGGGGAAGTACGTGCGGATGACGTTCACCCGGTTGTCCAGCCCCCGGTACGCCAGCAGCAGCAGGTTGTTGGCGGGGCTGAAGGCCAGCGCCGGAGAGGACTGGCTGGTCGCACCCGGGACGCGGGACGGGTCGCCCCAGATGTTGCTCGGAACGTTGAAGGTCATGCTCCAGAGCTCATCGCTGTTGGCGCCGTGGAACGCCAGCGCGACGTTGTTGTGGGGCAGGGCGGCGAGGCCACGGGCCGGCCGTCGGTCGTCCGGGCGCCGTTCGGGACCTGCTGCCAGCTGCCGAACCGCAGGTAGCGCCGGCCGTTGTTGCCCTGGTTCACGGTGAGGACCATGTAGAAGACGAACCCGTTCGTGCCGGTGTGGAACAGCACGAACTGGGCCCCGCCCATGTAGACGACCTGCGGGCTGGCATTGGTCTCGCCGGCCATGCGGATCGGGCGGCCGTGGTCGAGCGAGATGTACATGCCCGGGTTGTCGTACCCGCGCCACACCTGGATGAGGTCGCCGTTGTCGGCACGGGCCTCGCCCATGAATCCGTTCGCCCTGACGGGGACGTTGTCCTCGATCTCGTTGGCCCACGTGGTGCTCTCGCCGAACACGGCGGCGGACGCCGGGGAGGTCGAGCACATCATCACGGCGAGTGCGGTCATCGCGGTCACGGCGACCATGCGCCACCTGGCGCGGAGGGACATCATGCGTATTCCTTCGAAAGAGACAACCACGGGGGGGACGGACCACGGGGGCTGTCCGCCCGCTGGCCGTCGACCCCGACTCTCCCCGGTCGGATGCATGCGGAGCATCGGTCATCTGACTGTTGCTCACCCGATGCGTCGAACCGCCGCAGATCGACCCCGACATCACCCGCCTGATGAACGGGATCGGCGTGTTCACCCCGGGAGCGGCGACGGGCGGCCCCGCGCGGGGCCGCCCGTTGTGGCGCTCCGGGTCAGTTCACCGGGAGGAACCGAGGGTGAGGAGGTAGCCGATCCGGTTCGGGTAGCCCGGAACAGGGCTGCCGAGCAGCGGCTGCGGGGGCCGGTAGGTGGTGCCGTTGATCTCGAACGGCGGGGTCGACGGGTCCTGCATGACCCGGTGGAGCCAGCGGGAGACCGCCGACCATTGGTTCTCCCAGGTGACCAGGGCGTCGGGGACCGGCCGGTTCGCCCTGGTGCGCAGGTTGTTGCTCACGTGCGCCCGGATCGAAGCGAGCCGCCTCCGCGAGGGCCTGGACCAGGACGACGTAGCTCTGGTTGCGCAGCCTGGCCGCGGTGGCCGTCGCGTGGCTGTCGTAGAAGTGGATCAGCCCGGTGGCGAAGGCGATCTCCTTGGCGCCCAGAAGGCCGGCGCGTTCTCGTTCACCGCAACCGTGTGCCGTGCACCCTCGCCCGCTGGCGCCGGGCCCCGAACACCGTCGGCGGCCCGCGCCCGGTGCTCCCCGACCGGGCGGTGGAAGATCCGTAGCCCATCGGCTCGTTGAGTAGGCCGCGGGGAAGTGACCGTCGTGGTCGGTTTCGGATGACCTGTGAGGCCGGACAGAGCGGCTGCTGTCGGTGCGGTAGCAGCCGCTTCGCAGGATCGGTCGCACCGCCAGGCCCGTCGCGGCGGCCCAAAACGGGACCGAGCCCCGGTCGACCACGCTCGACCGGGGCTCGAAGCAGCACGTGATCACCGACGGCAGCGGCACGCCGCTGGCCATCACCCTGACCGGCGGCAACCCGCCACGAGGTAACCCAATCCTGCCGCGGCTGAACGCGATCCCCCGAATTCGGGGCGGCCCGGGTTGAGGCCGTGAGCGTCGGGCTGCTCGACCCGCCCTCGCACGTGCGCGGCGAAATTCGGTTCACCGCAAATGAATTGGTTTTCGTGCGCAGCGGCGGGGAGACCTGGCAGACTGCGTGGCCGTGCCATCAGATGTGAGCGAGCTGCGAGGCTGGCTAATGGGGCTGGAGGATGACCAGCTCAGTCGCCTCCTGCAGATCCCGACGGAGCTCCCTGTCGCGGCGGGTATCCGCACGCAAGGCAGGACGCGGGAAAACGGCTGGAGACGACGCGAGCTGCGCGCCGCGCGGGCCTTCCTCGCGACCGCGCCGCTCGCCAGGCTGCGGCGTATCGCCCACCAGGCCGGCGGGTACGCGGCCCGTCTGCTGGCTGAGGGCTACGACTACCCGGAACGGGAGACGTTCACTCCCGGCCCGGAACAGTTGAGGCAGATGCTGTCAGCCCTCGAACCGACTCTGGCCCGTGCCTACCTTCACGCCCTGGCTGAACTTGAGCCGTCGGTCCTGGGACCGGGTGGAGAACAGCTGCCTGATCTAGTGGCATGCGCTGACACCCCAGGCGAACCGGTTGAATGCCGCTGCGCCAACACGGCGAGGGAACCGTCCGGTCCCTCCACCCCGTCCGATCCCTCCGCCCCGACCTCCGAGCCAGAGAGCGACGATCAGGTGAACAACCAGCCCGCCACCGCTGCGGAACTGTCGCTCTCCGTCGACATGTTGCGTGAGACCGCGAGCGAGCTGGCGGTCCGGCTACGCGCCTTCGCGGACCTCGCCGAGGCCGGACGGCCTGTCGAGCCGTCTCTGGAGGACGCATTGTCCGCCTATGCCGGTGCCCGGGCTGCGCTGCGCGACGTGCTGGAAGCGGCAGGAACCCGATGGACCGTGGACGGGGACTTCACCGACCTCGACCGGATCGTGGCTGAGCGCGCCGCAGTGGAGGAGGACGCTCGTACCCGCGAGGCCCGCATCGCCGAGCTCCGGACCCGGCACGGGATGTACGCCGATCTCCTCAGCCAGGAGGAGGACGAGATCGCCCGTGCCCATCTGACCCAGCTACGCGACCGGATCGCCGAACAGCTCGGGGAACTCGTGGGGGAGCGGCCCGTGGATGCCGGTCCGGCTCTGCCGCACCAGCGATCTGTGGCCGAGGACGACGCGACCGGCCGGCACCTGCAGGTCGATGCCGTGACGGTCGAGGACCTGGCTGAGGTCCAGGACACCCACATGTCGTCGGAGTCGGCCCCGCACATCGGCGCGGCCGTGGAGGGACCGGATCTCCAGAGCCAGGAGCGGGAGACCAACGCGGGCCCCGACATCACCACCGACGACGCCCTCGGAACCTCCAGCGCGCCGGAGCCCACCACCGCAGAGCCCGAGCCGGAGCCGGAGTCGGCCCAGGAGTTCCCTGCCACGCCCGAGCCGGAGCCCGAGCGCACGCCGGAGCCGGCCGAAGCACCCGAAGTGAGCGCGGAACGTGCTGAGCTCGAATCCTCGGACCCGGAACTGGGCGAGCGCGTCGCCTACCAGTCGTGGTCTCAGCCCATGCAGGGCAGGCTCCCGGTCGAGACCCTCATCCGCCAGGGCCGCCTTGCGGAGGCCTACTGGTTCACCCGGGGCTCGGACGAGTCCTCGCTGCGCTCCGACACCTTGGCCTTCGCTGAAGCGGCGTTCGCCTGCGACGACGAGTCCGCCGCCACCGCGGTGCTGGTTGCCTTCGGTCGCAGCGCCGCGGAGTTTCGGGACGATCGGATTGCTCAGGTGGCCGCTACGGTGGCGGCGCTGCGGGCGGGCCTGGTGGCCGGGTGGCCCAACGACATGCTCAGCCAGGGAGACCCGGGTGCGGGTCTGCCCGAGCCTTGGGCCCGCCTCGTCGACGCCGCCACGCAGACCGTCCGGCACTGCCGCCGCCTCGACCCCAGCGGGGGATGGCTGGTCGACTCCACGCTCCCCGGTGTGACCCGGGAGCAGCTCGGCGAGGAAGCCGAGGGCCTCCTCGCGGAGCTGCCCCGGCGCCGTATCGGCTACGAGCGGGCCACCCAGGTCTTGGCCCGTCTGGTCTCGGAAGGGCAGCCGTTGGGCGTCACCCTTGGCACGATCGTGGACTGGGCGAATGGTGAGGCCAGCCCGCAGGACCTCGACCAAGCGGCCGAGTTCTTCGGACGGCGCGACTCGGGGGAGCGCCTGATCGAGGCCGCCGACGCCCTCGTGGCCAGCCCGATGCAGGCCAAGGAGTCCATCGAGGCCAAGGCCAAGCGGGCACTGCTGCGGGCCATCACGGCGGTGGAAGACCTGCTGGCCCGCGCCCGGAACGTGGCGGTCTCGCAGGCCACCACCAGGGCCGACGTTGCCACCTCCCTGAGCCCGTTGCTTGCCGCCGTCACCAGTGCGCCGCCGCTGCCCGGTGTCGACGGCGCGATGCTCGATCTGCTCGGCCAGTGGCTGCGCGGCGAGGGTCCGCACACCGCTCCGCTGGTCGTCGCCGACGACTCCGAAGGACTCCGCGGCGACCTGCGCGAGCACGAGCCCAGCATCAAGCCCCTGCTCGCTCTGACCGCCCTGCCCCGTAGCGCCGACGGAAGTCCCGCCGCCGGGGCCGAGGGCTTTACCGCGGCCCTGGCGCCGCTGCTCGACGGCATCGACCCCGACGCGGCCGTGCGCGAGCATTGCGAGCACGGAGACGTTCACCTCGCCGAGGCCCTGGCCGCCGCTCTCGCCCAAGGCGCGGTCCCGGCCGCTGGCGGCGCCGACGGTCGGCCCGCTGACCAGGCCAGGACGATCGAGGCGGCCCGCGCGCAATGGGCCGCGCGGCTGCGTACCGAACACACCGTCGCCTCGGGCCTGCTCGCCGAGCTGCGCACCCAGCAGACACTCGACCCGGCCACTGCCCGGGAGTTCAGCGGCGAGCTGATCCGCCTTGAGCAGCCCCAGCCCGCCGGTGCGTACCGCGCTGTCGTCGAGCAGGTCCTCGCGCTCGCCGAGCAGCTGCGCGACGCGGTGCGCGAGTACGTCGTCAAGCTCCGCGCCGACATCGCCGAGCTGGACCTCACCCAGCGTGACCGCGCCCGGTTCGAGGAACTACTGGCGCACCAGGACACCGTCACCGCCGAGGAGTTCGTCTACCTGGCCAAGCGCGGCGAACCGCTGCCCGACTGGAACAGCTCCGACTGGGGCATCGAGCTGACGCAGTTCATGGCCGGCCTGGATGGGCGGACGGAGGCCGCGCGGCTTGAGCAGGGTTTCAGCGCCCTGCCGTGGGCCGAGCACTACGCCGAGGGGGAACTCACCGACGGCGTGCGCCCTGCCCTGGAGGCGTGGGAGGCGCTGTGTGACTCCACGCTGCGCGGCTCCGAGTGGCAGCGTCACCTTCAGCCCGTGCTGCGGATGCTGGGTCTGGAACCCGAGCAGGGCTCCCTCGCGCCCGTCGACGACGGCCGCCGCCGCTTCGGTCAGGTGCGGGGAACCGTGCGTGCGCGCGTCAGCGAGTCCCGCCCCGGGTACGTCGCCCCGCTCGGTTCCGCGGCCAACGGCCGGTACAGCGTGGTCATCGTGTCCGAGGAGCAGGTCGGGCGCAGCGTGCTGGACCTGCTGGACGAGTACGACAACGGCGCCACGCTGATCCTCTACCTCTACCCGATGGGCCTGGCCGGCCGACGCGAGCTGGTGGCCCGTGCCCGGACCGGGATGCGCCAGGCGTTGGTCGTCGACCCCGCCGTGCTCGGCTGGATCGCCGCCCGCTTCCCGCGCTCCTACCGAGCTACCCAGCGCGTGACCCTGCCGTGGACCGCTTTCAACCCCTACACGCCGTTCGTGGCCGGGCTGGTCCCGCCGGAGGTGTTCTACGGGCGCCGCGAGGAGATGACGGAGGTCGTCGACCCCCTCGGAGGGCTGTTTCTCTACGGCGGCCGACAGCTGGGCAAGTCCGCCCTCCTGCGGCGGGTCGAGGCCTCCTTCCCCACCGCGCCGAACCGGCACGCCGTCTACATCGACCTGAAGGCCCGAGGGATCGGCGAGGCCGAGCCGGCCGAGCGGATCTGGTACGAACTCACCCGGGAACTGCAGCGGATCGGAGTCCTTGACGCCAAGAGCTCGGCCGACGCCAAACCGGATGTGGCCGCCCGTCAGATCGAGAAGTGGATCACGGCCAACCCCGAGCGCCGACTCCTCGTGCTCGCCGACGAGGCCGACGCCTTTCTCACCGCCGACTCCCGCTCCGCTCGCGGCCGCGGAGGCGAGAGCATCTTCCCCAACGTCCAGCGGCTCAAGGGCCTGATGGAGCTCAGCCAGCGCCGCTTCAAGGTCGTCTTCGCAGGCCTCCACCAAGTCCAGCGCTTCAGCCACCTGTCCAACGTCACCACCCTGCACGGCGGTCCCGACGTTCTCGTCGGCCCGCTGCGGTCCTCCGAGGCGCAGCGTCTGGTGGCCGAGCCGATGGCCGCGCTCGGTTTCGTCTTCGAGCACCCCGCGCTGGTGTGGCGGGTGCTGGCCGCGACGAACTACCAGGCGTCCCTGGTGCAGATCTTCTGCGACCAGCTCGTCTCGGCCCTGCGGGCCAAGTCTGCTGCCGCCGCCCATTGGCCCATCACCGTGACCGCCGCCGACGTGCGCGCCGTCAGCGCCTCGCCCAAGGTGCACCAGTACATCGCGGAGCGGCTGCGCATCACCATCAACCTGGAGGACCGGTACCGGGTGCTCGCCCTGGTGATGGCCCTGCGCAGCCTTGAGGACGGGCACCGGCTCGGTTACCAGCCCGAGGAGCTGCTCCAGGAAGCACGCCGGCACTGGCCGGACGGCTTCCGCGGCCTCACCGTGACCGCGGTGCGCATCTACCTGGAGGAGCTGGTGGGTCTGGGAGTGCTGGTTCAGCAGCCGGGCCACAACCCCACCTTCGCGGTGCGCAGTCCCAACGTCGTCAACATGCTCGGCACCCGGGACTCGCTGGAGCTCGAACTGCGTGAGACCGAGTTCAGCCTCCCCTACGAGTACAACCCGCGTTTCTCCCGGCGCCTGCTCGGCCAGGGCGCCGGGGGCGTCCAGATGCTCAGCCCGCTGACCGAGGAGCAGTTGCACACCGTGACCGGCCAGGGAGTCAGCGCGGTGTGCGCGACGGACGCGTTCGGCCCCAACCGTGTCATCAAGGCGGTCGAGGTCTACGCCGGCGCCCGCGGCATCACGGTCAGCCGAAGCGGCCCCGATCTGTCCGCGCACCTCGCCGAGCAGGCCCAGGTACGGACCCCGCAGCTGGTTCTGGTCGACATGCGCAACCGTGGCCAGGCCGAACTGAACGACGCCCTTGCCCGGCTCCAGGAGCACACCGCCGCGACACGGTCGCGCAAGAAGTCGCCTCCGGCCGTCAGGTCCGCCGTGATACTGGTCGACCCGATGGGCGTCTACGCCCGAACGGACCTCATCGGCGACGCGATCCGGCCCGAGCGGTGGACCGCGGACAGCCTGCGCGCCTGGCCGGAGTGCCCCTTCGACACCCCTGAGCGCCGCCGACAGCTGGTGGAGGCCACCGGCGGCTGGCCCGAGCTGGTCGAACTGACCATCCACCAGGTCTCCCGTACCAACACCCCCCTGGAGGCCGCGCTCACGCGCATCCGCGCCCATACCGCCACCTCCGACTTCGCCCACCAACACCTCCAGCGGGTCGGGCTGGACACCGAGCTCGCCGAACTGCTCACCCACTGGACCGAACTCCTGGACGCACCCGAGGAGGACACGCCCGCGCGGATCGCGGACGTCATCGGCGTACCGGAGGACCGGATCCTGGACGTGGTCCGCAGGCTGACGGACCTCGGCGTCCTCGACCAGGGGGAGAACGGAATCGCGCTGGACCCGGTGACCTTCCGAGCCCTCGCGGCCCGCCCGTGACGACCGCTGCGATGCTTCACGCCGTCGAGCACCACGACCTCGCCGCCCTGCCGGGGGCCAGGCTCTGGCTGCGTCACGTCGCCGACGACCTGGACGCCGGCAGCAGTTGCCTGCTGCTGTTCCCTGCGACGATGCCCCACCCGGAACCCCTCCTCGGGGACCTTCTTGCCGGCCAGTCGCACTGGCGTACGGTGCCGCCGCCGGACCCCGTCGACCAGGACACGGCTCAGCCCCCCCACGAACCGTTAGCAGCCGCCGGACCTGAACACCTGTGGTCCGGCCAGCTCCCGGTCCTGGATGCCGAGGACGGCTTCGTCGCCGGCATCATGGCCGCGGCATTCGGTGACGAGAGCTCCGCACCGGAGCCCTTCATCCCGCGTGCCCGGACAGCTCCCGACCGCTCCCGGGGCATCGAAACCCGACTGGAAAGCCTTCTCGACACGCACCCCACCGCGCGAGACCTGTACCAGCGGCTCACCACCAGCCCGCACACGGACGGCTGCGTCTACGTCGTCAACGCCACGCGCGAGGACGACCCCGAAGCGATCGCCCACCTCCTGCTGCGTCTTCCCGCCGCGGCGAAGGAAGCGGGCCTGCCGCCCCACCAGCGCCCCAAACTCCTCGTCACCGCCACCCCCGACCATCTGCCCGCGGCCTACCCCGACCGGCTCGCGAGCGAGGACATCGCGGTCCACTGGTGGTGGGGCGCCCTGAGCCGGGTCGACACCTCGGCGATCGCTACCGTGAACCGGCCTCGCCGCTCCCGCTCGGCCCTCACCGCCCGCCAACGGATCGAGGAAGCCGTCACCCTCGCCACCGTGGTCGAGGTGTGCGGGCCCTTCCTAGGCCACGCGTCCCACCTCGCTGCTCACTGGGACGGCAGCCCCGACACCTTGCGCAAGGCCCTCGCCGCCGCCTGCGCGGCCCATCCCGCACCCGCCGTGCCGACGCCCGCGATCCCGCGTACGGGCGGCCTGTCCGGTCGGCCCCCGTCGTCCCTGCGTGGACCGTGGAACGCGGGCACCGTGGACTCCTGGGATGGACACCTGCGGCCTCACCCCGCGGCCATGCTCGCCCCCGGCACGGAACTGTCGCTGGACACGCTTGTCTGGCTCGCTCAGAGCCGCACGCTGCTCCCGCTCATCGACGACGCCCGGGAGGTCCTGGTGACTGCCGTCCTGCCCGCCGCCCTCCTGCCCGCCGAGCAGATGGCCGCCAGCTACGGCCCTGAGCGCCGGTCCCAACCCGCCGGCGCCGCCACCGACGTCGCCGAGCTGCTGCGCGGGATGGAACTCAACATGCTGGCCCGTGCCAAGCGGGCCGGACACGTTCGGCTCACCCTCCCTCAGAGTGCCCGGCTCGCCATCCTGCTTGAGGCCCGCAACTGCCTCTCTCATCGAGAACCGCTCGGTACCGGGCCCCTGGCGAAGCTGTACGAACACCTCAGCTCGTAAATCGGCGGCATGTGCCCCGCTGAAGACCACGCGCGCACGGGTGCGCCGGTCTCCACGGGCAGAGTGCCGTGCGGAACCGTGTGACCGGCGTGGTAGGGGGAGGCATCCTGAGGCCACGGCCGATGCTGGAGCCAACCCCAGCGGTCCAAGCCCGTACACGCGGGGTGCTGGGTGGGTGTCCTGGGCTGTAGCGGTGGTTGGCGTGGTTGCGGGGCCGGGAGCCTTGGTGAGGGCGGCAGGTCGAGGAGTCGAGGGGGTCAGGTCGCGTCGTCCGCGGCGTGGGGTGCACTGGCTGGCGGGCTTGTGCTGTCCGCGGCTGTCCGTTTGGACTGGGTGGGACGGCAGTCTGGCTGAATGGGCATCGTGAATGAGGTTGTTGCTGGACTTGCGCTTGCGGGGATTCTGGGCTGCGGTCGCTGGGTGCGTCTGCGATGGCGTGCCGTGCAGGTGCGGCGCAGACGTTCGGTGGGCGCTGGCACTCGGGAGAGCGCGGCTGGTGATGGTCGGCCGGTAGGGCAGGAGCTGGATGAGGGGGGTCGGTAGGCGTGGGGAGGTCGGGGATCCTGGGTATGCCTGTCTTGCCGCCGGGAGCACTGCGTGAGCTGAATGAGATGCTGCGTGCGCTTCACCGTGATGCAGGTGGTCCGTCGGTGCGGGAGATGGCAGAGGGCGCAGGCGTCGGGCATACGACAGTGCATAACGTGTTCACGAAGGCCCGGCTGCCACGCTGTGATCCCGTCATGAGAGTGGCGGGCTTCCTCGCGGAGCGGTCACGGGCCGGTGCCGGTGACTGGGAGGGGTTTCTGGATGCTCAGTCGAAGCGGGTCTTCGAGCTGTGGAAGGCTGCTTGTGGCGAGCAGGACCGCCCGTGGAAATCACAGGAGGGTGCCCTGAAGGGTGGCCGGCCCGAAACAGGGCGATCGTCGGCTGGCCTGCGAGGCCGGAACTTCACTGCATGCCACAGCATTCTTGTGCTTGATCTCGAACATTCGCATGGTGCTCAACTTTTGCTTGATGCAAGGAATTTGAGCCGCACGGTGATGTCGGGCTTCACTGGTTGGAGTCACGGGCACCGAGGGTTGAGGTCCTCGTTGCAGGTCCTGTCTGATTGGACGGTGGACCTCGACGCGAATCTGCTCCGTCTGGTCGTCCAGTCGCGGGTCGCACCGGACTGGACGAACATCCCGCGCCGCGCGCTGGCCGAAGGGCCTGCTGTCCGTACCGTCAGCCACAGGTTCGTGGAGGGGGATGTATTCGCCTTTCGTACTGTCATCCAGCCCGTCAGTCACGTGAGTCAGCCGTCGGGGCGGGGTAGGCGGGTCAGCCGGAAAGGGCCGGAAGCCGCTCGTGAGTGGTTCACGAAGCGGCTACAGGGGCCTGACGAACCCCGGCATGACTTGCGAGGCATCGTACGGATCGGAGCCCAGCCCGGCTCGGATGGCCTCAGCGTGCGAAGCGTGCCGGCTGCCACGAGTACCCAGGGCTCATGCAAGGGACTCCACATCGATCGTGCCGAGGTCAGTGGGACTTTGGAGGTCACTGACCCGGCGGCGTTCGTGACTGCGCTGACACACGGCATAGGCCATGGCCGTTCGTACTCGTGCGGCCTGCTCCTGCCACAGCTCTTCTGACCGTTCTCCGCACTGCTGTTCCAGGCGTTGCCGGTGGCACGGCGTCGGCGGCGGAGGTCGCGTTGGGCGCGGGCGCATTCGCGGGAGCAGTATTTGACGACGGTGGTGCGGTGTTGGCCTTCGACGCGGCCGCGCTGGCGGACGGAGCCACCGCCCTGCGGACCGGCGCTCCCGTGTCCGCCAGCTGCTTCGCCTAGCTGGCGGACCAGCAGGCGGAGACCTTCGAGGCGCTTCGCCGCGCCGCCTCGGCGTGAATGGGAGCCGGGTCCAGGCCGTTGGTGGAGGTCGCGTACTCGTTCCTGGCGAGCGCCCTTCGGTGGGTTCGAGAGCCACGTCGGTGAGTTTGACAGCCACTGACCGGGTGACCCGGACGGCCGGTCGGAACGTCCGCGGGCAGCTGGGCCGGGGACCCCGACAGCCCTGTCGGCCGCCTGCTGGTGCGACTCCCTGGGGGCCCTCTCCTGCAGGTGAAGGCCGTCTGACGCGTATTCACCACGGGTCCGAGTCGGGATTGCCCTAGGGTGGCGTCATGGACGAGCGCGAGGAGTGCGTCGAGTACGCGGTGCCGGTCCTGCCGAGTCGGGACCTGGGGGAGACCTCGGAGTTCTACTCCCGCCTGGGCTTCGAGGAGCGTGGGCGCTGGGACGGGGAGGACGGCTACCTGATCGTCGTCCGGGGCACGCTCGAACTCCACTTCCGCCACGATCCCGACGTGGACCCGCTGGCCACGGCCGGCAGCTGCTACCTGCAGGTCCGTGACGCGGACGCGCTCCACCGCGACTGGGCACGGCTCGGCGTGCCCACCGACCGGGCCACCGGCAGCCGACTGACGTCGCCCGTCGACACCGCCTACCGGATGCGGGAGTTCGCGCTGGTCGACCGCAGCGGCAACCTGCTGCGCATCGGCAGCCCGGGCAGGCAGCGCTGAGGCCAACGGCATCGCGACCACGTGATTTTCGGCTACCCGTACGCCCGGTGGACGCGAGGACGCCGTGGTCGTGTGGTCATGTGGTCATGGCGGGGGCGCGGCGGTGTTCGGGAGAGTGGGGTCGGCCGCCGTTCGGGGCAGGGTGGCTTTGAGGCGGAGGGCGCTGAGCAGCCCCAGGGTCAGGGCGCCGGCGGCAGTGTAGGCGGCCAGGGAGGTCGCGGACGTGAAGGATTCCTGGGCGCGTTGGCCGGCGGTGCGGGTCGCGCTCCGGTCGAGGAGGGGCCGGATGCCGGTGCCGCCGCTGCGCTGGACGGCGGTGGCGATGGCGTGGGCCCGGGCAGGCGGGAGGCCCTCTGTGCGCAGGGCGTGGGTGAGGTCGGAGGAGAGGGTGGTGAAGAGCACGGTGCCGAGCAGGGCGATGCCGAGGGCGGAGCCGATCTGGCGGGTGGTGCTCTGGATCCCCGATCCCTGGCCGGACTGGGTGACGGGGACGTCGGTGAGGACGATCCCGGTGATCCGGGCGGTGGCCCAGCCGACGCCGATGCCGTAGACGAGGAGGAAGGGGGTGACGTGCCAGCCGTTGCCGTGCGGGGAGAGCACGAGGCCGATGCCGGCGACACCCACCAGCTCGCAGGCGATGCCGGCGATGACGAGGTTCAGGGTGCCGATGCGGGGGGCGAGGACGGCGCTCAGGCCGCTGGCGGCGAAGCTGCCGACGGCGAGTGGCAGGAGGGCCAGGCCGGCGTCGAACGCCGAGTAGCCGAGGACGTTCTGGAACCACAGGGGCAGCGAGAAGAGGATGCCGAATTCGCCGAGGCTGACGATGCCGGCCACGATGTTGCCGTTGCGGAACGAGGGGATGGAGAAGAGCCGCAGGTCCAGGAGCGCGGTCCTGCCGTGGCGGTTGCGGTGCCGTTCCACCACGACGAAGGCCACCAGGCAGGCCAGCCCGCCCGCCAGGGCGACGGGGACGGGCGAGAGGTGCCGGCCGAGCAGCGGGAAGGGCTTGAGCGGGGCCCACCAGCCGTAGGTGCGGCCCTCGATCAGGGCGAACACGATGCCGGTGAACCCGAGGACCGACAGGGCGGCCCCGGCGAGGTCGACGCCGCGTTCGGCTCGTTCGCTGCGGCTCTCGGTGACGAACACGAGCACACCGGCGGCGACGAGGGCCCCCAGCGGCAGGTTGATGGCGAAGGCCCAGCGCCACGACAGGTGGGTGGTCAGGTAACCGCCGAGCAGGGGTCCGAGGGCGGCGGTGCCGCCGATGGTGGAGCCCCAGACGGCGAAGGCCTGCGCGCGTTGCCGCCCCCGGAAGCCGGCGTTGATCAGCGCCAGCGATGTCGGGAGCATCATCGCGCCGCCCGCGCCCTGGACCAGGCGGGCGCCGATCAGGGCGGGGCCGCCGGTGGCCGTCGCGGCGGCGAGGCTGGCGGCGGTGAAGACGGCGGTTCCGGTCAGGAAGACACGGCGGCGCCCGAGGCGGTCGCCGGTGCGCCCGGCCAGGAGCAGGAGGGCGGCGAAGACGAGGGTGTAGGTCTCCTGCACCCACTGGGCGTCGCTGGAGGTGATGTGCAGGTCGTCGACGATGCTGGGGATGGCGACGTTGACGATCGTGGAGTCGACGATGATCAGGGCCACGCCGAGGCTGATCGCCACGAGACCCCACCAGCGGCGCGGACCGGCGGCCGTGGCGCCGGCCGGGTCGGACGTGTTCGCTCGGGCGGTGCTGCTCATCGTCACTCCTCGCTGGCGGGTCGGTGGTCCGACGGGAGGGAGGTGGGTGGTGCGGGCGGCGGTGTCCGCGGCCCGCACCCGCCGGGCGGGGCCGCGTGCCCCGCGGGCGGCTGCGGGGTCAGCGCCGCAGTGAGCCGGTCGAGCATGTCGGTGTCGGCGACGGCGTCCAGGATCACCAGCAGCACATCGAGCAGAGGACCGTTGCCCGCCGCCACCGCCCGGCAGATCAGATCCACCAGGTCGGCCGAGTCCGGCCGGCGGGAGCGGGCGACACTCACGGGATGCCTGCCGCGCGGTTCACCGGGCCGGGGGCGCCCGGCGCGCGTCCGACCCGCACGCACCGGGCACGGCGCCGTGGGTCACCGCTGTGCTAGCACCCGGGGAAGCCGCTCGGCGACCGCGTCCGCGAGACGCTCGAACTCGGCCCGCAGGAACGGCGCCGCGAGGCGAGCCAGGCCGTGAAAGCGCAGCGACGCGCGGTAGACGACCAGCGTGCGGCCCTCCGAGGCGCGGACCGTGATGTCGTCCGTGGCCGTGACGGTACGGTTGCGTCCGACGAACACCAGCCGGTCGGGCCGGTACTCCTCCAGGCGGTAGCCCAGGTCGGTCTGCCGCCCTCGAAACCGCGAGGTGTTGCGCCAGCGCGCCCCCGCCACGAGCGGACCGGGGTCCAGGCGCACGCAGGCCACGGTGCCCGGATCCCACTCCACCGTGTTGCCGAAGTCCGCCAGGTACCCCACCACCTCCCCGGCAGGGCGCCCGACCACCATGCTGCGTTCCACGCTGATCATCAGCTCGCCTCTCCGTCGTGGCCCGCGGCGTCTGCGGGCCGCCGCCCTCCTGTTCGATGCGGACGCCTCCGCGGATGGCTGCCGTGGCCGAGCACCCGGGACACCGGCGGCCCCGGCGTGCCGTCTTCTGGCGGTGCGCAGGCCGTGCGCTCGCGCCCAGGCCGTGCGCTCGCGCCCAGGCCGTCACGGGCCCTGGACGTTCTCACGGGCCTTGGACGTTCGGGTCTTGGACGTTCTCACGGGTCCTGGGACGTTCTCACCGGGGGGCGTCCACAGGTCCGGGTCGTGCCGCCGCCGGGCCGCGGCCAGGTGCGGGCCCTCCCGCCAGGACCGGGGCAGGCGCAGGGCAGCCTGCCGGAGCAGCCTGGCCTGCGCCGTCACCAGGGGCTCCGTGGCCGGGCAGACGGGCAGGCCGTACATGCGGCGCGCCCACGGCGGCAGCAGGCCCACCGCGCAGCCGACCAGCGCCGCCCAGGCCGGACGAAGCGGGCCGGCGAGACGGGCCCGACCGTGCAGGGGCGGCAGCACGGCGAACCGCATCGCCTCCCGAGCGGCCGGCGTCACCCGCGGCAGCGGGCGCACCGACACCATGTAGGCGTCCAGGTCCCTCACGCCGGTGGGAACCGGGAAGTCCTGCGGAACGCCGACGAGGTGAGCCACCCGCGCCTGCTCGGCGAGATAGCGGTCCGCTTCGGCCTCGCCGAGGGCCAGCCCGCTGCGCCGCGCCACGGTCAGGAACGAGCCGACCTCCGCGCAGTGGACCCAGGTCAGCAGCTCCGGGTCGTCGGCCCGGTAGGACCGGCCGGTTTCCGGATCGGTCCCGCGCACGTGTTCGTGGATCAGCCGAACCCGCTGGACGGCCTCGCGGACTTCGCCGCCGTTGCCGTAGGTCACCGCGCCGACGAAGTGCGCCGTCCGGTAGAGCCGGCCCCACGGGTCCTCGCGGAACGCCGAGTGCTGCGCCACCGCGGCCATGGCGAGGGGGTGCAGTGCCTGCAGGAGCAGGGCCCGTAGACCGCCCAGGACCATGGACGGGTCGGCGTGCACGGTCCAGGACACCGAGTCGGGTGTGAACAGTCCCGCTGCGGGGACCACCGCCGGGCCGGACGGCTTGCCGTTCATCGCGGGCCCCGCGGTGCCGTGCGCGTCCCGGACCTTTGCCGCGGACCGGACACAGGGTGACGGAAGAGGACATGGCGCCAGTACGGGGACAGCAGCGGACTGCCGACCGGCCGGGCCGGGTCCACCGCCACCGGTTCGATGATCATCGGCGTCCCTCCTTCCGGTGTCGCCGCATCCGATCATGCGCTCCTGCCGCCGGGCCGGGAACTCGCAGCGTTGCTGCACCGAGACCGGTGGAACCGCCCCGGCCCGGCTCCCCGCCCGTCCGGCGAGCTGCCTAGGCTGGCCCGATGAGCGACGGGGTGTGGGAGATGTTCCTGGCGGGGGCGGAGCCGGGGGCCGAGTTGCGCAGGAAGTGGCGGTCCGGGCTCGGGGGCCGGCCGGACGCGCCGGCAGAGGTGCTGCTCGCCCTGCTGGAGGGCGACGAGCTGCACTTCCTGTACCGGAGCGGGCTGCCCGCGCCGGTGCTGGACGCGGCGGTTCTGCACCCGTCCAGGAGGGTGTGGGGGCGGGTGGCCGAGTCCGGGGCGCTGTCACCCGGGCAGTGGGAGCGCCTGCTGGACGCGCTCGCCGGGCGCGGGGCGGGCGGAGCACTGCTCGCGCTCGTGCGCGAGCTGCGGGACGACTTCGCCGCGCGCGGAGAGCGCACCGGGGTCGGGGTGGAGCGTCCGCCCGGTCCGGACGCGGTGCCGCCCCGAACGTCCGCGGAGATCGCCGCGCTGGCCGACACCGTCCCCGAGATCCCCGCCGAGGACCGGACGTACGCGCTCTGGTGGGTCGGCGCGCTGTTCCACGACCCGGACGCGATGCGGCAGTTGGCCGCCCACCCGAACCGGTGGGTCCGCCGCAGCGTGGCCCGCGCGCCCCGGCTGCCCGCCGACGTCGCCGCCCGGCTCGGGCAGGACGAGGACCGGGTGGTGCGACTCTTCCTCACCGAGTCCTGCGCGGACGCCCCCGCCGAGACCCTGCTGGACGTGTGGAGCTGGTGGTCCGGAAGCTTCACCTTCCCCGGCCGGCCCCGCAACCACCCCAACTTCCCGCGCGAGGGCCTGCGCCGCCACGCGGACGATCCCCGCCCCCGGGTGCGGCTGCTCGCCCTGGACGACCCGGCCGCGCCGCCCGCGCTGGCCGCCCGCCTCGCCGCCGACCCCGACCGGGAGGTCCGCACCCGCGCCGCCGAGGACCTGCGCCTGCCGTCGGCCTCGGCCCTCACCCTGCTCGACGACCCCGACCCGACGGTCCGTCGGGTCGCCGCCCGCCACCCGGCGCTGCCCGCTGCGACCCTGGCCGCCCTGCTCCGTGACCCCGCCACGGCCGAGGACGCCGCCCGCAACCCCGCCGTCCCGATGCCGGTGGCCCTGTGGATGGCCGCCTGCTGAGGGGCCGGCCACCCCGGCCCCACGATCCGTCGCGCCGGGCACCCCGGCGCCACGATCCGTCGCGGGACCGGGACGTGTACCGACCGCCGGGTGAAGCCCGCGTGGCGGCGGTGATCGCCTTCCCGGGCGGGGGCGTTGACAGGGTGTGGGCTTAGCCTGGCGCTGTGATGAGTCGAAATCGAACCTCCCGTACCGGCGCAGCCGTCCTCGTGGCCGCCGGCCTCGTGTTCCTCACCGGCTGCGGCGGTGGTGGCGGTGGTGGCGGCGGTGCCAGTGCCAGTGCCAGTAGCAGTAGTGACAGCAAGGCGAGGCAAGTCGGCTGGTACCGCACGGTCGGCGACCTCTGTGCGGTGATGGGCGATCCGGGCCTGCCGGGACAGCTGAGGCGCTCCATACCGGTGACGAGCGAGGGGATCGAGAGCGACCCGTCCACGACGCTCAGCTGCAGCTACGACGCCGGTCCGGCGACTGAGGACTGGCGGGTGACCGTCGATGCGGTGGTCTTCGAGGCGGCCCACGCCTGCCACTGGCTGGAGGTCGATGCGGACATCGCCAAGTCCCCGCTCGACGGCCCCAAGCCGACCGAGACGCGGAAGTTCGAGATGACCGACGGCGGTGGGCTCGGCCAGGAGGGCTACCAGTCGGCGGTCCGGCACCCGCTCACCGACACCATCCCCGGGCCGGTCGACCAACTGACCTTCAAGTCGGCCGTCTGCGACGGCAATCTGAGCCTGACGGTCGACATCGACTACGGCGCGGGCTCGGGGATGTCCGCGGACTACCCGGGCGCGCTCGACAAGGCGGAGGAGGCGTCGCGGAAGAAAGCCGCCGAACTCCTCAAGGGGGCGCGGGAGAAGCTGTACGAGCGTGCGATGAGCCCACAGCCGACGGCTTCGTGACAGGCGGGCGCCCCGGCCCGGAGCGCCACCACGCGGGAGCGGGTGGCGCTCGGCCAGGACGTCACCGCCCAGGGTGTGACCCGGGGCGCTCGGGTCGTTCGGCACCGTCACCGGCCGGTGGTGCGACCGTGCGGCGCCGTCGCGGTCGCGGGTTCTCGCGTCGCCGGGCCGTGGTTCAGCCCAGCGTGCAGGCGAGCTGTGCCTTGACCGCGTTCCGGAGGTCCTCCTGGGCGCGGCACTGGCCGCTGTAGACGTCCTGCCACTGGGGGCTGATGAGGTGGACGTTCACGATCTCGGTCACGATGTTGACGTTCCCCTGGGCCACGATGGTGTTGTGCGCCACCGCCACCTGTCCCGTCGGGGCCGTCTGGGCGCCGATGACGCCGCCCTCGCCGTAGACCAAGTTGGTGATCTTGGTGTAGACGGTCACCTCCTTGCCCTGGATGGTGTTGCCGACGATGGCAACCGGCCAGTCCTTGTAGTTTCGCTGCCAGCCGTTGTGGGTCTTCTGGTTCAGGGCGGTCACGGCGCCGTACCCCAGCTTGACGATCCAGCGGTGCGGGAGCACCGCGCGCCCGGCCGGGTGGTCGCGGGGCTGGGCGGGGTCGCCCAGCTCCACCTCGCTGAACAGGGCCTGGGTTCCGAGGTCCAGGCGCTCCGCAGCCGGGCCCGCCTGGGGCGCCGCGTCGGCCGGCGCGGCGACGCCGCCGGTGACGGCGAGGGCCGCGACCCCGGCGACCACGGCCGCCTTCCAGGTCCCGCCGGGCCGATGACTGATTGCCATTCCGTTACTCCTACGTTCTCATCGCTCAACGGATGCGCGGCACGCCGGACGCATCCGCCGCCGGGCACCGCCCGGCGCACACCACGCTCGCCGACGTCCTCCCCGGCCCGCATCAGTCATTTGACTGCCGGTCACGCCGGGACCCCGGGCCTCCGCGTCGTGGCCGGGGAGTCGGCCACCGCAGCGTGCCGTGGTCGGCGGCGGGGCGCGGGCGGGGGCAGGCGGGGACGGCGCGCGCCGTTCCGGGCGGACGGTCGGCACGGTACGGCACCGGGAGTTCCTCCTCGACGGCGGTGCCGAAGTCACCGCCGTGCAAACGCGGTTGTCACCACCGGTACCAGCGGCGGCGGCCGCCGGCATCGTCGACGGTGCGGACCACGAAGCCGAGGAGCCACACCGCCAGGACGAACAGAGCCACCCACCACAACACCTTCAGCGCGAACCCCAGGCCGAAGAGCACCACGGCGAGCAGCAGTACGAGCAGAAGAGCACCCATGGATCGGTCATCTCCTTCGTCTGTTGTCTGTTGTTTGTCGAGGACGTACATGCTGGTGACCCGATCGGCGGGATGTATGCCTCCGAAGCGGCCTGCGAATCCGGACAATGGCCGGAACCCGCCCACCCACCGGCTGCTCCGGGGCGGGGCTCCGGCGCCCGAAGGACACCCGCTTCGCCCTGGAGGACGCCGGGAGTACCGGTCGAGAGGGGGAGTGTCGGTGCAGGCCGCGACTCGGTGCAGTTTCTTGTTGGCGGACGCTGCGGCGGGGTAAAGATCCCCCAGGCCCCGTGACAGATCGCGTGGGCCGAGGAGCGGAGGAACCGTGGCAGACAGCCGTTTCAGTGAGACCATCGCCCAGCTGGAGGCGGAGCTTCCCGGTATCGAGGCCCGGCGGCGGCGCCTGGAGGACGAGCTGACCGCCGCCGTGGCGCGCGAGAACGCCGTACGCGGCGCCATCCAGAGCTTGCAGGCCCTGGCTGAACCGCCGGCCTCGCCGGACATCACGCCGGTGGGCAGTGTCCGGGCGGAGGCGGACGCCATCGCCGGGGACCAGCCGCAGCAGATGGCGGCTGAAGCCGGGGCCGTGCCGGACCGGGGCCGGGAGCAGGCCGAGAAGACCGCCACGGGCACGGACGCGGTCACGAAGACGGCGAAGAAGACCACCGCCAGGAAGGCGGCGCCCGCGAAGAAGACCACCGCCAAGAAGGCTGCGCCCGCGAAGAACGCCGCCGCCAAGAAGACCGCCGGCGGCGCGCGGAAGCGCACCGCGGCGAAGAGGACGGCCGCGCCGCGGAACACCAAGCCGGCGCGGACCGTCGTCGAACCGTCCCCCGAGATGAGCGAAACGGCTGCTTCCGTGCCGGGGCGGCGAACGACCGGCGCCACCTCCGAGACCGTTCTGGCCGTGCTGGCCGACGCCCAGGAAGCGCTGCGCGCCCGGGAGGTGACCGCCCGGCTGGGAATCGAGGAGTCGGCGGACAACGTGAAGGCGGTGCGCACCATGCTGGAGCGCCTGGCCAAGGCCGGCCGGGCGCAGCGCCCGGGCCGTGGCCTGTACGCGCAACTGGACGGCTGACCCGCGGGCCCAGCCCTGCCGACGGCCCGGTTCGCGAGCCTGAGATGCCGGGAGCCGTCTGTGAGCGGGCCGGTGTGGCAGACCGCGATGAGGTACGGCAGACAGTCGTACGGATGGACGAGTCCGATGCTGTGGCGGACACCGGGGACCCAGCTGTTCCTGGCAGCGGCCAGTGCCCAGCGTTGCCGGGTGATCGTGGGGAGCGGAAAATGGGCATGGGAAGTGTGCCTCGGGAAGGATCTTCCGATGACGTGGCGAATCGAGGGGACGTATTTCGAGAACTGCAATTGCAACATGGTGTGCCCTTGCTCCACCTCCGGATTGACGGCTCCGGCGGACTACGACCGCTGCCATGTGCTCCTGGCCTTCCACATCGGTTCCGGTCAGGTCGATGACGTCGACGTGAGCGGCCTGACGGTCGCCGTCGTGGCCGACACCCCGCAGCTCATGAGCGAGGGCAACTGGCGCATGGGCATGTTCATGGACGAGACGGCCTCGCCGGAGCAGGCCGAGGCGCTCGGGGCGGTCTTCTCCGGTCAGCGGGGTGGCCCGATGGAGGGGCTCAGCCCGCTGGTCGGCGAGATGCTCGGGATGGAGGTCGTCCGGATCGACTACGTCGATGACGGCCGGCGTCACCGGGTGAGGATCGGCGACGCGGTCGACATGGAAGTCGAGGACTTCGTCTCACCTCTGGACGCGACCGGCAAGGGCATCAGGGTCAGCGGGGTGGGCTTCCCGGCGGACACCCTCGCGGCCGGGGTCGCGACCAGGTCGCGGGTGAACGCCTTCGGTCTCGTGTTCGAAAACGAAGGGAAGAACGCCTTCTCGGCGCCGTTCTCCTGGGCGGCCTGAACGTCGCCACCGCCTGCTCGACGGGCCCTCGCCCCGGCGAGCCGGCCTGGATGGCCGCTCCGGCCGGCACCGTGTTCCTGGAGAAGACCCGGCGCCATGGCAAGGCGCTCATGGGGCAACCAGCAGCCCTGGCCAGGCCGTTCTCAGTCCGGGCGCGGGCCTGCCGGTGAACCGGCCGGACTGCGTGACGCCGAGTGCGCGAAGGTGCGACGGTAGGCGGTGGGGGTGGTGTCCAGTGCGCGCCGGAAGTGCAGCCGCAGGTTGGCTGCCGTGCCCAGCCCGCAGTCCCGCGCCACCTGCTCCACCGAGCGGTCCGTGGTTTCCAGCAGTTCCCGCGCCCTGCCGAGCCGGGCGTTGAGCATCCACTGCAACGGGGTCGTGCCCGTCTCGTCGGTGAAGCGGCGCATGAAGGTGCGCTGCGAGAGGCCCGCGTGCCGGGCGAGCACGCGCAGCGTGAGCGGCTCGCCGAGCCGCTGCAGGGCCCATCCGCGGGTACCGGACAGCGATGCCTCACCGGCCACCGCGACGGGAGCCGGCACGTACTGGGCCTGCCCGCCGTCCCGGTGCGGGGCGGCGACGAGACCGCGGGCGATCTGGTTGGCCACCTCCGCACCCAGGTCGCGGCGCACGATGTGCAGGCACAGGTCGATGCCGCAGCACACCCCGGCGGAGGTGAGCACGTCGCCCTCGTCGACGTAGAGCACGTCGCGGTCGACCATGACGGCCGGGAAGCTCTGTTCGAACTCGTCGATGTGCTTCCAATGGGTCGTGGCGTGCAGTCCGTCCAGGACGCCCGCCGCGGCCAGCGCGAAGGCGCCCGTGCAGATCGACACCACACGCTTGCCCCGCTCGCGGGCTCCGGACAGTGCGTCGAGCACGGCGTCCGGCAACGGGAGGACCGGGTCGAATCCCGGCACGATCACGGTGTCGGCGGCGCGCACCTGCTCCAGCCCCCCGTCGGCGACCAGGGCGAAACCCGCGCTGGTGACCACCTTCGCCTCCAGTGCGCACAAGTCCATCGCGTAGGCGGTTTCCGGCCGGGTGGTGAAGATCTGCGCCGGGATCGCCAGGTCGAGTGGGGTGACCCCGTCCAGCGCCAGGACCGCGACTCGATGCACTGTCATGGCAAGATCCTATCGAAGATGGGAAATTTTGCCTCTCACCAGGTCAGGACGGTCGCGGCCAAGCTGAAGACATGACCGCACCTACCCACGAGGCGACCGACGGCCTGATCACGCTGCCCGGCACACCGCTTGCCGACGCCGTCATGAACCTCATCCGACCGGTGGAAACGCCATCCGTCTTCAACCACAGCATCCGCAGCTACCTGTTCGCCCGGCTGGTTGCCGGCCGCCTCGGCCTGGCCGTCGGCCACGACTACCAGGACGACCTGTTGTTCGCCGCGTGCGCGATGCACGACCTCGGCATGGCGTCGGACGGCCCGCACAGCCAGCGGTTCGAGGTCGAAGGCGCCGACCGGGCCGCCGCGTTCCTCGTCGACCGCGGCGTACCCGCGACCGATGCCGACCAGGTCTGGCAGGCCATCGCCCTCCACACCTCCCCGGGTATCGCGGAACGCCGCGGCACTCTGTGCGTGCTCGTCCGCGAAGGCGTCGCACTCGACTTCGGCGGCCCGCTGGGCGCCGACCACGTCGACGCCGTCACCGACGAGCAGGCCGACGCCGTGCACGCGGCCTATCCACGGCTGGACATGATCCGCTCGCTCACCGACGCGATCGTCGCAGGCCGCGAAAAACCCGAAGAACGCACCCCGGTACACCAGCCCCGGCGAATTCCTCCGTGAACGCGAGACCTTCGGCCGGACCCGGCTGGAGCACGCCTGCCGTTCGTCCCGCTGGGGCAACTGATCCCAGGACTCCACGACCCCGTCAACCAAGAGCAAGGAAGCACTGCACATGACCGTCCACACCGTCGCGGTTCCCGAGGACAACCCGGTCTTCGGGCACACCACCAGCGCCTTCGCAAGCTTCGGCTATTCCGCCGCGGTCCGCGCGCACGGCCTCCTGTTCATCGCCGGAACGATCGGTCGCCGAGCCGACGGAACCATCCCGGACACCATCGAAGAGCAGACCGAGATCGCCATCCGGAAGATCGAGGAGCTCCTTCGACTGGAGAACCTCGACACGTCCGCCCTCGTCGACGTCACCAGCTACCACGTCGACATCCGCCGGCACCTGCCCGGCTTCGTCGAGGCCAAACAGCGCCTCGTCAAGGCGCCCTACCCGACCTGGACGATCATCGGGGTCAGCGGCCTCGCCAGCCCGGGACTCCTCGTCGAGATCCGCGCGACCGCCGCGTATCCCGCCGCGTCCCGGTAGACCGCCGCTCCTGGGCCCGCCTCCGGGCCCAGGAGCCCGGCCGGACCTGCGCGCTCAGCCGCGGAGCCGCACCGGCAGGCGCGTCAGCCCCCGCAGCATGGTGCTCGGCCGCCACACGAGGTCGTTCGGGTCGGCGTCGAGGGCGAGACCGGGGTGTCGCTCGATCAGGGTGCGGAGCGCGATGGCGGCTTCGACGCGGGCGAGCGGGGCGCCGAGGCAGTGGTGGATCCCGTGGCCGAACGCGAGGTGCCCGGCGGGTTTGCGGTGGAGGTCGAACCGGTCCGGATCGGGGAAGTGGCGCGGGTCGCGCGAGGCCGCCGCGAGGGAGACCAGGACGCTGTCACCTGCCGGGACGGTGGTGTCGCCGATCCGCACCGGTTCGTTGGCGAACCGGAACGCGGTGGACTCCACCGGGCCGTCGTGGCGGAGCGTCTCCTCGATGGCGGCGTCGACGAGGCCGGGATCGGCGCGTACGGCGGCGAACTGCTCGGGGTGGGTGAGCAGGGCGAGGACCGTGCCCGAGATGAGGTTCACGGTGGTCTCGTGGCCCGCGACGAGGAGGAGGAACGCCATCCCGAGCAGTTCCTCGGCGGACAGTCCGTCGGCCGGCGCGGAGACGAGCGCACTGAGCAGGTCCCCGCGCGGGTCGCTCCGGCGTTCCTCGATGAGCGCCGTGAGGCGGTCG
This sequence comes from Kitasatospora sp. NPDC085464, assembly GCF_044541955.1. Lineage (NCBI taxonomy): Bacteria > Bacillati > Actinomycetota > Actinomycetes > Kitasatosporales > Streptomycetaceae > Kitasatospora > Kitasatospora sp. NPDC085464. The sequence goes on from NZ_JBITTM010000016.1 coordinate 111,443, forward strand.
GTCATGGCACCGACCGCGGCGCCGGCGGCCTCGGCGGAGCTGGGCGCGACCAGCTCGGTCGACCAGACGTGGAAGCCGTCGCGGTCCGTCTCCGGTACGCCGAGCAGTTCGCAGATGACGGTCATCGGCAGCGGCAGTGCGTACGAGGCGACGAGGTCGACGGAGCCCGCGGCGGCGGGCAGCGCCCCGAGCAGCGTGTCGGCGATCTCCCGGATGCGCGGGCGCAGCGCCCGGATCCGGCCGGCCGTGAACTCCCGGGCGACCAGCCCGCGCAGTCGGGTGTGCCGGGGCGCGTCGCTCTGGAGCATGTTGACGCCGATGGCGTGGCCGCCGTCGTCGGCCCACGAGGAGGAGTGCCGGATGTCGTTGCTGAGCCGGGGATCGGTGAGCGCGGCCCGGGCCTCGTCACGGGCGACGACCAGCCACGCCTCGCCGGCCCCCGGGACGAGCACCCGGTGCACCGGCCCCTTCGCGCGGAGCGCCGCGTAGACGGGGTACGGGTCGGTGGTGACGTCGAGGCCCGCGGGGGCCAGGTCCTGGAGCGTCGGAGCAGGCATGTTCGTCCCCTCTGGAAACGGGGATGGATCCCCGGATGTGGGTCGACCCTATCAAACGGGGATGCCTCCCCATTTCTGGCGGATGACCGGATCGGCCACCAGGCCGACGCCCTGGAACTGTTCACCTGTGCCCACCGGGCCCTGCTCGGCGACACGGTGACGGGCCACCTCGACCCGGCCGAACGCGACCTGCTCCGGCGCTACTGCACGGATGCACTGCAGACCACCGTCCGCGGCGCCCACGACTGGCACCACGCCTCCACCCGGTACCGCGGGTAGCGGGGCGGCGCTTCCCGTCTGCCCGGCCCCAGGAGGCCGCCCCCAGTCGACGACGTCTTGCAGTCATTCGGGGCCGGGGTGGACGATGAGACAGTAGAAGTGGACGTGGCCATGACGACGGATTCCCACTCCTTCCAGAGTCCCGACTGCCGATGCCTGTTTCGCCTTGGCAGACAGGTGTGACGGGGCCGGCGCCGGGTTCGGGCGGCCGCAGCCGGTCCATAGGGAGGCATCATGGCGGTGAGACACCGGCCGACGGATATCGCTGAAGACCCGGGGCGGCTGGACCGGCAGGGCGGGCGCAATGTTCTCACCTCGTTCGACCCGAGATCATTCGTCGAGCATGCGGCTTGGCGGCGTCTGTCGGATGTTCTGGAGCGTGGTGGCGGGGGGAACTACGCCATTGCCGGGCCTCGCGGCACGGGAAAGACCTGGATGATGTTCAGGGCGTCGGCATGGGCGAACGACAGGGGCGGCTTGGGGGTCACGTTCCAAGGGCAGGGCGATCATCCCCCCATGGACTTCGTGGCGTCTCTCACGGAGACCCTCGCGACCGCCTTCGAGGAGTGGTACGACGCTCGCTCCGGACGGCCGGTTCGTCTCGTACGTCGGAGGATCGCCATCCTGACAGCATTCGGGTTGCTGCTTCTCTACCTGGCGCTCGTTGCGCTCAACGTAAACGGCTCGTTCTTTTCCGGGATCACATGGCTGGACATAGGCTACGACGGAATAGCTCTCGCGCTCTTTCCGGCGGGAATTGCCGCATGGCTCTTGATTGTTGCCTTCCGTTATCGACGAGAGTTCCGGGACGGTGCGGGCCGCGTCCGGTGCCGGGCGGTGGAGACGCGGCGCCAGATGAGATATGTCACCAGTCTCAGGGAGACTTCTGAAATCGGCGCGGAAGCGGGCCGTGCAGGCCTGATCGCCAGATTCAGACACGCTTCTGAGATGGATCTCGTCGAACGGCCGTCGACACTGAGCGGACTCGTCCAAAACTTTCGCGGATTTGCCTCGGAAGTCAGTGGCGTCGTCGGAGAACTGGTCATCTGTATCGACGAACTCGACAAAATGAGAAACCCTACAGATGTCGCCGATCTGATCCGCCATGTCGAAGGGGTTCTGGAGATCCCGCGGGCCTTCGTCATCGTGGCGCTATCGGAGGGCGCCGCATACTCCGGTGCCTACGGCTCCGCCGTACCGTCGGGCGGATTCGACAGCGACAACTGCTTTGATCAGGTGTTCTGCCTGGACGTCTTCGTACCGAGTCTGGCGGTCGAGGTAATCCGGGCGAGAGGAGGCCTGAGCAGCCCTGAAGCCGTGCGCACCGCGTGCGTGCTGGCGGGAGGAGCTCCGCGGGAATTCGTCCGCAAGGTCGAGGAAATCGATTCCTGTGGCGCCACCACGGTCGCTGAAGCGGCGACCGCGGTCGCCCGGGCGGAGGTCGACACCTTCAAGCGGGCACTCTTCGGCACTCACGACGACGGGACGTCCTCACCCCGCCTGGACCAGGACAAGCTCACCGTCCACCTACTCCTTTCCGACTGGGACGGCGCCAGGTCCTCCGGGGCCGGTGCTCTGGCGTCGACCCCGATGTCGGCTCTCCGCTATTGGACGATCGACGGCACGTCACGGCAATGGCGGGAACAGTTCGAAGAACGGTGGCAGGGTCTTCTGGTGAGGCTCGCGGTGGCAGGCGTCCTCATGCGCGACACCGAGGGCGCCCTGGTCAAGCGCGACCTGGACTCGCTCCAGTCGATCGTCTGCACCTCCTTCCAGTCGGCCCTGGTCGCCCGTGCGCTGTTCCTGGAGGACTTCCGCGAACGCAACCGCAGAGAATCGCCGGGTAGCGCAGCGTAGCGATCCCCACATGCCGTGGGGTGAGCGGCGGTCGCACCGCGGTGTCGGTGGCGTCGCGGTTTCACGAGGTGGTGAGCGTGGCCAGGGCGTCCTGGGCGCAGGCGGTGGCGGCGGCTTCGGCGTCGGTGGGCGGGATGTCCTTCAGGGTGAACCCGGACAGGGTGTGCGCTTCGTAGCGGATGGTGATGAGCGCGTTGCGCTGGAGCACCACGAGGTCGACGTGGCCGAAGCCACTGATGGCGGTGTACAGGAGGGTTGCCTTCTCCCCCAGGCCGGGAACGGCGTGGTCGTCGGTGATCTTCATGCCGGCGGTGGCCGCCAAGGTCCGGTCGCTGGACAGGGTTTGCTGGTAGACGCGGTCGGCGAGCGGGGACAGTGTGACCGAGACCTGCACCGTGGTCAGGCCGGAGGTCCTGCTGTCCCAGCCTCCGGTCGCGGACGTCGCGCCCCCGACGGGCTTCTGCTCGGTGCAGGCGGCTCCCTTCGCGTAGCGGTCGACCGTCTCGGGGCGCAGGAGCGCGCAGCCCGCGACGACGGTGGTGTAGGGCGCCGTGGTCGGGGTCGCCGGGCCGGAGGACGCGGGCGTGGCCGTGGTGGTCGGCGTGGTCGCGGCGGTCGTTGTCGGGGTGACGAGGTTGGCCACCAGGCCCAGGACGAGCGCTGCGATGCCCGCGCCGGCCGTGATGCCGCCGAGCAGCCAGGTCCACCGACGGGTGGGTCCGGCCGGGCGCAGGTCCGCCGGGTCGGGGAGGGTGGCGGGAGTGGCCTGTGCCGGCAGGGGGCGTGTGTTGGGGAGGGTCGGCAGCGGCTGCGTGGCGGGTGGGGTGTCCTCGATCTCGGCCATCTCGTGATGAACCTTTCGGGGCCTGTCAGCCGGCTGACAGGTGATAGGCGGTCAGGGTGGGCCCGTAGCCGAGCAGGAGGAGCGAGTCCTGGGTGAGGGTTTGTGGGGCCCCCGGCTGCCGGGCGAAAGTCTGGTGCCACTGCGGGGTGCCGGCGGCGCTGGTGAGGGACTGCAGGGTGATTCCGCCGGCGGCGGTGGGAGCGGTGACGAGGACCGAACCTCCGGTAGCGCCCCGTACGGTGGCGGCGCCCTGCGCTGACGGCCAGGTCCAGGTGGTGTTCCCGGTGTGCAGGTCGACGCCGGACGCGCCCTGCGGGCCGCCGGTCACGACGACGGCGCCGTCGTCCGCGCACCCGGTGACGGCGCCGGTGTGCGAGCCGATCCAGAGGCGGGCGCCCGCGGTGTCGAAGGCCGCGGTCACGGTCCGGCCGTCGGTGGCCGTCGTCGCGGCCACGGGCAGACAGGTCACCACGCCCTGGCGTAGCGAGAGCGAACCCAGGTACGCACCGGTGAACATGGTCGCGGAGGCCGGTGGAAGACCGCTGGGCACGCTCCAGTTGCTGGTTCCGTTCTGGCCGTCCACGGCGGCGAGGGCGAGATCGGGGGCCAGGGCGTAGAGCCGGCTCCCGCTCGGCGGCGCGTACAGGTCCTGGGCGTCGAGCGACCAGCGTGGGCGTCCGGTCGCGCTGTCGAGTGCCACGAAGCGGAAGGCACCGCCGACGGCCCGGTCCAGGTCTCCGAGGAGCGTGACGATCAGCAACCCCGCCGAGGGCATGCCCTGGATGCGGTAGGAGGTGCCCAGCGCCGTACCGCTCCACAGCCGGCGCCCTCCGGCGGCGTCGTAGCCGTGCAGTGCTCCGTCGGGTCCGGTGACCAGCAGCAGGCCCGGCAGCGGCAGGGCGACGGACTGCGCACCGGGAACCGTGTCGGACGATCGCCAGAGCGTGGCACCTGTGCGGGCGTCGCGTGCCTGCACCACGCCGCCCGGGTCCACGGACCACACCCGGCCGCCGTCGCCGACCGGGAGCGTCCCGGCCTCCGTGGTGCTGTTCCACAACACCCGTCCGTCGGAGCGGTCGTAGCCGACGATCCCCGTGCGGTCCGCGCACACCACCGCCGCCGGGCCGCAGCCGACCGGCGCCATGCCGGCCCGGGGGAGCGCCACCGACCAAGCCGTCGGGGGCGCCCCCGACGTGCCCGGCCACAGCGCGCGGGTCAAACCGCCCGCGGCGGCGGTGGCCAGCAGTGCTCCGCCGAGGACGAGCAGCCGGCGCCGGGTGCCGTTCGGATCGCTCAGCACCCGGGCCAGTTCGCGCTCGCGTCGGCGTACGGTCCGCTCGGCCTCTCCCAGCCAGTCGGTGCCGACCGCCGGGCCGTACCGGAAGGCCTCGGTGAGCTCGGCCGGTGCGGGCCGCCGGGCCGGATCGCGGTCCAGACAGCGCACCAGCAGTCCCGTCAGCTCCGGTGGCACCCCGTCCAGGTCCGGAGGCTCCTCGGAAGCCCGGTAGATCAACACCGCGGGCGGTCCCTCGCCGAAGGGCGCGCGGCCGGTCGCGGCGAAGGCCAGCACGGCACCGAGTGAGAACAGGTCGCTGGCGGGGGTGAGGTTCAGCCCTGCCGCGTGTTCGGGAGACATGAACCCGGGGGTGCCGATGATCCGGCTGTTCGCGGTGGGCAGCGCGTCGGCCGTCGGCTTGCTGATGCCGAAGTCGATGACCCGCGGTCCGTCCCGGGCGACCAGGATGTTCGAGGGCTTCAGGTCCCGGTGGATGATCCGGGCGCGGTGGATCGCGGCGAGCGCCTCCACCAGTCCCGCTCCCAGGGTCTGCAGCGCGGGCCCGGCGAGCGCGCCGTGCCGCGCCACGGCCTGGTGCAGCGACGGCCCGGCGACGAACTCGGTGGCCAGCCAGGGCACTTCCGCCTCGGTGTCGGCGTCCACCACCGCCACGGTGTAGGCCCCGTTGACCGACCTGGCCGCCGCCACCTCCTGGGCGAACCTGCGCCGGAACTCGACGTCGGTCGCGTACTGCTGCTGCACGGTCTTGACCGCGACGGGGCGTCCGCTGCCGGTGGCGGCCAGGTAGACGGCGCCCATGCCCCCCGCGCCGAGGTTGCGCAGGATGCGGTACGGGCCGACGCTCTGCGTGCTCATGCGCCACCGACCCGAAAGGCGCGCAGGGTGGTGGCGGAAGCGCAGTAGAGCGTCCTGCCGTCGGCCGCGGTGGTCCACCGGCCCTCGTCGGAGGCCGCCCGCACCGTCCAGCGGACCGCGCCACTGCCGGCGTCGAGGACGGCCGCTCCGAACGGCCCCTTGGACAGGGGGACACCGAAGAAACCGTCACCTGCGGACGGCGTCCGGAAGTCACCGTCCCCGCCCGGATCGGTCACCGCCGCGACAGTGGAGTGCCACAACCCCTTGCCGGTCGTGACGTCCAGGCAGTAGGCCGTGCCCAGGGCCCCGGACAGCAACAGCCTGCCGGTGCCGAGTGCACAGCCGAAGACCGCCTGCGGAACCGGGGGAGCCGTCCAGCGCTGCCGCCCGGTGGCCGGTTCCAGGGCCACGACCGACTGGCCGTTGACCACCACCAGCAGGTCGCCGGCACGCATCAGCCGTGAGGGCACCGAGGCGCTCCCGGCCGTGAGGCCGGCGGCCTGCCACTGGGAGGCGCCGGTTCGCAGGTCCACCGCGTGCAGGACGTCTCCGTCCCGGTAGTAGCACCTGCCGTCGGCGACCAGGCCCATCGAGCTGCCGGAACCGCCGAGCAAGGACTCCATGTGGCGGGCCATGCCCACCGCCATGTTCTGGGCGACCTCGTGTTGCCACAGCACCTCCCCGCTGCCCAGGTCGGCCCCGACGACGACTCCGCCGCCGGTGTCGGACGTCTGCCGGGCCGTCACCACGGTCCGGCCGTCCGCGCCGAAGACCCGCAGGCTCATCGCGGCGTCCATGTGCTGCTCGGGCGGCACGGCGAGCGGGATCCGGTGGTCCTCGGCCGCAGCGTTCAGCCACACCAGGCTCGTGAAGTCCGTGGACGTCCCGTAGAGCAGCCCGTTCTGCGCCTGGAACATCTGGACGTCCTGCCGGGACCACGCCGGACGCCCCGTCGAGCCGTCGAGGCCGGTCGCGCCCAGCCCCTCGCTCCACCACACCGGCGTTGCCCCGAGGACGGACAGCTGATGGCCGACCGTCACACCGCTGAACGGCCGGCTCCACAGCGGGGCCGGAGCGTCGGGCGAGGGGCTCGCGCCACCGGTGTCGGCTCCCCACGCGTCCACGGGCTTGCCGACCGTCGCCGTCCCGGCGGCCACCCGTGCCCGACGGGTGAGCAGCAGCGGCACACCGACGGCCGCGGCCGCACCCGCGCCGAGCCCGGCACCGAGGCCGAACAGACCGCGACGGCTGAGCGACTGCCACGTCCGCACCGGCAGCGCGGGCGGGTCGGCGGGCGGCGCGGCCAGGTCGATCCCGGCCTGCCGCTCCCGGGCCTCAAGGTCGGCCAGCAGTCCCGGACTCAGCAGGGCCGCCGGATCGGCCGGAGCCAGCGCGGCCAGCACGGCCGCCGCGACGGGCCGCCGGGCCGGGTCCTTGTCCAGGCACGCGGCCACCAGGGGGCCCAGCGCGGCGGGCACTCCGGAGAGGTCGGGCCACTCGTACACCACTCGCCGGTTGATCTGCGCGGGCTCACCGGTGCCGAACGGGGTACGGCCGGTGAGCGCGTACACCAGCAGGCAGCCGAGCGAGAACACGTCCGACGCGGCGTGGGTGACGGACGCGGAGACGATGCGCTCGGGCGCGATGTATCCGGGCGTGCCGCACACCATGCCCGTTCGGGTCAGGTGAACGGCGTCGAACGCACGGCTGATCCCGAAGTCGATGACGCGCGGGCCGTCCCGCGCGATCAGCACATTGCCCGGCTTGAGGTCACGGTGCACCACTCCCACCGCGTGGATCGCGGCCAGCGCCTCCGCCAGGGCGGCCCCCAACGCCCGTGCACCCGCCTCACCGAGCGGCCCGAAACGCATGACCACCTCGCCGAGCGACGGCGCAGGCAGGTACGCCGTGGCCATCCAGGGCCGGGAGCCGCGCGGCTGCGCGTCCACCACGGGCGGCGTGTGGAACCCCGTCACCCGCCTGGCGGCCTCCACCTCCTGCCGGAACCGGTCCCGGAACTGCGGGTCCTCGGCGTACTCGGGCCTGATGACCTTCACCGCGAGCAGCCTCAGCCCGGGCGAGCGGGCGAGGTACACCATCCCCATGCCGCCCTCGCCCAATGGCCGCAGTAGCTGATGGGGGCCCACGAACACGGCCGGCTGCGCCTTCATGCCTTTGGTGCCACCTTTGGCAGCCACCAAGCCTCCCCCAGTGCGACACCGCCGTTACGGACGGACCGACAGACAGAGTGACATGGACGACGCACCCGGCGAATCCCTTCCCCACTATTGGGGACGCTCGTCCGCCGACCAGGCAGACCGGAGCGCCCGACTCGCCGCTCGACAAGCCGGGATGAGAGCCACGCGCTCCGGAGGACCACGGACGGCGAATCGGCGAACCGGTTCAGCGGGACTTCCCACGACAGGACACCGACGGCGACCGCCCCCGCCGGCGACAGTCCCCGACGGCGACCGCTCAGCCGGCGCAGCTGTAGCCGAAGGTGGTCGACCCGCTGAGCCGCTGGGGGGCCAGGACCTCGACGGTGGCGGTCGCGCGCAGGGTGCCCGGGCCGTCGAAGGTCCAGCGCAGCACCAGGTCCACCCGGCGCTCGCCGGACTGCACCGGCTGCACGAGTTCGCCGGAGGACGTCCCGTCGCTGCGCAGCCAGCGGTAGCGGACGGTGCCGGGGTTGCCGTTCGTGGTGACCGACGCGGTGAGGACGGCCGTCCCACCGCAGGTCGGTCCGGCCGCCGGGGCGGCGGTGACGGAGACACCGGTGAGGTCGAGCGGCGGATCGACGTGGCAGCGGGTGAGCAGCACGGCCAGCAGGACGAGCAGGACGGCGGCCCAGACCAGCCAGCCGAAGGCCCGGCGTCGGCGGGCCGGCGGTACCGGCCCGCCGGTCGACGCCGTTCCGCGCCACGCCGCGGCGGCCTGCGGCGGCACGCCGGGGCCGATGCGGCGCAGCCCCGGCGCGGGCGTGGGAGGTGCGGGAGGTGGAGGTCCAGAAGGTACGGGGGCCGGCGGGGCGGTGGCGGGGGCGGAGTCCCAGACGGTGGGGTCCAGGAAAGTGGCGCTCTCGTGGTCGTCGTCTGCGAGTGCGGGGGGCGGCTGCACGGGGGTGGGCCGGGCGGGGGCGGAGTCCCAGACGGTGGGGTCGAGGAAGGTGGCGCTCTCTTCGTCGTCCGGGGCGGGTCCGCCTCGGCCGAACGGTGCGGTGCGGCCGGGCGCGCCCGGGGAGACGCGCTCGGTCGGGTCCTGGTCGGGTGCGGATCCGGACGGTGGCACGGGGAAACCTCCTGGGACGGTGGCGTGCGGATCAGCCGGGCTCGTGGCAGGACGGGGAGTACAGCTCCCGGTAGGCCGTCGGGGTGCTCCCGGCCGCCGGTGTGGTGGACACCCGGACGCCCCACTGGAGGCGGCCGTCGCCGGTGCCGAACTGGTGGCGGACGGTCAGTGTGGCGCGGCCGGTGCCGAGTTTCACGATGTCGGTGGCGACGGTCTCGCTCGGGAACGTGGGGGCCGAATTGTGCATCCAGCTGAGGACGAGCGTGGCGCCCGGCGGGCCGGAGGTGACCACGGTGACGGTGGCCTGGATGCCGTAGCCGCCGTCGCAGGCGATCGAGTCGACGTTCACCGACGCCACCCGGACCGGCGGCGGGGTGGTGGTGGGCGGCGTGCCGGCCGGGGGTGTGGTGGGCGGGGTGGAGCGGCTCGGAGGGGGGCTGGTCGGGGCGGTCCGGGGCGGCGACGGCGCGGGCGCGGCGGTCGTGGGACCGGTGGGCGCACGTGACGGCGTGGGGGCGGGCCGCCCGCTGGGGCCGGGACCGGGGCCCGGGCCGGGGCCCGTCGTGGGGGTGGGGCCGGGCGCCGGGTCGGTGGTGGGCGGGCCGGAGGGGGCGGGCGTGGGGGAGAGGGTCGGCGAGAGCGAGCGCGAGGGCGACGACGAGTGCGAGGGCGAGGGCCGCCCGGTGGGGGAGGGTGTCGGGCCGGGCGGCGGGGCGCTCGACCGGGTCGGGTCCAGGGAATTGGTGATCCAGGGCATCGGACTGCCCGTCAGCGTCCGCGCGCCCCGGTCGGTGACGCCGGCCAGCGCGACCCCGCCGATGACGGCCAGCGCCAGGCCGCCGGCTACCACGCCCACCGTCAGCCGGGCCCGTCTTCGCAGGAGCGGTCGCCGTACGGCGGTGGGAGCCGAGGGGGCGGCGGGCTCGACGACGGCTCCGACGAGCCGGGTGTGCGCGAGCGCCGTCGTCCCGGCGGGCGCGGGGCCGCCGGCGCTCCGGGGCAGCAGCAGGGCCAGCAGGGCGACCAGCGCGGCGAGGTCCTCGTGGCCGCGCTCCTCCCACCGCTCGCCGTAGCCGGCCGTCGCGGCGCGGTCGAGCAGCCGGACGAACTCGGCCGCGCCGGCCGGCCGGTCCTGCGGCCGTTTGGCGAGCCCGGCCAGGACCAGCGGGCGGACGTGGTCGGGCACCAGCTCGTCGGGGATCCGGGACTCCTGGTGCTGCAGGGCGAGCGCGCCGATCGTCCGCCCGGTGAAGGGCCGCTCGCCGGTCAGGCACTCGAAGAAGGTGACGGTGGCCGCGTAGACGTCGGCGGCGGGCGAGGCCGGGGCGCCGGCCCACTGCTCGGGCGCCAGGTAGGCGGGGGTGCCGGAGACGTCGCGGTCGGATCCGCGGGGGACGGCGATGCCGAAGTCGACCAGCTTGGAGGTGCCGTCGGTGGCGACCAGGACGTTGGCGGGCTTGTAGTCCCGGTGCACCAGCCCGGCCGCGTGGGCGGCTGCCAGCCCCAGGAGGGAGCCCTTGAGGACGACCAGCGCCGCCTCGGGCGTGGTCGCCCCCTCCTCCTTGAGCAGCGTGCGCAGCGAGACGCCGTCGACCAGCTCCATCACCAGGGCCGCGTGCGGCCCGCCCTCGACGTACTCGTAGAGCCGGGTGACGTACGGGGAGTCGAGCCGGGCCAGCGTCTGTGCCTCGGTGCGCAGGGCGGGGCCGGCGGCCGCGTCGTGCAGGTACTTGATGGCGACGGGCGTGCCGGTGAGGTCGTGGTGGGCGAGCACCACGCGACCGGCGGCTCCCGCGCCGAGCTCCCGCAGGTGGGTGTAGTCCGGCAACTGCCAGTCGCCGGGTCCCCGTACCGCCTCGTCGTCCATCGCCGACCCCCACGCCTCGTCCCGTCCGGTGGCCGCCGACCGGACCGCGGCCGCTGCGACCGACGCGGCCGCGCAGGCCCGGGTTCCCCCGTGCGGCGCCGTCCGAACCCCCGGTGCGGCGGGGCGGGCACCGGCGGGGACGTTCCCGCAGGCAGACCGCCCTGTCCGATCGGCCGGCGATCGGAAACACACGGGCGCACGGGGGAGTTGTGCGCCTCCGTGGCCCGCGCCGGGGGCGGCGCCGCCGCACCCCGGGCCGGTCGCCCGGGCGGGAGCGTGCCGCGCGCCGGTGCGGCGTGCGGCCGAGCCGCGCTCCTTCCCGCGGAGCACCGCCTGCCGTCGTCCGTCGCGGTGCAGCTGGGCTGCCTCAGACCGCTCTGGAGATCTGTCCAGGCCGCCGCGTCGTCAGGCGCCCGTAAACGGCCGCGGACGGGTGTGCTGTCGCCCGGCCGGCCGGGGTGGACCACCCGTAGTGCCGACTCCCGGTGGTGCGCGTGCCGGACCCCGCTTCTCCTGGAAGGGCACTCGGCAGCCGACGGTCGGCCGCCCACCCGAGGAGGAGCGATGGCGGCGACCCCACCCGAGCCCGGCGCAGGCGAGCCCGGCCCGGGCGAATCCGCCGACGGCGAGGAGCACGCGGGTCCGCCTGAGCAGCCCCCGACACCGCCTCCTGCCCCCGACCGTCCCGCGCCACCGCCTGAACCCGGACGGCCCGCGGCACCGGCGGCCGGGGACGCGGACGAGCTCGCCCGGCTGCACGAGCGGATTGCCGTGCTGGAGGCCGCCCCGAAGAAGCGGGAGCACCACCGCTGGCGGACCTCCGGTGCGGTGGTGCTGATCGTGATCGCCTCCCTGCTGTCCCTGATGTCCGTGCTGGCGGTCTGGACGTCCGACTTCGTCGGAAACACCGACCGCTACGTCCAGACCATGGCACCGCTCGCCACCGATCCCGACATCCAGCAGGCCGTCACCAACCGCGTCACCACCGTCGTGCTCGACCAGATCGACGTCAACGCCCTGGTCAAGCAGCTCTCCGATGCCGCCGCCGAACAGGGCGTGCCGCAGAACGCCGCCAATCTGATCAACAACCTGAGCGGGCCGATCAAGAGCGGCCTCACCCAGCTGGTGAGCACCGTCGTGAACAAGGTCGTCACCAGCGACCAGTTCGCCACCCTGTGGGTCGACGCCAACCGGCTCATCCACACCGCCCTCGACAAGGCACTGACCGGCAAGGGCGGCGGCGCAGTCGTCCTGGAGAACAACCAGGTCTCCATCGACATCGCACCGATCGTCGCCAAGGCGAAGGACGAACTCGTCAACGCCGGCTTCGCCCCGGCCGCCAAGATCCCCGACGTCCACACCAACTTCGTGGTGTTCCAGTCCAAGGACATCGGCAAGGTCAGGACGTACTTCCGGCTGCTGGAGATCATGGGGGCCTGGCTGCCGGTCGTCACCGTGCTGATCGCGGCGGGCGGCGTGTTCCTGGCCGTCAACCGGCGCCGCGCGCTGATCGGCGCCGCCGTCGGGGTGGCGCTGGCGATGCTGCTGCTCGGCCTCGTGCTGACGGTCTTCCGCTCGTTCTACCTCGACCACCTGCCACCGGGCGCCAACCAGGCGGCCGCGGGCACGTTCTACGACACCCTGATCCGTTTCATGCGGGCCGGCATCCGGGCGGTCGGCGCGGTCGCCGTGGTCACCGCCGTCGGCGCCTTGCTGATCGGCCCGTCCCGGCCCGCCGTCGCCGTCCGTACGGCCTGCCGGCGCATCCTCGGCTCGCTGCGCGACGCGCTGTACTCGCTCGGCATGAAGCTCGGCCCGGTCGGGCCCTTCGTGCACCGCTTCAAGCGTTGGATCGGCGCGGCGATCCTGCTGATCGCCGCCGTGGTCCTGGCCACCTGGTCCTACCCGACCTGGGCCGTGGTGCTGTGGATCACCTTCTTCGTGGTCCTCGGCTTCGCCATCCGGGAAGTCCTCGACACCGGCCCCGGCGGCGACCGCGCACCACCCCCGGCAGCCCCCGGCGCACCACCGCCCGCCCACGCGTGACCACCCGCCCCACCGGGCCCGGGCCCGCCGGCCTCCCCGTGACCACCTCCAGCCGGCGGGGAGTGCCGAGGGAGGACGCGAGGGTCATGCCTGTGTACCTGCTCCCGGTGAAGGTCCGCGACAACGATCCGGCCCTTGCCGCGGGAGAAGGCGCAGCATCGACCGCTTGGTCCCGCTCGCCATCCCCGACTTCCTGACCGGCGTCGTCGCGACCTCTTGACTCCCTTGTCGAACGGATATGCGGGACCGACTGGGACCGTGCGCAGAGTGGGCGGCTGGGATTCTCGCTCGGGGGACCCGGGGGCGCGCCTTCGGGTGGCCGTTCGTGTGCGGCGCTAATGTCCTCGCAGGCTGAGAGAGGGGTGCGCATGCGAGGACGCGGATTCGAGCGGACCAGGGTGGTTGCGGTGTTGTTGGGGCTGGGGCTGGTGTTGACCGGATGCGGGAAGAGTTCGAGCCCGGCTCACCAGCAGACCGCCTCTGCCTCCCCGAACGGCGGAAGCGGCGGGGGTGGGGGAGGGGGCGAGTTCTCACCGTCCGCCTCGGCCGCGCCCAACAGCGGGGGCGGCGGGGGTGGCACGGGAGGTGGGGGCGAGTTCTCATCGCTGCAATCGCCCAGCACGCGGACCAATTCGCACACCCCCGGCAATGGCCTCACCCCGTCCACGGCTTACCCGCCCCCCAACTGCCCATCCCCGTCCCCGGGCCACTTGACGTGCCCCACGACCGCCGGCCCGAGGGGCAGCGGAGCGTCGTCCCACACCCCGTGACCAAGCCGCCCGTCCGGAAACCGGGCACCGCCGACCAGGCGACGCCGGCAGGGCTCCTCAAGGCGCTGGCCGCCCAGGCGTCCTTCGTCGCGGCGCTGATGTTCTACGCCGGCGTGCTCTATGACAGCGCTTACTACGGCTACTTCCACCTATCGCCGATCTCCATCGGGTTCACCTTCCCTGAGCTGGTGATCCAGAGCCTGCGGCTGCTGGCCCTTCCGCTGCTCATCCTGCTCTCCGTCACCCTGCTCGTGTTACAGCTCCCGGACCTGCTGACCCGCCTGCCGAGGCCCATGCAGCGGATCGCCCACAGCTCGCTCGACGCCATCGCACGCCGGCACGTCCTGGTGCTGCTGCTCGGCGTGCTCCTGCTGTTCGCCTGGCGGCCGCTCCAACTGCGCGGCTGGGGCTGGGTCGCCCCCACCACCATCGCGCTCGGGCTGGTGATCGGCCAGACCAGGTCCGCCAACGGCGGCCACCGGCCCAAGGGGATGCTTCGCCACGCCGTCCCGGTGTTCGCGGCCGCCCTCTTCCTGCTCTGGGCAGTCGCCCTGATTGCGGCCCGGATCGGCCGCAGCGACGCCGAGGCCGACGCCCGCACCATCGAGGACCGGACGGAGGTGGTGGTGTTCAGCACCAAGAGCCTCAAACTCAGCCCCCACCGATCACTCCACGAGCAGTGCCTCGGCGCCGAGGTCGACACCCTCTACCACTGCCGCTACGAGGGCCTGCGCCTGCTGGTCACGCGAGGCGGCCGCTACGACCTGCTCCCACTGGACTGGCAGCACGACTACGACCCGGTCTACGTCCTTCAGGAAAGCGCCGACCTCCGCGTCGAACTGCTCCCAGGCACCCGATAGCAAGCGAGCGAATGGCCCAACTCTGCCTTCCTCCGGCCAGAGAGAGCCTCGCCGCCCGAGAATTCGACGCCTCCGGAACAAGACCGACTGGCGATGGACACCGGAGGGGTCGGGCGGGCAGCAAAGGGCAGCACGGTCCTACGTGATCATGGGGCTCTCTACGTTCTGTGACCCCGAAGGACGGCCGTGCCCGCGCTGCCGTCTTGCGTTCGACTGTCGCCGACGCCCAGGGCGTCCCGCTCGGCCTGGTCGCGGCAGGGGCCAACCGCCACACTCGCCCTGGTCCGGGACCTCACCCGGGCCGCCGTCGGCGCCACAGCGGGCGGCGACCCGGGCCTCGCCCCGCACCTGCTGATCCGCGCCGCCCGCGCCACCTACTGGGGTGCCTATCGCGACCCCGACACCGCGTCCGCACTGCGGGCCGCCGCGGACGGCACCGGCCTGTCAGCCGGTGACGCCCGAATGCTGCTGGTCGAGGCCTTCGCCGACCCGTTCACCCGGGGGACAGCGATCATCGCTCAGCTGGAGCACCCCGAGACACTCGATCCGATCGACATCGGGCTGCTCGCCCAGGCCGCCTTCGTGGCCGGCGCCTTCGACCACACCGTGCACCTCACCGGGCTCGCCGCCGAGTCCCTGCGCGGCCAGGGCCGGCTCGCCGCCCTCGCCCAGGTCCAGGTGCTGCGCAGCCTCGCCGCCCTCTACCTCGGCCAGTGGCAGGTCTGCTACACGGCCTCCGATGAGGCCCACCGCTACGCAACCGAGAACGGTCAGCGGACCTGGGCCGCCTGCGCAGAGCTCGGCAAGGCAAACCTCGCCGCGATCCGCGGCCGCCACCGCCTGGCCACCCGGCTGATCGAAGGGGTGCGCGACGTCGCGGCGGCCACCGGCAACTACGCCGAGGCCGCCGCTCTGAGCGGGAACCCCGGCCCCGGGCGTGCGCCGGGCGCTGGCTCTCGCCGACGCCCTGCTCGCCGACGAGCACCGGGCCGAGCAGGCCTTCGAGGCCGCGCACCGGCACACGGCCGACGCCTCGCCCTGGTACCGGGCACGCCTGGACCTCGCCCACGGTGCCTGGCTACGCCGCCGACACCAGACCACTCGGGCCCGCCAGCACCTGCGGTCCGCGCAATCCGTCTTCGACGCCCTCGACGCCCCTGCTCGGGGTGCCCGTGCGGCGGACGAACTGCGTGCCACCGGCCAGCCGATGGAGCGCCACGGGCCCGACGCCTGGGCCCGGCTGTCGCCGCAGGAGCTGGAGATCGCCCGGCTGGCCGGGGAAGGTCTGTCCAACCGTGAGATCGGCGAGCGGCTCTACCTCTCGCACCGCACCGTCGGCTCCCACCTGTACCGCATCTGCCCCAAGCTCAATATCCGTTCCCGCAGCCAGCTCGCACTCACGCTTGGCCGGAGCTGACCGCCACCGATCACCGTGGCCCGTCCCGCCGGTCCCGGTGCGAGCCGCAGGCGGGGCCGGTCCGGGCCCGCCGGAACGCCCGGCGCGTGACCCCGGGCACGGGGCGGCGACGGTTCGTCCTGCCATCCGGGATGAGACGGGTGAGCAGGACACACAACGGAAGGCAGCGAATGAACAGCATGAAGCGCAGGGCGGCCGGTGCCGCCGCAGTTGTCGTGAGGGCCGCAGGCACCATGATCGGAGCATCCGGGCCCGCGAGTGCCATGACACCCACCAAGCCCGGCTCGGAGTTCTACCCGTGCACGACCCTGGCATGGGCCAAGCCCCGTCTTGAGCAGGAGGGGCGCGACGACCTGAGCCTCCGGGAGATCGTCTATCCGCTCATCGAGAGTCGCTTCGGTTCCTACGGTCGGTACCAGCTCTTCCACCACGTCGAGGAGACGCAGCACGATTGCATGCACCAGGAGGAAATGGCCGACGCCCACCAGGACTACAACGAGGCGAAGGAGATCGCCGGACTGGACGGGGTCTTCCTGCAGTGGCTGCATGAACACGCAAACCTGAAGCGCTGACCGCCGTCAGGCGTGACCGGGGCTCTCGACAGCGCAATGGCACGAAGTCCGCTGCTCCTCCGGGAGGTAGCCGCGGTTGTAGTCCCGCCGTACTGCAGCAGTAGGGGCGCATGATCAGCGCCATGCTGTGCCGGGCGCTGTGCACGGTGGCGAACGGGGCGTAGATCCGGTGCGGGTCCGTCTGCCGGCGGGCGGGCGGCTCCACGGCACGGTCGTCCACCTCGCACGCCCCTCCCCGCGGGTGGCGAAGATGCTGGAGTTCACCGGGGCCGACCGGGTGTTTCCCGTCTGCCCGGACGTACCGCGGCCGCGTCTGCTCGTTGACCGTGTCGGACGTGGCGAACGGAGCGCGTCCAACCGACCTGTTGGCCGGCCCGGTGCATTCCACCCCCCGTGCCGGGCCGGCCGGCAGGACGGCTGAGGGCCGGCAGCGAGGCAGCTGCCCGGCCCATGCGTCCCCGTCCCGGAGCCGGGGGCAGGGGCCCGGCAGGAAGGCAGACGTGGAAGGAAGGCGGCACGCGCGTCCTGAAGGGATGGACGACGCGACGGTTGAGGCGCTGGGGATGCTTACCCAGGCGTGGGAGACGACGCAGCGCGCGCGAGGGCGGCTGTATGACTTCCACCAGCTGACCGGCGGCGCGGACCGGATGGTCGGCGAGGCGGTGCGGCTCCTGCGGCAGGCCGGCCACCATGAACAGGCCGACCTGGTCGAACGAGAGGTCCAGGGCGCCGACGTCCTGCCGGGGATGTGGACGTTCCAGATCGTGGAGGCCTACGACGACGGCTACCACCAGCGGTTCACCGACGTCGCCCGCCGAGTCCGCGAGGCTTTGGCGGGCGACCGTGACCACATTGCCGAAGCGGAGATGAAGCATCGCCGCGAGACCACCTGACCGCGGCGACGCCGGTCCAGGCGCCGTCGGCCGACACCGGACACCGCGAGACCTCGCCACCCATGTCCAGGTGGTCTTGCGGTAACGATCTCCTCCAGCGCCGCCCGCGCCGACACCTCCACGGCCAGCTGCGCCGCAGAGCCTTCGAGACCCTCGGTCTTCTTCCAGCGCTCCACGTGCTCCCGGATCTCGGCGGCCTTCTCCCGCATGAATTTGTCGGGTCGTCATATGGCAGCCACTGTGTCGGTGTGAACGGGAGCCAGGTGTAGGCCATTCGTGGCGATGATGTACTCGACCCCGGTGGGTGTTCTTCGGCGAGTTCGGGAGCCGTCCGGCGAGATGGGGAGCCACTGATCGGGTGGCATCTGGGACCGCTTCGGTGACAAGCACTCGCCCAGCAGGTGATTCAGCCAGCCTTCCGGCCACACGGCGCCACTCCCGCTCCGTTCGGCCCCCGCCGGGGCCTGCCCGGTGTTGCCGCCTCGCCCCCGTCCTGGCCTCGCTGTCCGGTGCCCGTTCCCGCTCCGCGGCAGTTTTACGGCCGTAAAACTGCCGCCCCGGTCCGGCGCCGTCCTGGGCGCCGCCCGCCGCCGTCCGCGTGGTGCCGACCGAGTACCGGCGCCGGTTGCGGATCGTCCGGGGGTGAACGGACGACGGACGCCCGCGGTCCGGGGACCGCGGGCGTCCTGGGTACCTCAGCGGTGCCGCGTCAGCGGCGGGCGCCCCGACGGCGGGCGATCACCAGCGCGCCCCCGCCGACGGCGAGCAGTGCGGCCCCGCCGGCGCCGTAGACGATCATCTGGCTGCTGTTGCCGCCCGTGCTGGCCAGGGTGCTGGCCGGCGTGGTCGAGACCGGATTGGCGGTCGGCTTGCCGACCGGGCCGGTCGTGTCCGCCGGGGCGGACGGTGCCGGCACGGCCGGGGCGGTCGACGGGGTGCCGCCGGAGGGCGTCCCGGTGGTGGACGGCGCCGACGGCTTGGCGGTGGTGGAGGGCGAGGCGGTGGCCGTCGCGGTGGCCGTGGCCGAAGGCGTCGTCGTGGCGGTGGGCGTCCCGGTCGGGTGCGGGGTCGCGGTGGCCGTGGGCGACGCCGAGGAGGTCGGCACCGGGAGGGTCGGCGTGCCGGTCGGAGTCGGCGCGCAGGCCTTGCCGCCGTTCCAGGCCGAGATCAGGTTGTCCGGGAAGACGCTGTCCGGGTACCTCGGCGCGGGGTTGGCGACGCCGTCGAACTTCTTGTCGCCGTTGTACAGGTCGATCTGGCCGTAGCACTTCGGAAGGTGGGCGGAGACGTCCAGGGTCGCCTGGCGGTTCCCGCTGCGCAGCGTCGTGGTCGCCCAGCCGAGGAAGGTCTGCTTGCCCGAGGTGGCCCACGTCGGCCCCTGGGTCTCGTAGGAGGCCAGCGAGACCCGGTAGTCGCAGCCGTCCGCGACGTCGCCGGCCAGGCGGACCTGGATGACGCCGTGCGGCTGGGACATCCGGCCGTCGGAGATCCAGCCCTTGCCGCCGTCGACGGAGAACTCGACGCCGACGGCGCCGCACCCGTGCTCGGAGTGGGCCTGGGCGGTGCCGGCGGTGAGCAGCGGAGCGCCGACGGCTATGCCGAGGGCGGCGAGGGCCGGAAGGCTCCGGCGCAGGAGTTGGTGCACGAGGAAGCTCCCTAGGAGTTGTACACGGTTCGGGTGGGACTCACCGCTCCTCGGTGGCGATCCGGACGGAACGTCACCGGAACTGAGCGGACGTGAAACCGTGACCGTACCCGATGGCTCGGCAGTCCCGGCCCCGCCCCCCATGCCGAACAGGCCTTCGCCGCCCTGCAGGAGGCAATCCGGGCCCGCCCGGCCCGCTCAGGCCCCATCTCCATCAGGCGTGACGAAGCACGCCTCCACCCTCGCCGCGGGTGCGGGTGCGGGTGCGGGTGCGGGTGCGGGCGTCGGTGACGAAGGCGGCGTGGATCCGGCTGGTGTCGAGCAGGTGCTCGCGTCCGTGCCTCACTGCGGGCTTCTCCGCGCCGGGCACCGGGGCGGTCGGGCGGAGGGCTTCGGGGAAGGTGGAAGTGGCGGGGCCGGCTTGCGGTGAGGTGTCGCGCCTTCGCCCGGCGGGCCTGCGGCAGGGTCACGAACTCTGCCAGGCCCTCGGCCTGGAGCCGGGTCAGCCACTACCGGGCCTGCTTGATTCCGGCGGAGCCGCCGTGGAACGGGGGAGGAAACGCGTCGATGGCCGCGCGTTCCGCTGCGGTTGGCGGGTCCGGAGCGAGCGGGACCGTGCCCCCAGGAGATCCGGGCCCGCCTGGTGTTGCCCGTCCCGGCTACGCGCGAGCACGTCTGCGTCCCGGATGATCCGTGGTCGGGCGCTGCGCGCGACGTATCACGCGGTGAACGGTCGGCGTGTGTGGCCTGAACGGGCAGGGCCTCCTGCTACCGGGTCGGGGCTCCGGACGCGACGCCGGTGGCATTCGACCTGCGGACCTTGACCTTGGCCTTGGTCAACCGCGTGAGCGCGGCCGTGACCTCGGCGGCCTGAGCGTCGGTGAAGGCGGTCTTGAGGACGGTCGCGGAAACGGGCGCTCCGCCCGGTCTCTTCACCAGGACCGACCAGGCCAGGGGGGTGTCCGTGGCTCGGGTGACCGACGTCCACGGGAACCTCAACTCCCCGGACACCGTACGGATGACAGCCTCCTGGTCGGTCATCGCGACCGATGTGGGACCCGCCTGGCGCTGAGCGGCACGGGCGGCGAGCTTCTTGGCGACCACCGTGATGTTCTGGACCTGGATCAGGCAGGCGATGAGCGCGGCGATCGCGAAGAGGACGCTCCCCGCAGCGAGGCAGAGCAGTGCGAGCAGCAACCACACGCCGGCGACGGCCCAGCGAATCGCGGGTGCGGGGAAGTTGGCTCTCACCGCAGTGGCGAGCTCCTCGGGTGCTGCCTCGTACTCCACCTGGACGTTCATGTTCGTTCCTTTGTTCGGGAGGGAGGGCACATCATGGCCGGGGTACAGCTCCCGGCACAAACGCGATGCGGCAGCCCCACAACCCCACCGCCCACGACCGGTGCCAGAAGGGGGAGGGAGACGTGGGCCGGCCTGTCAGGCCCACCGGGAGCCGATGCGGACCCTGGCCGGGAACGTGCCGAAGCAGGCCGGCAGCCGGGAGTACGGCCTCCACGGCCGCGTGCAGTGGACCCGCCGCCCCGGTGGCCGCGGCCGGTCCTGCCACGGCAATCACCGGCAGCGGCAGGAAGAGGAGCGTGAGGCCAGGGCCCAGGCCCGGCTGGAGGCAGCCCGCGCGGCCAACGCCGCGCTGCGCCCGTGCTGGACGCGCCGGGGTAAGCGCGAGCAGCAACGCGGCCGGCTCGGGCGGGAAATGCCCGCGGGTGCGGGTGCGGGTGCGGGTGCGGGTGCGGGTGCGGGGGCGCCTGCGCCGAAGACCCGCCGCTCTGACACGGGGACACACAGGCGCCCTGGACCCTGGACTCCGGCCGATCGCTCGGCGTGGCCGCGTCACGGAAGTGAGCCAGAACCACAACTCGTGATGTCAGCCGCCGAAGGAGTTCCTTGGGGCGTCAGACGTGCAGGGCGCCGTCCAGGACCGTGACGGCGTCCCCGGTGAGGTGGACGCGGTCGCCGCGCAGAGCGGTGCGTACCAGGCCGCTTCGTGCGGAGGTCTGGAGGCCTGTGAGTTCCTCGCGGCCGAGTCGTGCCGACCAGTACGGGGCGAGTGTGGTGTGTGCGCTGCCGGTTACCGGGTCCTCGGGGATGCCCCTGGCCGGTGCGAAGAAACGGGAGACGAAGTCGTGGCCCGGGCCGGTCCCGGCGGCGGGGGCCGTGACGATGACGCCCCGCAGTTCCTCGCGGCTCGTCAGCTCGGCAAGGGTGTCGAGGTCTGGCGTGAGGGCCCGGACCGTAGCCTCGTCCGGGAAGACCGCGAGCAGGTCGCCGAGGCCGTCGGAGCGGAAGGCGGCCTCGGGGACGGCTCCCAGGGCTTTGTCGAGCTGGTCCGGCATGGGCACCGCGGTGCCGGGGGCCGCCGGGAAGTCGAGTGTGATGGCGCCCTGCGCGTCGGCGTGGGTGACGAGAACGCCGTGGTTGCGGCTCAGGAACCGAACGGCTCCGACGAGGCCCTTCGCAGTGCGTAGCGCGTGCGCGGTGGCGAGCGTGGCGTGGCCGCACAGGTCGGCCTCGACTCGCGGGGTGAACCACCGGATGGCCCAGTCGGCCTCGGTCGAAGCGGTCAGCGGTAGGGCGAACGCAGTCTCGGAGTGGTTCATCTCGGTCGCGATCCGCTGCATCCACGCGGCGTCCGGCCATTGTCCGGCCGGCAGCAGGCACACGGCAGCCGGGTTCCCGGAGAAGGGACGATCGGTGAAGGCATCGACGACGTAGAGGTGCATGCCGGGGACCGTAGCGGCAGCAGGACCGGTGCCGCCAAGGCCAATCCGACGTAGGTGGACTGACGTGCTCTCGGTGCGGACCGGGGCGGGTCAGTTTTTGCGGCTCTCCCGCCGGGCCCGACAGGGTCACTGCGTGCGGCGCGGTCACCCGATGGCGGGAGGGCCCGCCGAAGACCGTCCCCCCGCCCTCGGCCGGCCGACTGACTAGGAGGGCGGTGCGCCCGTCCCGTCCGGATCGGCTGCCAGCGTTTCCCAGAACGTGACGTAGCTCTGCTCGTGAGCGATGCCGAGCGTGATCAGCCGGGTGCGGGCCGGGGTGTCCGGGGCGTCGGGATCGAGGCGGTCGCGAAGCTCTTGGTAGGTGTCCCGGGATCGCCGGTGCTGCGCCGCCTGGGCCGCCGCGAGCTCCGCGACCTGGCCCGGCGCGCCCAGGTCGGCGAAGGTCAGCTTGAGCAGGGCGGGATTCCGGGTCTCCGGCTCGGGCGTCGCGGGGTCGGCGAGCCAGTCCCGGAGCGCACGCCGGCCGGCGTCGGTGAGGTGGAACACCCGGCGTCGGCGGCCGTGGTCCTCCGCTGCCTCGCGTAGCAGCCCCAGCTCGGCCAGGCGGGGCGGGTCGCGGTAGAGCTGGGCGTGCGGGATGGGCCAGTAGTGGCGGACGGACCCCTCGACCTTGGCCTTCAGGTCGTACGGCGTCATCGGCCCGTTCCGGGCGATCAGCCCGAGCACGACGAGCTGCGACGGCGTCAGGTCCTTCGGCATGGCGTTCCTCTCTCACTTTACCAATTGACACCATATCACTGAGACCATTACCGTCATCGCGCTGCAACCATATCAATGAGACTATGGAGTCGTGGAGCCGTGATGCGCCTGCACCCCGAGATAGCCGACGTCCTGGACGGTGTCCCGCCCTTCGACCCGCTGGCCGACCCGGCGGCCACCCGGGCCCACCTGCGGTCACTGCTCGCCGCGAAGCCCCCGGCGAACGACCCACGCATCACCGTGCGCCACACCGTGATCCCGGGCCCGGTCGGCGACCTCACCGTCCGCATCTACCAGCCGACCGCGGCGACGGGCGCGCGCCCCGGCATCCTCTACTTCCACGGCGGCGCCTTCATCTCCGGCGACCTCGACACCGGCGACGGCAACTGCCGCGACCTCTGCCTGGCCGCGGGCGCGGTGGTCGTCTCCGTCGACTACCGCCTGGCCCCCGAACACCCCTACCCCGCCGCCTTCGACGACTGCTACGCGGCCCTGTGCTGGACCGCCGCCAACGCCGCCCACCTGGGCGTGGACCCCACCCGCCTCGCCGTCGCCGGCCGCTCCGCCGGCGGCGCACTCGCGGCGGCCGTCACCCTCGCCGCCCGCGACCGAGGCGGCCCGGCCCTCGCGTACCAACTCCTGCTCGTCCCGGCCCTCGACGACCGCTGCGCCCACCCCTCCGTCGACGAGTGCACCGACAACCGGATCGTCGACGGCCGCGTCGTGCGCAACATGTGGAAGCCCTACCTGGCCTCCACCGAAGCCGACCCCTACGCCGCCCCCGCCCGCGCCGAGGACCTCAGCGCCCTCCCGCCCGCCTACCTGGAGATCTGCCAGGCCGACGCCCTCCGCGACGAGGCCCTCGTCTACGCGAACCGCCTGATCGCGGCCGGCATCCACACCGAACTCCACGTAGTCCCCGGCGCCTTCCACCTCTTCGAGGGCTACGCCCCGACCAGCCGGCTGGCCCGCCGTGCCACAGCCACTTGGACATCCGCGATAGCGGCAGCGCTGACCTGAACCATCCACGTCGGTGGGGTGGGGGTGGCGACGAACGGGCTGTGGGAGGGGCTTCACGGTGATCTCCTGGCGGTGAAGGAATCGGTGTACGACCCGAGTGGCTTTGCCTGCTCGCAGCCGGTGCCCGAACCGGAGAGCGCCGAGTACGCGGCTCACGGGTTCACCCTCGACGGGCTCTCGGTCCGGTTCCGCGTGGCGAAGACCACCCCGACGAAGGTCGGCCAGTTCGTCACCGTGTGGCAGCGGTCCGAGGGCGGGCCGATCAGGCCCTTCGACGCCGAGGACGGGGTCGACCTCTTCGTCGTCAGCAGCCGAGAGGGCGGCCACTTCGGGCAGTTCGTGTTCCCGCGCGAGGTGCTGTGCGAGCGTGGCGTCGTGTCCCGGGGTCACGCAGGCGGGAAGCGAGGTTTTCGTGTGTACCCGCCGTGGGTGACAACGACCAACCGTCAGGCACGTGCCACGCAGGTGTGGCAGGTGGACTACTTCCTGCACCTTGGCGGGGACGGGCCTGTCGACAGGGCGCGTGCCCAGGCTCTTTACCACCCGTAGCAGTGCTTCTTCCTCCGCCCGGCGTATCCGTCACTGCCCGGTCCGGTTGGTGAGGGGTTGTCGGGAGGCGGTCGGTGGTGTGAAGAGTGCCTGGGCGGTTTCGGCGGCCAGGTCCCGTAGCCAGGTGTGGGCGCGGTCGTCGTCGTAGCGCTGGTGCCACAGCAGGTACAGGGGGACCTCGGGCAACGGCAGTGGCAGCGCCAGTGTGGTCAGGCCGAGTCGGTGCCGGGCCGCGCGGGTGACCGCGTCGGGGACGGTCACCACCAGGTCGCTGCCGAGGGCGAGTTGCAGTGCGAAGGCGGCGGTGGGCCCGGCGGCGACGACGCGTCGTTCGAGGCCGCGGGTGGTCAGGGCGTCGTCGATCGGGTCGCGCAGGCTTCCGCGTCGCGAAACGGTGAGGTGCTCGGCGGCTGCGTAGCGCTCGATGCCCAGCGGGCCTTCGGTGAGGGGGTGGCCCGGCCGGACGGCGACGACCAGATGATCGCTGCCGACGAGGCGGTGGCGGATGTCGGGGAGCGCCGGGGGGCTGGAGCTCGATTCGAGGTCGACCTCACCCCGGCGCAACTCGGCGTCGTCCGTTCCGGGTTCGGCGGTCAGGCGCAGTCGGACGCCGGGGGCCTGGCGGTGGACGGCGGTGATCAGGGCGGTGCCGCAGGCGGCGGTCAGGGCGTCGTGCCAGCGCAGGGTGAACACCCGGTCCAGTGCTGGCAGGTCGAGTTCCTGCTGCGCGGACAGAAGGTGGTGGGCCTGCTGCACGAGGGCGTGGACCTGGGCGCGCATGGCCAGTGCGCGGGTGGTGGGAACCATGCTGCGGCCGGTGCGGACCAGGATCTGGTCACCGGTGGCCTTGCGGATACGGCCCAGGGAGCGGCTCATCGCCGGTGCGGTGACGTGCAGGCGTGCTGCGGCGCCGGCGACGCTGCCTTCTTCCAGTAGTGCGTCCAGGGCCGTGAGCAGGTTCATATCCAGTTGCATGCCAGTAACTCTACAAGTGAATAGCATGCACTTGTTGTTAATGATGGAGGGGCCTACCTTCGAAGTGCAGGCGCGAGACGAACCGCCCGCACACATCGAACTCAGGGAGCCCCCTATGAGCACCGCCACGCCTTTCGCCGCCGGCACGACGCTCCTGTCCGAGGTGACCGCCGCGGTGAAGACCGCGGGCGTCACGCTGCGCGAGCGCCACACCCCCAACGCCCGGGGCGTGAGCCTGGAGGAGGTCGTCGCCGAGATCCACGCCAACGACGACGCGGTGCTGGACGTGCTGCGCGAGCCGCTGCTGCGGGCCCGGCGGGGATCGCGGTGGGCCGAGGACGAGCTGGCCGGCGGTGCGCTCCCGTCGGGGGAGTGGTGGGTCGTCGACCCCGCCGAGGGCAACATCAACCACGTTCACGGCATGGACGACTGGGCCGTGACCGCCACCCTGGTCCGCGACAACCAGCCGGTGCTCACCGTCGTCCACCTGCCACTGACCGGCGACACCTACACCGCTGTCGCCGGCGGCGGTGCCCGTCTCAACGGCCGGTCCCTGAACGTGTCGGCCAAGACCGATCTGGGTGCCGCGCTCGTCGGCACCGGCCAGGCCAGGCCCGGCGAGGACGAGCGCACCTTCCGGCGGATCGGTGACTCGGTCACCGCCATGCTCATCAACGGCCTGGTCGTACGCGTCTCCGTTCCCGCCACGATGCAGCTCATCCACGTCGCGGCCGGCCGCACGGACGCCTTCTGGCAGTTCTCCGACGTTCGCTCCGGTCTGGTCGCCGGTGCGCTGCTGGTCTCCGAGGCCGGCGGCACCGTCACCGACCTGGCGGGCGAGCCCTGGAACACGGGCAGCCGCGACTTCCTGGCCGCCGCCCCCGGCATCCACGCCGCCGCCCTCAAGGTCCTGTCGCCGATCGCCTGACCGGACACCTCCGCTCTGCCCACCTCCCCTCTGCCCACCCCGCACCGCAAGGAGCATCACCTCATGACCAGCATCGGCATCCTGGGCGCCGGCCGCGTCGGCGCCAACCTCGCCGGCAAGCTCTCCGCCGCCGGACACCGCGTCACCCTCGGCGTCCGGAACCCGGAAGAGACCGCAGCCCTCGCCGCGGGCATCGCCCCGCAGATCGCCTTCGCCGACCAGCGCACCACCGCCCGCACCGCGGACATCGTGATCAACGCGACACCCGGCGACAGCTCCCTGGAGCGCCTGGCCGGCCTGCGCACCGAGCTCTCCGGAAAGCTCCTCGTCGACGTCTCCAACGCCACCCACGACGCCGATGACGGCCTGCCCGGCGACCTGTGCTACCCCGGCAGCAGCCTCGCCGAGCAACTCCAGGCCGCCCTCCCCGACACCCATGTGGTCAAGACCCTCAACACCATGCTGTTCATGGTCATGACCGCCCCCGAAACCCTGGCCACGCCACCGACCGCCTACCTCTCGGGCGATGACCAGAACGCGAAGGAGACCGTCACCGCCCTGCTCGGCGACCTGGGCTGGCAGCCCGCATGGATCGAGGACCTCGGCGGCATCATCACGGCCCGCGCCACCGAGGCCATGATCCTCGTGGTCCCCCACATCCTGCGCCGACACGGCTTCAAGCCCTTCGCCGTCTCCCTCGCCGGCTGACCGTCCAGACCGGGTCCGGACCAAAACCGGTAGCGGGCGAGTGCGAGGCCGTTGGTCACTGGACGGACGACGCCTGCTGAGCTGCAAGTGACGCCCGAACTCATCGACGCTCTGCATGGCGGGGTCGACGTTGGGGGACTCCGAGGTGGGTGAGGACCGCGAGGACGCGGCGGTCGCCGCTGTCCTCGGGCGGGAGGTCGAGCTTCATGAAGATGTTCCCGACGTGCTTGTGCACGGCCCGTTCGGTCACCACGAGGCGGTCGGCGATCTCGGAGTTGCCGTACCCCTGCGCCATCATCGCGAGCACCTCGCGTTCGCGCTCGGTCAGCCGGGACAGCGGGTTGCCGCGCGTCGCGAGCAGCTGGCGGACCACGTCGGGGTCCAGCGCGGTGCCGCCGGCCGCGACGCGGTGGAGCGCGTCGAGGAAGTCGTCGACGCGGGCGACCCGGTCCTTGAGCAGGTACCCGACGCCGGTGCCGTCGTCGAGGAGTTCCCGGGCGTAGGTGTCCTCGACGTACTGGGACAGGACGAGGACCGGCAGGCCGGGCAGGCGCTCCCGGGCGCGCAGCGCGGCCCGGATGCCTTCGTCGGTGAAGGACGGCGGGAGACGGACGTCCACGATCGCCACGTCCGGCCGGTGGGTCAGGACGGCCTCCACGAAGGACCCGGCCTCCTCCGTGGTGGCGAGCACCCGGTGCCCGAGAGCCTCCAACAGCGCGGTGAGTCCCTGGGCAAGCAGCGCGTTGTCCTCGGCGATCACGATCCGCACGGGCACTCCACGGTGATCACGGTGGGACCGCCGGGCGGGCTCTGGACGCGCAGTGTGCCGTCGACCGCCTCGATGCGCTGCCGCATGCCGCGCAGTCCGGTGCCATCGCGCTCGGCCGCGCCGCCGCGGCCGTCGTCGGTGATCTCCGCGCGGAGCGTGCCGCCGGTCCGGGCCAGGGTCACCAGGACCGATTCGGCCCCGGCGTGCTTGGCGGCGTTGGTGAGCGCCTCGGTGATCGCGAAGTAGACGGCCACCTCGGTCCGCGCCGGCAGGGCGCCGAGCCCTCCCGGTCCGCCGGGTCCGCCGGGTCCGCCGGGTCTGCCGAGGTTGCCGAGGTTGCCGAGGTTGCCGAGGTCGACGGTGGCGGGCACAGGGCAGCGGGCGACGACCGCGGCGACCGCACCGGCGAGGCCCCGGTCGGCGAGGACCGGTGGGTAGACGGAGCGCAGCACGTCGCGAAGCTCGGCCATCGCCTCCTCGGCGCCCTCCCGGGCGCGGGTCAGCAACGGGCCCACCGCGCTCGGATCGGTGCTCAACGTCCTCTCGGCGAGGCCGAGTTGCATGGCCAGCGACACAAGTCGGGCCTGGGTGCCGTCGTGCAGGTCGCGTTCGATGCGGCGCAGTTCGTCGCCGTGCGCGTCGAGCGCCCCGGTGCGGGTCCGGTCCAGCGTCGACACGCGCTCGGTGAGGACCACGGCGGCCGAGGGGGCGAGCAGCCGGCGGCTCACGGACGCCGCCAGCCGGGCGAGCAGCGGCGGGCCGTACAGGGCGAGCAGCACGCTGAGCAGGAGCTGTGGCACTCCGGCGTAGACCGCGGATCCCCAGCTGTCGATCGGGACGTTCAGGAGCAGCCTGATCGGGTCGTCCGCCGGGAACAGCCACCACAGGAAGCCGAGCACGAGCGCGGCCGCCGGGAACAGGAACAGCGCCGCGCCGAGCAGCCCGAGCACGGCGTGGACGGGCACAGCGGCGGCCGCCCACCGCAGATCGCGGCCGGTCGCCGGATCCGACAGCACCACCATCAGGCCGTGTCTCGCGTGCGGCTCGGCGGGTGGCGTGGGCGCCGCCCACCGTCCCAGCCGGGCGCGTTCGCCATCGGCCAGCCGGCGCAGCAGCCGCAGCTCGTGCGGCAGGACGAGCAGTCCGGCACCGACCAGGCACAGGACCGCCGAGTAGATCAGGACGGGCACCAGCACGACCAGGGCCAGGGCCTGGACGAACACGGTCGCGCAGTACCCGGCGGCCCGAGCGCTACGCGCTGCGCGTGCTCGTGTGGTTGACAAGTCGTTCACACCGACCAGTCTTGCCCCTTCGTGGCCCCGGGCGCAGTGGAGCGTGCTACACCATTGATCGACGAGCCTGCGCGATCGCCCGGGCGGCCCGTGGTTCGTAGCGTCACAGCCATGAAACCGACGAGTGCTTCAGGCCACTCCCGCTCCGATCTCCCCCTCTTCCTGACGATCAGTTTCGTCGGCGCGTGGCTCGCCATGGTGCCGCTGTGGGCGGAGGGCCTGCGCCGTACCAGCGCCGGGCAGGGCACGCCCCGGCTCGCGGCGCTGTGCATGATCCTGATGATGCTGGTGCCGGCGCTGACCGCGTTCGGCCTCACCGTGCGCGGCCTCGGACCGCGCCGGGCCGCGCGGGTCCTAGGGCTCGCCAGGGCCAATCCTTGGCGGCACGAACTGCGTTCCGTCGCAGTCGGGTTGATGATCCCGGTGATCCTCACCGCCGCCGGTCTGGCGCTGGCCACGCTCGCGGGCCGGTACGCCCCCGCGCATCTGCCGGGGCCCGCAACGGTCGTGCCGCTGGTGCTGAGTGCGTTGCTGTCCGTACCGCTGTACTTCGGCGAGGAACTCGGCTGGCAGGGCTACCTGTTGCCGCGGCTGCTCGGCTTGGGCAGGATCCGTGGCCTGCTGCTCGGCGGCGCGATCTGGGGGGCCTGGCATGTGCCGATGACGGCGCTCGGCGGAAGCTATCCCGGCCATTCGATCCTGCTGGGCATACCCGTGGCCGTGGTCACTGCCACGCTGCTCGGAACCGTGATCGCCACGATCCGGCTGTCCACCGGGTCGGTCTGGGCGGCCGTCGCGGCACACCTGTGCCTCAACGAGTTCACGCTGCCCCTCACCCGCGCAGTGTCGGGCGGCCCGGTCGACCCGCTGTTTGCCGGACCGCTGAGCATCTCGACCTGGCCGGTCACCGCACTCGCGGTACTGGGCGTCTGGATCGCCGGCCGACGGTATGCCAGGGGGCGCGGACGCCTGCCCGCGCCGCAGGAGCAGCCCACCGCATCCCGGTAGCGACGGCCACCGATCACCACCGTGCCGCTCGTCGGGCAGAGCGCGCTGCAGCGTGCAGCGACAACCCGTCGCCGTCGGCGCGCAGCATCAGGAGACAGGTGCGGGGCGCGAGCGCCACACCCTCCGGTGCCGCGCACCGCCCAGGCCGGCCCTCGGTCGCTGTCCGTAGCGGCGGGAGTGCGGGCGCCGAGATTGCGGTTCAGAGGCGCAGGACGACGAGGGCGGTGTCGTCGGTGAGTCCGGCGGGTGGGACGAGGTCGGCCAGGAGGGCGTCGGCGAGGGTTTCGGGGTCGGCGTGGCGGTGGCGGGCGAGGGAGCGGGCGAGCCGGCCCAAGCCGGTGTCGATGTCCTCGCGGCGGCGTTCGATGAGGCCGTCGGTGTACAGGACGAGGACGGAGCCTTCGGTGAAGGCGGTACGGGTCTGGGGGCGGACGACGTGTTCGGGGCGGGCGCCGAGCGGGGGGTCGGTGGCCTGGTCGAGGAAGGTGACGGTGCCGTCGGGCCGGCACAGGGCGGGCGGCGGGTGGCCGGCGCTGCTGTAGGTGAGCGCGTGGTCGGTCCAGTCCACGAAGACCGATGCGGCGGTGGTGTTCTCCGCTCCGTCCACGGAGCGGGCGTACAGGCCGAGGACTTCCAGGGCCTGGGCGGGGCCCGAGGCCACCCGGGAAGCGGCGGACAGGGCGCTGCGCAGCTGTCCCATGACGCCGGCGGCGACGAGGCCGTGGCCGACGACGTCGCCGACCGCGACGGCGACGGCGGTGTGGGCGGTGCCGGGCAGGTCGGCGAGGTCGTACCAGTCACCGCAGACGTTGAGGGCTCCGGTTGCGGGCCGGTAGCGTACGGCGGCGCGGTGGTGAGCGAGTGGCTGGGGCGCGGGGAGCATGGCCTCCTGCAGGTGGAGGGCGACCTCGCGTTCGCGGGCGTGGGCCTGGCGCAGGCGTTCGTTGACGTCCTGGAGTTCGCGGGCGCGGGTGTAGAGCTCGGCTTCCAGGACCCGAGTGCGGTCGCCGCCGCGGTTGCCGCGGGCCTTGATGAGTTCGGTGACCTCCTCGACGCGGTGCAGCAGCAGCGCCACGGTTCCGTCCGGGGCGAGGACGGGGGTGTTGACCGGGCTCCAGTAGCGTTCCTGCCACACGCCGGGGCGCTCGGCGTCTTCGACGTCGTAGCGCTGCATGGCCATGGTGTCGCGCTCGCCGGTGGCGGCGACGCGCCGGAGCGAGGCGTGCAGGTTGCGCACGCCGGTGGCTCCCGGGTCGTTGGGATTGTCGGGGAAGACATCGAACAGGTAGCGGCCGACCAGTTGCTCGCGCGTGTGCCCGGACAAGGCCAGATACGCCGCGTTGGCGTCCGCGAAGACCAGGTCGGTGGTCAGCAGGGCGACGGCGCCCGGCAGGGCCTGGAACACGGCCTGGTAGTCGATGACGGGTCCGTTCACACTTCACCTGCCGTCCCTCGCCGCTCTCCGATCAAGGAGTGCTACCAACGATAGGCACGGGCACCCGGGACGGCCCGCTCGTGCCGGCTGGGCCGTTCGGGGGCCGTCCGGGTCCGTTCGGCCCCGTTCCGGGGAGGGCCCGGCTCGTCCGCCGGGCCGTGGGGCGGCGGAGCACGGGACGCATGAACGGCACCGGGCCACGCTTCCCCGCGACGCACGGGCGCGCGGACTGCAATGGAACTCCTGCACGGGGGCGGCTACGGGCCGATGAGGTCGGAGGACATCCCCGGAGGCGCCCGTCCGTCGACAGAAAGGGCCGGGGAGGGTTCCGGGGTCCCATGCCGGGCGGGAGGCCGCGCCGGTTCGGTCCTCGGACGTGCGGACCCCAGAAAAGTGGGGTTCCGATGCCGGGCCCGCAGGCCGACGCTGGCCGTATGAACACCATCGAACAGAACAAGCAGACCGTGACCGCATTCATCGACGCGCTGTTCACCCGGGGCGACCTGTCAGCCGTCGACACCTACCTCACGGAGGACTTCGTCAACCACGACCCGCCCGTCGGCGTCGGCACGGACCGGGAGGGCATGCGCGCCGCAGGGGCGATCTTCCGGCAGGCATGCCCGGACTGGCACTCCGACCTCGGGCGCCTGATCGGCGAGGGCGACGTGGTGGTGGAACTCTTCACCGCCTCCGGCACCCGGCACGGTGAGGTGATGGGCGTCCCCGGTGACGGCCGCACGCTGGTGCTCAAGGGCATCAACGTCTTCCGGCTGCGGGACGGCCGGATCGCCGAACGCTGGGGCCGGCTGGACGAGCTGGGTCTGCTGAGCCAGCTCGGGCTCGTGCCGGACCGGGCGGCGGCGTAGCGTGAGTGCCATGGCCGCCGCCCTGCGGGAGCGACACGTCGAGCGGCTGATCGACAGCTGCTACGCCGACCTGGACAAGCCCGCCCTGACCACCGAGGTGCTGCGCCGCCTACCGGGCATCCTGCCGGTGGAGGCCGCGTTCTTCGCCTCGGTGGACCCGGCGACCCTGCTCTTCACCTCGGCTGTCGGCCAGGATCCGCTGGCCGGTGCCACCCCGCTCTTCCTGGACAACGAGTTCGCCCGCGCGGACGTCAACAAGTTCGCCGCGCTGGCCCGGGGCCCGGAGCCGGTGATGTCGCTGGACCGGGCGACCCGGGGCGAGCGCTCCGCAAGCGCCCGCTACCGCGAGATCATGGCCGGCCTGGGGCTCGGCGACGAGCTCCGGGCCGCCCTGGTCGTCGGGCACGAGTGCTGGGGCGTGCTCTGCCTGCACCGGGCGGACGCGGAAGCCGGCTTCTCCGCCGCCGACCTGGACGTCGTGCGCAGGCTCGCCCCGCACCTGGCCGAAGGCCTTCGCCGTGACGTCGTGCACCAGGCGCTGACCGGCGACGGGGCCGCAACCGCGGGCGGCCCCGGCGTGATCGTGCTCGACCAGGGGCTCTCGCTGGTCTCGATCAGCCCGGACGCCGAACAGTGGCTCGCCCGCCTCGAAGGGCCCGAGATCCAGGGCCTGCCGATGCCGATCTACTCGGTGGCCGCCCAACTGGCCCGGACGCCCGACGCGTCGACGCAGGCCGCGCATCAGCCCGGCTCGGTCAGGCTGCGCACCGCCGACGGGCAGTGGCTGACCCTGCATGCCACCCGTCTGCGGGGGCGGGCGGGGGAGCAGATCGGGGTGGTGGTCGAGCCGGCGCCCGCCGCCGAACTCGGCTCCCTGCTGCTGGCTGCCCACGGCCTCACCCCGGCCCAGAGCCGGGTCACCGCCCTGGTACTGCAAGGGTGCTCCACCCGGGAGATCGTGGCCCGGCTACACGTCTCCGGATACACCGTGCAGGAGCACCTGACGGCGGTGTTCGCCCGGTTCGGCGTGAGCAGCCGCCGGGAACTGATCGCCGCGGTGCTCGCCCCGAAGGGACGCTGAGGTGTCCGGCCGGTGCGGGTGCCGTCCGGCCTTCCTGGGCGGAGCGGGCGGTTGCTGCGGGCTTGTGGGTCGGGTGGCCGGTGGACCACCGCCATCACCGCCATCACCGCGAACAACCCGAGGGTGGCCCAGGGTCGCCCGGGCAAGGCCTTCCCGGAGCACCGTGAGCACCTCGCCCGGGCCGCCGGCACTGGCAGGGCCCCCACCGGCCCCGGCGGCGTTCGTGGGGCCGGCCAGCACCAGCGCCCGCAGTCCCACGCCGACCACCACGGCAGCGCTCGCGTACAGCCCGATCTCGTGGGGCGACATCGCCGACCCCCCGTCTGAACAGCCCCCGGGGCGGTCCCGCCCCTCGATTCGGTCCATCATCGCCTCGGTCCGTCATCGCCATCGGGCGGCGGCGCTCGCCAGCGCGGATGACACGAAGTGATCATGACCGTTGTCACACCGCTCGGCCGCCCCCGAGGTCTGCCGGACGGTCGATGGGTCGGGCGGCGCCGTCGCCGGGCGCACGGTGCCCGGCCCGCCGTCGGTGCGTCAGCCGGATGCCCAGCACGGCGAGGGCGCTCGCCGGCCAGGTCGAGATGCTCAGTGG
This sequence comes from Kitasatospora sp. NPDC085464, assembly GCF_044541955.1. NCBI lineage: Bacteria > Bacillati > Actinomycetota > Actinomycetes > Kitasatosporales > Streptomycetaceae > Kitasatospora > Kitasatospora sp. NPDC085464. Next base: position 145,216 of record NZ_JBITTM010000016.1, read on the forward strand.
CCCGGCGAGCAGCGGATCGACGAGGCGACCCGCGACGTCACGGGTCAGCGGCAGCGCGAATTCGTTGAGTGACACGTGCGCCGCGACGGCCGCCCACACCGAGCCGGTGGAGAGCCGGACGGCGGCGATCACCGTTCCGAGCAGCATGGCGGTCACCACGGCCACCGGTATGCCCAGCAGCATCGGATGTCCGGGGTAGCTTCCGCCGAGCGCCGTCATCGGGACGTGCCACGCCCCCCAGATCGCGCCGCCGATCAGTAGGCCGCGGGTCCTGCCAAGGTGTAGCAACCGGGGCAGCAGGTAGCCCTGCCAGCCGAGTTCCTCGCCGAAGTACAGCGGCACGGACACCAGCGCGCTCAGCACGAGCGGCGCGATCGTGGCGGGCCCGGGCAGGTGCGCGGGGGTGTACCAGCCGACGAGCGTGGCCATGCTCAGACCAGCGGCGGTGAGGCCGAGCGGGATCGTGACCGCGGTGGCGACGCAGTGGACTTCGTGCCGCCACGGTGTGGCCCTGACGAGTCCGAGGACCCGCACGGCCTCGCGCGGCCCTCGGCGGCGCGCGGTGAGACCGAAGGCGGTCAGCGCCGGCACCAGCATCATGAGGATCATGCACAGCGCCGCGAGCCGGGGAGTGCCCTGCGCGGCGCTCGTCCGCCGGAGGCCGTCGAGCCAGAGCGGGATCATAGTGATCCACGCTCCGACGAAGCTGATCGCCAGGAAGGGGACGAGACCGGGGCGCGATCCGCCCGGGGTGTTCGTTCGTTTCATGGCCGTGACGCTACGAACCGGGGCGTGACGGACGCGATCGTGCACGCTCGCCGAAGAATGGTGTAGCACGCTCCACTGCGCCGGGGGGCCGAGGAGGGGAAGACTGACCCGTGAATGTCTTCTCAACGGCGCGAATGAGTGCGGTGCGTTCGGCCCACGCAACCGGGTACTGCGCGGGCGCGTTCGTCCGCGGACTGGCCCTGGTCGTGCTGGTGCCCGTGCTGTTGTACTCGGCCGTGCTCTGCCTGGTCGGCGTGGGTCTGCTCGTTCTGCCGCCCGAGCTCCGACTGCTGCGATGGCTGGCCGACGGCGAGCGCGACCGGCTGGGGCGGTGGGCGGCGACATCGACGGCAGCGGCCGGACCGCACACGCGAAGGCGCCTGATGGCGGTGCTGTCGGATCCCGCGACCGGCCGCGACCTGCGCTGGGCGCCCGGCATGATGATCGCCGGCACCATGCTCGGGCTCCTCGGCACGGTGCTCTTCCTGTTCCCGGTGGCCGTGCTCGTGCTCGCAGGCCTGTGGTGGCTGTTCCCCGAGGACGAGCCGATCAGGCTGATGCTGAACGTCCCGATCGACGGCTGGGGATCCGTGGTCTACGCCGGGGTGCCCCAGTTCCTGCTGAGCGTGCTGCTCGCCCTGTTCGGCCCGCCGCTGCTCGCCAGGCTGGCGGCGTCCTTCAGCCGGTGGCTGCTCGCCCCCTCGGCCGCCGCGGTCCTCGCCGAACGCGTGTCGACGCTGGACCGGACGCGCGCCGGGGCGATCGACGCACACGGCAGCGAGCTGCGCCGCATCGAGCGGGACCTGCACGACGGCACCCAGGCCCGGCTGGTGTCCCTCGCCATGCAACTCGGGCTCGCCGAAAAGTCGGCGAACTCGGCGACGTACCGCCGCAGGTCGAGGTCGCCGTGTACTTCGCGATCACCGAGGCGCTCACCAACGCGGCCAAGCACGGCCACGCCGGTTCCGTGTCGGTCACCCTGGCCAGGGTAGACGGCACGGTCCGCGGGGAGATCACCGACGACGGCCGGGGCGGGGCAGCCGAGGGCCGTGGTAGCGGTTTACGCGGCATGCGACAGCGCATCGAGGCAGTTGACGGCACCTTGCGGATGCACAGCCCGCCCGGCGGGCCCACAGTGATCACCGTGGAGTGCCCGTGCGCATCCTGATCGCCGAGGACAACGCGCTGCTCGCGCAGGGACTTTCCGCGATGCTGGAGGCCCTGGGGAACGAGGTGCTCGCCACGACCGAGGACGCCGAGTCCTTCGTGACGGCCGCTGTCGCCCACCGGCCGGACGTTTCCGTGGTGGACGTCCGTCTCCCCCCGTCCTTCACCGACGAGGGCATCCGAGCCGCACTGCGCGCCAGGGAACGCATCCCGGGCCTGCCGATCCTCGTGCTCTCCCAGTACGTCGAGGACACCTACGCCCGAGAGCTGCTCGCCGACGGTTCCGGCGTCGGCTACCTGCTCAAGGACCGAGTCGCCCGCATCGACGACTTCCTCGAAGCGCTGCACCGGGTGGCGGCCGGCGGCACGGCGCTGGACCCCGAGGTGGTCCGGCAGCTGCTCGCGACGCGCGGCAACCCCCTGACGCGGCTCACCGGGCGCGAACGCGAAGTACTCGCGATGATGGCCCAGGGATGCGGGAACTCCGAGATCGCCGATCGCCTCGTCGTCACCGAGCGGGCCGTGCACAAGCACGTCGGGAACATCTTCGTGAAGCTCGACCTCTCCCCTGAGGAAAGCGGCCACCGGCGCGTCCTCGCGGTTCTCACCTACCTCGGCGCGCCCCAGCGCGAGTCCTGACCTCCGGAACCGGTCTGTCGGGGATCACGGGGTTCCCGCTGCAGCGGCATGATCAGGAAGCCTCACCCACAAGCCAGCTCGGACAGCTCCCGTCCCTCCCCCAGGCGGGCGGCGGCGTGCAGAGCCGCGCCCGTCATCACGTTCAGGTGCGCACTCTGCGCCCGGCGTCGCCCAGCCCGGTTCATCGCCCCGGCTTGCGAGAACATCGCCCGCACGCTCTTCGTGCGCTCCTCGGCCGTGAAGTCCCGTCCCACTGCGCCTCATTTCCTTGCGTTGGATGCCCAGGCGACCGCACGACGTACGGGCGTGCACGAAGCACTGCTCCGAACGCTAAGGACCTGCCCCCTCCGCCGGCGGGCACCGACACCCTCCAGCGGAAAGTCGGTGCACCTTGGCCGGTTCGCGTCGACGGAACTCACCCCAGGCGACCCCCGGCTCGCCGCCAGCCCGCGCGCACGGCGAACGCCTTGCTGCGCCCGTCCGCTGCTGCTCCCGGCGATGACCGGCGCGTCCTGCCAGTGGCGCTGACCCCCTGAGCGCAGGCCGCAGCCGGCCCGGCTGTGGCTGTGCACCGTGGATGGCCAGCGTTTTCGCGCTACCCGGCCAGTTGAGCGCGGGAGGCCCCGAGCTCCTGGCCGACCGCATCCTCCTCCTGCGGCAGCGAGTCAGGGCGGCCTTTCAGGATCTGCTCCCGGCCCAGGGCTTCACCGGTGTTCCTGGGCCGGGGTGCGCGGGGGTGGGAGGGGCTACTGGCTGAATTCGTCGAACGCGTCCTGGAGATCGGAGGCGACGGCTCTGGCGTCGCGGGTCTCGATGCGGTGCCTGGGCATGAAGAAGACGAGTTCGCCGTCCTTGAAGAGGGCGAAGGAGGGGTCGGAGGGCGGGACGTCCGCGAGGTAGGAACGCATCCGCGCCGTTGCCTCCAGGTCCTGCTCGGCGAAGACCGTGAGCAGCTGGTCGGGGCGGTGGCCGGTGTTCTCCAGGGCGAGGCGCACGCCGGGCCGGGCCATGCCCGCCGCACATCCACTCACGGAGTTGACGGCCACCAGGGTGACACCGGTCTCGGCCTTCTTCATCGCGCTGTCCACGGCTTCGGCGGTGACCAGTTCGGTGAAGCCGATCTCGGTCAGCTCTTCCCTGAACGGCTTGACCATCTGCGGTGAGTACGGCATGCCCACTCCTCACTTAGAGAGAACGTCTGATGGCTCAGCGTATCGAGGCATGGCCTCGGCTGGAGGACGATCCGGAGACCGTGTCCGGCTGGTGGCCCGCTCGACCCCCGGGCGGTCAGGCCCCGACCCCACCCTCGGTAAGGTGCTCTTGGCCACCCGTGGCCGTAGCCGGCCGACCCGCTGCTCATGTGAACGGCGGGAGAGGCGGGGTCGGGGCCTCCTCCTGGGCCATGGACATCCGGCGGGCGGCCTGGGGACAGGGGCGGAGTGCCACGCGTGGCGAGGAACTCCTGCCGCCCGTCCGTGAGGCCCCGTCAGGCATGGGAGAGTCGGCCGTCGCTCATGCCGGAGCGAGCAGCAGTGCCAGTGCGTCGGCTGTCGCGGGATGCCGGGAGAGCAGTGTCGGGCCCGCGGGCGCCTCCTCGATCGCCCAGCCGTCGTCACACCCGAACAGTTCCGCCGGGGCGTCGCAGGTGGCCGGACGCCTGGCGAGCAGTGCGGCTCCCCGGCGGGCGGACGGCCGCGTGAAGACGGCGGGCGGACCTGCCGGCGCACGCCACGGCGGCACCCAGGCGTCCAGATCGGCGAGGCGGCCGGGGAAGAGGCGGCCGGCCTCGCGGGTCAGCAGCGGTGCCAGCTCCGCGCCGCTGCTGCGCAGCAGCACGTCGAGCAGGGTGGGCGGCACCTCCAGGTCGAGTTCGTGGCGGCGCAGCAGCTCCTCAGTGCGGAAGCGGACGATCTCCGCCTCGCTGGCCTTGTTGGTCACCACCGGGATGCGCACGAAGTTGAACCGCCGCTTGAGCGCGGAGGACAGGTCGTTGACGCCCCGGTCGCGGCTGTTGGCGGTGGCGATGACCGAGAAGCCGGGCTTGGCGAACACGATGCCGTCCTCGCCGTCCGGCTCGGGTACCGACACGTACTTCTCGGAGACGGTGTGAACACGACGGCACCCTCCGGCGCAGTCCCGGTATCCCGGCTGTGACGGTCCCCCTCCCGGACGCTCCGGCAGGGGGACCGCGGGCACCCGCGTCGCGCCGACGCGGCAGCAGGAGGCGTGCCGGGTCCGGCTGCGGGGCTCATCGGCCCCGGCGCACGCGCGCCCGTGCGCAGCGGTTACAGGGTGCGGGAGAGGCGGTCCGTCAGGAGCCGGGTGAAGCGGGCGGGGTCGGGCAGGTCGCCGCCCTCGGCGAGCAGGGCGCTGCCGTGGACGAGTTCGGCGGTGTCCGCGAGCGTCGGGTCGTCGGGCTTCGCGCGATGGGCCTGGTGGAGGGCGGTGACGAGCGGGTGGCCGGGGTTGAGTTCGAGGATGCGCTTGACCGGCGGGAGCTCCTGGCCCATGGCCCGGTACATCTTCTCCAGGGTGGGGGTCAGGTCGTGGGCGTCGCCGACCAGGCACGCGGCGGAGGTGGTGAGCCGGGTGGACAGGCGGACCTGCTTGACGTGCTCGCCCAGGGTGGTCTGCAGCCACCCGAGGAGGTCGGCGAAGTCCTTTTCGCGCTGGGCCTTCTCCGCCTTCGCATCGTCGTCGGCGTCGGCGTCGCGGTCGAGGTCGACCTGCCCCTTGGCGATGGACTGGAACCGGTGGCCGTCGAAGGCGGGGACCTGGTCGGTCCAGACCTCGTCGACGGGGTCGGTGAGGATCAGCACCTCGTAGCCCTTGGCGGCGAAGGCCTCCATGTGCGGGGAACTCTCCACCGTCTGACGGTTTTCGCCGGTCAGGTAGTAGATGGTGTCCTGGCCGTCCTTCATCCGCGCGACGTACTCGCGCAGCGTGGTCGCCTGCTCCGGGTCGTTCGTCGAGGCCGCGCGGACCAGCTCCAGCAGCGCGTCGGTGTTGTCGCGGTCCTCGATCAGGCCTTCCTTGATCACCCGGCCGAACTGCTCCCACAGCTCGGCGTAGGCGTCGGCCTTCGCGGTCTGCATGGTCTTCAGCGCGGCGAGGACCTTCTTGACGAGGCGCCGGCGGACGGCGGTGATCTGGCGGTCGTGCTGCAGGATCTCGCGGGAGACGTTCAGCGAGAGGTCGTGGGCGTCGACGACGCCCTTGACGAAGCGCAGGTAGTCCGGCATCAGCGCATCGCAGTCGTCCATGATGAACACGCGCTTGACGTACAGCTGCACGCCCCGCTTGGCGTCGCGGGAGAACAGGTCGAACGGGGCGTGCGCGGGGATGAACAGCAGCGCCTCGTACTCGAAGGTGCCCTCGGCGCGCATGTGGACGGTCTCGGCCGGGGGCTGCCAGTCGTGGCTGATCTGCTGGTAGAACTCGCTGTACTCGGCCTCGGTCACCTCGCTGCGCGGGCGGGCCCACAGGGCCTTCATCGAGTTCAGCGTCTCCGGGCCGTCCGTGGCCGCGTCCCCGGCGTCCGTGTTCGCGCCGTCGGGTTCGGCGGCCATCCGGATGGGCCAGCGGATGAAGTCCGAGTACTGCTTGACGATCTGGCGGATCTTCCGTGCGGCGAGGTAGTCGCCGAGCCCGTCCTCGGTGTCCGCGGGCTTGAGGTGCAGCGTGACGGAGGTGCCCACCGGCAGGCCGTCGGCCTGCGCGACGGTGTAGGTGCCCTCACCGTCGGACTCCCACGTGGTGCCCTGCTCGGTGCCGGCGCGGCGGGTGTGCAGGGTGACCTTGTCGGCGACCATGAACGCCGAGTAGAAGCCGACGCCGAACTGCCCGATCAGGCTCTGCGCCGCCTCCGCGTCCTTGGCCTCCTTGATCTTGGCCAGCAGACCGGCGGTGCCGGACTTGGCGATGGTGCCGATGAGGTCGACGACGTCGTCCCGGGTCATGCCGATGCCGTTGTCCCGCACCGTCAGGGTGCGGGCCTCCTGGTCGACTTCCAGCGAGATGTGCAGGTCGGACGTGTCGACGGCGAGGCCGGTGTCGGTGAGGGATTCCAGGCGGAGCTTGTCGAGGGCGTCGGAGGCGTTGGAGATCAGCTCGCGCAGGAAGATGTCCTTGTTCGAGTAGATCGAGTGGATCACCAGCTGCAGCAGCTGGCGGGTCTCCGCCTGGAACTCCAGCGTCTCGGTCGGGCTGGCCACGGGTGGTGTCTCCTTCGGGTGTGGGGACGGGAAAGGGTTCGGTTCGGTCGGGGCGACTGCCGGCCGGGTGTGTCGCGCGGCCGGACCCGGTCCTCGGATGCGGTCGAGGGCTGGTGGGACGGCGCGGGGCGGCCCCGCGGGTCAGGTCCGACACCGTCCCGCGCTCTGCGGGCCGCAGCCCGGCGGGCTCGCGGTCACGGGCCTGTGGAGGGTCTGCGCCGCTGCCGGCCGCTGTCGGTGCGCAACTGGTCGGTCCGGGCAGTGAGTTCGTCGAGGCGGGCCGCGATCGTCGGGTGGTCCGCCGCCAGGAGGGGCCGGGTCTCGGCGAGCGGGGCGAGCAGGCGGGCGGGGTCGTGGTGGCCGAGTGCGTCCAGCAGGCGCCGTACGGCGGGTGCCGCCGAGGTGGCGAGGCCGTCCAGGGCGCTGATCTGTCCGGCAAGGCGGCGCAGGTCCGCGGCGTTGGCGCGGGCCCAGGTGATCACCGCGCGGTCGGCGGCGCGCCGGTCGCGCGCGGCCTGGACGCGCTGCTCGCCGGTGCTGCCCACCTCGGTGCCGGCGTCGCTGTCGGGGCGCATGCGCAGGTAGCGGCGCTCGGCGGCCTGGCGGCTGCGGACGCCCATCGGTTCGGCGAGGTCGGCCCAGGTGGCACCGGCGCCGCGGGCGGTCTCGATCAGGCCGGTCTCCCAGCCGGAGAGTTCCTCGCGGAGGTGGCGCAGCATCAGGAGCGCGGACAGGGCCTGCTGCGGGTCGCTCTGGCGCGCGGTGTCCGCGGTGTCCGCAGGTGCGCGGCGGGCCGTGCGGGCGGCGGCGTCCATCGTGCCCAGCGCGGCGGCGGCGGCCAGGAACGAGGCCGGCCCGGTCCCGGCCGTGCCGGTGTCCCGCACCGTCATGCCGTCACCCTTTCGTTGACCTGTCTCCTGTCATCGCATGGACGACATGTTCCGAGCGACATGGTACAACGCCGTGTCGCCCCGCACCGGCCCCGCCGCCCGATCCGCAGGGCGCCGCGCGGTCGGCCCTCCTCGCTCCTTGGACGGGTGGCCGCCCGCTACGGCCCGGACAACACCGCCCTGGGTCTCCCGGCGAACAGAGACACAGGGAAGATCCCGGGAACCGTGTCTCGCGGAGAACAGCTGAACCCGAAGGCAGTTCTCTCCTTCCCACCCTGCCGGCCAAGAGCACATCCCCCACCTCCCGTGCGGCGAAGCCCCTCGCTGCGTCCAGGCTGGAGGTGCAAAGGCTCCACAGTGCGGTGTGGGGACCGGGGGTGTGCTCATCCGGTGTCCCGTGCCGGGCCGGTCGGCGAGCCCGCGGGTGTTCCCGGGGAGGGGGCGCGCTGTCTCTTGCGGAGGTTTTCCACGGAGCCGGCCGCCGGTGACAGGAGCCGGCCCGAAACCGTCTCGGTGCGTGAGCCAACGGTGCTCTCGACGGAGCCCTGCATGATCCTGGTTTGGAAGATCTGCAGAGCTGAGCCGGGGCGCCGTCCGCCGCGATCAGCGCGCGCATCGCCGTCAGGCAACCGACGACGACCACCTCTTTGACCAAGGGGAACGGGCTGCGTTCAGTCGGTGAGACGGGCAGCATGGCGGTGTGGCTGATCTCTGTGGGATGACGTGAGGTGCTTCTTCGACCCGGACCTGGTGGGGTCGTTGCCGGATGGGCGTGTCCCGGACAAAGCACAGGCCTCCCCGCCCGCCGAAACCGTCCCGCCCGCCTGGCCCCGGCCGAGACGCAGCGCCGTCCCACCCCGCCGGAGCCCGCCCGCGGCCGCGCCGCGCACAGCGCCTCCGGCGTGCGGCGCGAAACCCCCGACGTGGCGGTCACCTGCCCGGCCGCCGCCCGATCCGACCCGGTCGTCGGACAGGACCACCTGAGTCCTCAGGCTCTCGGTTACCGGACAGCCCGTCTGCCGGTCCGTCGCCGCACCGGACCGCGGGAACCCCCAGGGGCCCCGTCCGCCGTAGCGGGACAGCCCGCGCCTCGCCTGCGCCGACCCTGTGATACAGCTAGGGCAGCAGGGGTGGTTGGTGGCCGATCGGAGGGGAAGGCCCATGACGGAGCAGCGAGTTGTGATCGTGACCGGGGGCGGTACGGGCATCGGCGCGGCCACCGCGAGGCTGTTGCGGGAGGGCGGCCACGAGGTCGTCGTCTCCGGACGACGGAGCGAGCCGCTGGAACACGTCGCCCGGCAGAGCGGCGCGCTGGCCCACCCGGCCGACACGACGGACCCCGCCGCCGTGCGCGACCTCGTGGAGAGCACCGTCGCCCACTACGGGCGCCTCGACGGACTGGTGGTCAACGCCGGAGTCGGCCGCGGCGGCGGCGTCGGCGAGACCTCCGACGAGGACTGGGACCTGGTGCTGCGCACCAACCTCACCGGCCCGTTCCTGACGATGCGGGCGGCTCTGCCGCACCTGCTGCGGGCACGCGGAGCCGTCGTCGCCGTCGCCTCCGTCTCGGCGCTGCGCAACGGCCTGCGCAACGCCGCCTACGCCGCGTCCAAGGCGGCCCTGCTGCAGCTGTGCAGCTCACTGGCCGTCGACTACGGCGCGAGCGGGCTGCGGGCCAACACCGTGTGCCCCAGCTGGGTGCGCACCGAGATGGCCGACCGCCGAATGGCCCGCTTCGCCGAGGATGCGCAGCTGGGCGACGGCAACAGCGACGGCAACAACGACGGCGACGGCGGCAGCGACGGCGACGGCGGCACGGACGCGGCCTATGCCGAAGCCACCCGGCTGCTCCCGGCGGGTCGTCCCGCCGACCCGCGCGAGGTCGCCGAGGCCATCGCCTGGCTGCTGTCCCCGGCCGCCTCCTTCGTCAACGGCGCGACCCTCACCGTCGACGGCGGCGCCACCGTCCTGGACCCGGGCACCCTGCCCTTCGCCTACCGCATCGACCCACGTGAGTCCGCCGGCTGACCCTGGCCCCAGCCTTCGGGGCGGCCGGTGGCCGGACCGGCCGGCCGGTTCAGGGATCGAGCACGCTGTGTCGTGCAAGCGGGGGAGCGCGGTCGAGCCCGTCGGGTCACGACCCCCGTGCCAGGCGCTGGTCAGCCGGCGGCCCTGAACCGCACGGATCGGGTGGCGGGTCGGCGGTCGGCTGAGCGGCGTCGTCGGTGACTGAATCCCGGTACTTCGAGGCGGAGTTCACACCGTGAGGAAGACCAGTCCGCCGAGCCCGGCCAGTGAGCAATACCAGGCGAACGGCTTCAGGGTGTGCGTCTTGAAGTACTTGCTCAGGAAGTGCACGGCCGCGTACCCGCCGACGAAGGCCAGGGCACTCGCGACCGGGACCTGTGCGCCGAGGTCGGCACCGTACGCGTCGATCAGCGAGGGCAGTTCGAACAGGGCGGCGGACCCGATCACGGGCGCGGTGAGAAGGAACGCGAAGCGGGCCGAGTCCTCGTGGGACAGGCCGTTGAGGATGCCGGCACCGATGGTGATCCCCGTGCGGCTGATCCCGGGCAGGAAGGCGGTGATCTGCGCCGCCCCGATACAGATCGCCTGCCAGTAGCCCAACTGGACGATTCGACGGTCCGACTGTCCCTCGGCGGAGAGGCGCTCGTCGCCAGGGGCGATGTACGGCTGCGCCCGTCGGCGGCCGGAGCCGTCGCGCCGGAGCAATTCGACGCAGAACAGCACGAGGCCGTTCACGGTGAGGAAGACGGCGGCGGGTACGGGCTTGCCCAGCGTCGCCTTGAACACCCCGCTGATGGCCAGCCCGGCGACACCGACGGGCGTGGCTCCCGCGACCACCAGCCAGGCCAGGCGCTGGTCCGGTTCGCGGATGAGCCGGCAGCGGACCGAACTGCACAGGCCCCGTACGATCCGTGCCCAGTCCTGCCGAAACCTGATCACCAGCGCGAGCGTGGTGGCCAGGCGCAGCCCGACCAGGACGGCCAGGTACGGCGAGCCCGGCGCGGACACGTCGAGGTCGTGCCGCCAGCGCCCGCCGACCAGCGCGGGCAGCAGGATGCTGTGGCCGAGGCTGGAGACCGGGAACAGCTCGGTGACACCGTGCAGCAGGCCGACACCGACGGCCTCGGGATAGGTCAGGACGGACATCTTCGACGACGACTTTCGCAATCGGCGGGAGGCCCGTGCACAGCCTCCGCACGAGGGTGACGCCGCTTCCCCCGTCCCTCGGCGGAGCGAGATTACTACAAGATGATCAATGTATTTCGTCGGCCCACCCGCGTCCGATGCCTGTTCGGTAACCGAGTTGACACCCCGACAGCAACCGGCGACAAGCTCGCCGGCAATCGGTTGGTCTCGTGGCTGAACTCCGGACGGACGGTCCAGCTCGGGATCAAGCCGTTGCGACCTGGTGTGATCGGAGTGTCGATCCATGACGGTCCGTCGTCGCAGGTGACGGTCAGCCTTCCTCTTTCGCCGCCGGCCGGCTGGATCGAGGATCATCGTGCGCGACTTGAGAACGTGCGGCAGGTACTCGCGGGCTGACCTCCCGGCGCGGTGTTCACCGAACCCGGTGGTGCCGCGAGTACGGCCGGAAGATCCGAACCAGTACCGGGAATCAGGCCGCGACGAGTTCCTGCTCGCGGTCCGGCGTCTTGACCTTGGGCTTCTTGTTCGGCAGCGAGAGCCGGAAGACCTTGCGCCACGCGGAGAACACCTGCTTGGGCAGCGGCCCGGTGACGTACTCCAGCTCGTACTTCTCGAAGAGCGCGCGCACCTTCACCGCGACTTCGGCGTACCGGTTGCTCGGCAGGTCCGGGAACAGGTGGTGCTCGATCTGGTGCGACAGGTTGCCGGTCATGAAGTGCATGGCCCTGCTGCCGCTGATGTTCGCCGAGCCCATCATCTGGCGCAGGTACCACTGGCCGCGCGTCTCACCCTTGATCGACTGGCGCTCGAAGACCTGGACACCCTCGGGGAAGTGCCCGCACATGATCACCGAGTGGGACCAGATGTTGCGGACCAGGTTCGCGGTGAACGTGGCGGCCAGCGTGGTGAGGAACGACGGGCCCGACAGCAGCGGGTGGATCACGTAGTCCTTCAGCGCCTGCTTGCGGATCTTGCGGCCCACGGCCTTGGCCCGCGCGCGGAACTCCGGGTTCTTGCGGCGGCGCTTGTGCAGGTTCTTGCCGAGCTCCAGGTCGTACGCTGCGATGCCGTACTCGAAGAAGCAGGCGTTGACGAAGTTCCACAGCGGCTGGCCGAGGTGGAACGGGTGCCACTTCTGGTCCTCGTCGACGCGCATGATGCCGTAGCCGAGGTCGTTGTCCTTGCCGATCACATTGGTGTACGTGTGGTGCAGCTCGTTGTGCGAGTGCTTCCACTGATCGGACGGCGAGACGTGGTCCCACTCCCACGTGGTGGAGTGGATCTTCGGGTCCCGCATCCAGTCCCACTGGCCGTGCAGGACGTTGTGGCCGATCTCCATGTTGTCCATGATCTTCGCCACGGACAGACCGGCGGTGCCGAGCAGCCACGCGGGCGGGAAGATCGAGAACAGCAGCACGCCCCTGCTGGCCAGCTCCAGCTTGCGCTGCGCCGAGATGACCTTGCGGATGTAGGCGGCATCTTTCTCGCCGCGGCTGGCGATCACCTCGTCGCGGATCGCGTCCAGCTCGCGGCCGAGCTCCTCGATCTGCTCCGCGGTCAGGTGGGCGGTGGGGTCGATGGCGGTCAAGGTGCTTCTACCGTTCGATGTCGCAGGGGCCCGCCGCGGCGGACACGCAGGTCTGGATGAGGACGCCCGGCTCGGCCTCGGTGATGTCGCCGGTGCGCAGGTCGCGGACGGCGCCCGCCTTGAGCGGCGTGACGCAGCCGAAGCAGATGCCCATGCGGCACCCGGAGGGCATGAGCACGCCGGCCTCCTCGCCGAGGTCCAGCAACGGCGTGGCGCCGTCCGCGTCGACGGTCCTGCCGGTGGCGCTGAACGTGACCTCGCCGCCGTCGCCGGCGACGACGATGCGGGGGCGGAACCGTTCGGTGTGCAGGCGCTCCTGGACGCCGTGCTCGGTCCAGTGCTCCTCTGCGGAGTCGAGCAGGCCCGCGGGCCCGCAGGCCCAGGTCTCGCGCTCGGACCAGTCGGGCACGAGTTCGCCGAGACGGGCGATGTCGAACCTGCCGTCCGTGGCGGTGTGCACCTCGGTGAGGCGTAGCTTCTCGTCCGCGACCAGGCTGTGCAGTTCGTTGCGGAAGATCACGTCTTGCGGCTGCGGCGCGCAGTGGACCATGACGACGTCGTCGAACTCGATGTCGCGCAGCATGCCCATCACGGGCGTGATCCCGCTGCCGGCGGTCAGGTAGAGCACCTTGGCGGGCTTGGCCTGCGGCAGCACGAAGTCACCGGCCGGTTGGTCGAGCTGGACCAGCGTGCCCGCTGTCGCCCGCCGGACCAGGTGGTTGCTGACCTTGCCGTCCGGGATCGCCTTCACCGTGATCGTGATGCGGCCGTCCGGGCGGTTCGTCGGCGAGGTGATGGAGTAGGCACGCCACAGGCGCCTCCCGTCGACGTCGACCCCGATCCGCACGTACTGACCGGCTGTGTGGCCGCGCCAGCCCCGTCCCGGCCTGATCACGATGGTCGCGGCGTCACCCGTCTCGGGGTGCACGGCCTCGATGCGCCCACGCAGGTCGGCGCCCGCTCGAAGCGGGCTGACCAGGTCCAGGTAGTCCGACGGCAGCAGCGGCGTCGTGACCATCTCCAGCAGTTTCCACGCCCTGCTGCGGAGGGCTGCACTCGTCATGGCTCCAGCTTGCTGCGCCTCAGGGCGTAAAGTCCTGACCGTAGGACGTTAAATCTGGTCGAATGAATTGTTCGCAGGGAACAAGAACGTGAGCCATGCAATCCGGAGGGCCAGCGGACTGGCCCTGGATGAGACGACGGTCACCGCACTTCGGGCCGAGCTGACGGCCACCGCCGACGAGGTCGTCCAGGCGATCATCGACGAGGTCCCTCCCTACGCCAACGCCCTTTCGGGCCCGATGGGCGGCACCATCCGCCGAGCCGTCCGCACTGCCCTGGGGCACTACCTCGACCTCGCGAGCGGGAACACCACGGGCGGCGACGCCGGTGACGCGGCCTACGAGCTGGGCCGGGGCGAGGTGCGCGACGGCCGTTCGATGGACGCCCTGCTCAGCGCCTACCGCGTCGGCGCCCGCGTGGCCTGGCGATGCCTGGCAGCGGGTGCCGTACCCGCAGGTCTGCCCGCCGCCGAGGTCGCCAAGTTCGCCGAGCTGACCTTCGCCTACATCGACGAGCTCTCCGCCGCGAGCGCCGCGGGCCACGCCGACGAACTGGCCGCCCGGGGCAGGGCCCACGAACGCCACCTGGAACACCTGGCCCGCGACCTCCTCGCCGGCGCGAGCCCGGACGTGCTGCTGGCCTCCGCTCAACGGGCCGGGTGGCAGCCTCCGGTTTCGCTGACCGCGGTCCTGCTGCCCGCCGCCCAGGCCCGGCCTGCCTACCGCGCGCTCGACCCGGGCACCCTCGTCCTCGACGATCTGCCGGACGCCACCGGTGTGCTGCTCGTCCCCGATGCCGACCGATCGCATCTCTTGCGGCACCTGGCCGACCGCACCGCCGTGGTCGGCCCGGCCCGGCCATGGGCTCGTGCGTCCGCCTCGTACGCACGAGCCCTACGCGCGCGCTCCCTCTCCTCTGATATTCGCGACACCGAGGACCACCTGCCCGAGCTGGTGCTGAGCGCCGACGTGGACGCGTTCGCGGACCTGCGTGCCCGAGCCCTCGCACCGTTGCGGGCCTTGCCTGTCGCGACCGCACGGCGGCTGGAGGAGACGTTGCGGGAGTGGCTGCTGCACCAGGGCAGGCGGGACGAGGTGGCGGCGGCGTTGTTCGTCCATCCCCAGACGGTCCGGTACCGGATGTCGCAGCTGCGGGAGCTGTTTCCGGATCTCGCATCGCCGCACCGGGTCCTTGAACTGACGCTGGCGGTGGGTCTTCGGGTCGGCTGACGTGTACGTCGACCGTCACGTCAACGCCGGCGTCCGGAAGGCAGCTGTGGCGTACCGCCAATGGGTCCGCGCCGACGTGGTGCGGGGGTGACAGTCGTTGCCCAGCTGAGCCGGCAGTTCCGGTCGGCGCGCCGAGCGCCGGTCACCTCAGAGAGGTTCAGAGCCAGCCGCGGTGGGCGGCCTTGATTCCGGCCTCGAAGCGGCTGCTCGCGCCCAGGCGTTCCATGATCGAGGACATGTGGCGTCCGACGGTGCGGGAGGAGCTGCCGAGGTGCTGGCCGGCAGCGTCGTCGGTGAGGCCCGAGCCCAGCAGGCGCAGCAGTTCGCGTTCGGTGGCGCTGAGGCCGGTGCGCGGGTCCTCGGGCCGGGTGGCGCCGAGCGGAACGGCGGTGTTCCAGGACTGCTCGAACAGGTCGAGCAGGGCCGCGAGGATGCCGGGTTCGGTCACGTACAGGGCGCCCTTGCGGTTGTCCTCGGGGTCGATGGGGACGAGGGCCTGGGTGCGGTCGACCACCACCATGCGGGGCGGGACCGAGGGGGCGGTGCGGACCTCGCCGCCGTGGCTGAGCAGCCAGTGGGCGTAGGTTTCCACGTGGGGCTGGTTGCGGGCGGAGTCCTGGCAGAGCGTGCGCATCCCGACGCCGCGGGCGAACACCTCGGCGTCGGCGGGCCGGCTGGCGGTGAGGTCCTCGGGCCGCTGCTAAGGGTGAGGCGGCTCAGCTCGTCGAGGTGGTCGTGCACCGCGGCGGCGAGGACCTCGGTGGCGGCGCTGCGGCCTGCTCATACCGCAGTCGGAGGCGATCTCGTCCACGCTGTAGGCGGGGTGGTCGAGCATCACCTGGTACACGGCGGTGGCTCCGGCCGTCAGGCCCAGTACTTCCAGCATTTCGCATTCCCCCCGGAAACGTCGGCCGTCTTTCGGTCGAACGGCCGGTCGCATCCAAACAGAGGTGCGACAGCTCGTTCAAGATCCCGATCGGGGCCTTTGGGTGACATGGGGAGATTCGAGTGGGGAGTGAGTTGTGTATCGCGCGCCACAGAGGGTGCACTCACGCCACGCAAGGCACCCATGATTGACATGCGCGCATCACTATGTCCGGATCCCGTCAGGCCGATTGGTGACAGCGGGAAGGGCTTCCGGCGGTGTCGGCGAGCGACGAGAGTAGTGATCGCCGCCAGGCAGGCCCGACAGGGAACGGCCCGGACGGCAGCCGGACGGAGCGTCAACCGCGGGACGCCCGAACCGGATCGGCACACCTCTCCGTCAACGTCAGAAGGGCTCCGTCATGATCCGCACCCGTATCGCCCAGGCCGCCGCGGTCGCCGCCGTCTCGCTCACCGCCCTCCTGATCACCCCGGCCGTCTCCTCGGCCACCGGCGCCGGGACCGCTCCCGCCACGCCCGCACGACCACCTCCACCGCCGCCGTCTCCGACAGCCTCGGCTGGGGAAGCGTCGCCCAGGCCAGCCTCGGTTGGGGCAGCTGAGCACGGGATGGACATCGTCTACGCCAGCCTGAAACGCCGGCAGCCCGCTGCGGCGGAGGCGAGCGGAGCAGCCGAGGCGGCCGAGGCCGTGGATACCCTCTGGGCGCACTCCGAGCCCGCCGACGGACTCCAGCACGCCAGCGCACAGCCCGTCGACGACCGGATCGACCTCCTGCTCTACCTGCTCAGCCGCGACCCGTCCGATCCGTCAGGCCGGCTCGACCCCGCCGATGCCGTCTGCCGCGCGCACGGCCTGATCGTCCGCAGCCACCGCACCTCGCCGATGCTCCTGCGGCGCTACCTGCCCCCGGAGCCCCCGCAGGCCACGGACCGCACCGCCCGGTGACGGCCGCGCCGGCTGCATCCGCCGCGCCTGCCGGCTGAAGACTCCCACACCCGCACCGCCGTACCGCCGCACCGCCGTACCGCCGCACCGCCGCACCGCCGCGCCGCGCGGCCCGCGCCGGCGCCCGCCGAACCGAGCACCCCACCTCAGGCGGGCGGTCACTGCCCGCCGGCTGACGACCGAACGTTCCGCCGGCCCTTCGGCGCCCGAACTTCCCGCTGCCCGCCGCCGCGACCCGCATGCCGGTCAGGCGCGCCCGTAGCGGTCCGACTTGCTCACTCCGTTCCCAATCTGGAGATTCCATGTCTCGTGTCCGTACCCGCTTTGCCGCCTCCGCCTCCGCCGCCGCCGTCACGCTGGCCGCCTCCGGCCTCAGCCTCCTGGCTGTCCCCGGTGCCCATGCGGCCTCGCTCGGCGACTCGATCGCCTCGACGGCCCTGAGCCAGGTCGGCAGCAACGCCTGTGGCAACGGCGGTGCCGGCTACTACGCCCCCGGTACCGACCAGAACTCCAGCTGCTCCGGCGGCTCCAGGACACACGCCTGGTGCGCGGACTTCGCCGGCTGGGTCTGGGCGCAGAACGGCGTCAAGAACATGGGCATCCTGAACGACCTCGCCAACAGCTTCCAGACCTACGCGGAGACGTACGACGGCGGGCTGTCCGGCACCCCGCACGTGGGCGACGCCGTCTTCTTCCACCCGAACAGCTTCAGCGGCACCGACTACGACCACGTGGCCATCGTCACCGCGGTCAACGGCGGCACCATCAGCTGGACCGGCGGCAACCAGGGCGGCTACCCGGGCAAGGTCAGCACCAACACCGCCTCGGGCGCGGTTGGTGCGAACGTGCGGACGAGCGGGGGCTACAACGTCAGCATTCGCGGCTACGCCAGCCCCGTCGGCGGGACCGTCACGCCCCCGCCCGTGACCACCCCGGTCGGCCCGCAGGTGTCGGGCGTCGCGCCGGCCGCCGTCTACAACCCCGGCAACGGCACTGCCGAGCTGTTCGCGATCGGCACCGACGGCGTGCTGTCTCACGCCTACAGCACCAACGGGGGTCAGTGGAGCGACTGGTACACGATCGACCCCTTCTTCCACTTCACGGGCAAGCCCACCGCCGTCTACAACCCCGCCACCAAGACCACCGAGGTCTTCGCGATCGGGACGGACGGCGTCCTCTCGCACGCCTACAGCACCAACGGCGGCCAGTGGAGCTCGTGGAGCACCATGGACCCCGGTTACCACTTCACCGGATCGCCGACCGCCGTCTACAACCCGTCGGTGAACGCGGTCGAGCTGTTCGCGATCGGCACCGACGGCAAGCTCAACCACAAGTACTACGCGGGCGGCGCCTGGTCGGCCTGGAACACCATGGGCAACTGGACCTTCATCGGGTCCCCCACCGCCGTCTACGAGCCCGACCTGAACACCGCCGAGGTGTTCGCGATCGGCACCGACGGTGTGCTGTCCCACTCGTACAGCACCAGCGGCGCCGCGTGGAGCGACTTCTCCACCCTGGACACCAGCTACCGCTTCACCGGCGCTCCGGCCGTCGTCTACAACCCGAACAACAAGACGGCCGAGGTCTTCGCCATCGGCGCCGCCGACGGCGTCATGTCGCACGCCTACAGCACCAGCGGCGGCCAGTGGAGCAGCTGGAGCACCCTCGACGCGGGCTACAAGTTCGCGGGCGTCCCGACGGCGGTCTACAACTCCACCACCAAGGCCGTGGAGCTGTTCGGCACCGGCGCCGACGGCATCGTCAACCACAAGTACTTCCTGGGCAACTCGTGGTCCGGCTGGGAGGCGCTCGGCAACTGGAAGTTCGCCGGTGCGCCGGTGGCCCTGAACGAGCCGAACACCAACGCCGCCGAGGTCTTCGCCATCGGCCAGGACGGCACGATCGGCCACGCCTACACCAGCAACGGCAGCCCCTTCAGCAGCTGGTACGCGGTGGGCAACTGGAAGTTCAACACCCACTGATCCCGGGTCACCACCGCGGCGGCCGGGTCCACCCGGGCCCGGCCGCCGCGGCCGTCCGTCCGACCTCCCCGATCTTCTCCAAGGACCTCAGATGACCCGCGCTTCGTCCCGTGCCGCCCGCACCCGCCGGATGGGTGCCGCCGCCACCGGCGTACTCGGCCTGACCATGGCCGCCGCCTCCCTGGGCACCGGGCAGGCGAACGCCGCCTCGGTGACGACCTGGGACAAGGTGGCCCAGTGCGAGAGCACCGGGAACTGGTCGATCAACACGGGCAACACCTACTACGGTGGTCTGCAGATCAAGCTCTCCACCTGGCAGGCGAACGGCGGCACCGCCTACGCGGCCTACCCGCACCAGGCCACCACGCAGCAGCAGATCCTGGTCGCCGAGAACATCCTGGCCTCGCAGGGCGCGGGCGCGTGGGGGAGTTGCGGCGCAGGCGCCGGCCTTGGCTACGACCACGCCAACCCGTACGCGGACCAGGCTCCGACCCCCACTCCGGCCCCGGCCCCCCGCGCCCTCCTCGGCGGCGGCCTCCGTGCTCCATAACCAGGACACGGCGACCGCCGAGGTGTTCGCGATCGGGACGGACGGCGTCCTCTCGCACGCCTACAGCACCAACGGCGGCGCCTGGACCGGCTGGTCCGCCCTGGACGCCTCCTTCCACTTCACCGGGAAGCCGGCCGCGGTCTACAACCCGACCAACAAGGCGACCGAGGTCTTCGCCACCGGCCAGGACGGCGTCATCTCGCACAACTACCTGTTCAACGGCGGTCAGTGGAGCGGCTGGAGCACCCTCGACACCTGGAAGTTCGCCAGCAGCCCGGCGGCCGTGTACAACGCCTCGACGAGCGCGATCGAACTGTTCGGCGTCGGCACCGACGGCGTGCTGAACCACACCTACAACCTCAACGCCGGCCCCTGGCAGGGCTGGAGCACCATGGGCACCTACAAGTTCGCCGGCGCCCCCGCCGCGGTGTACGAGGCCGGCTCGAACGCCGCCGACGTCTTCGCCATCGGCGCCGACGGCCTGATCTCCCACAGCTACACCGCCAACGGCAGCACCTGGAGCAACTGGGCCACCCTCGGCACGTGGAAGTTCCGGACCACCTGACCACGAGCGGGAACAAGCCTGTACCGCCCCGGGGCCCGACCGGCCCCGGGGCAGCGGCCTGCACCGGGACGGGTCGTGTAGCCCTTCGGTGTAGGCAGCCGAAGATCTGTCCGGAGAACAGCGGCACCGGTTCCACGTAGGACCGCTCGGCCGCCCTTCTCCGACCGGCTCTGGGGGCGCTTGTGCCATCAGGGGACGATCTCCTCGGCGAGCACTGCCGCGCTGCCGCAGCTCGCGGACATCGCCGAGACCGCCGCCTCCGGAGACTGGGCGCTCGACCTGGCCGGCGCCGTCGCGGGCGGTCTGCTCCAAGACCACCACGGCGCCGACGAAGAGGTGGCCCGCCAGGAGCCGACCCTGGCACGGCTGCGGGATCTGGCCACCGCGCGCCTGGCACCCGGCCAGGACAGCCGTTCGAACACCGGGCCCGCACCCACCGGCCCGGACTTGACGGCTTGGCACCGTGAGGTGTCTGCGGTGGGGAGCTTCGCCCCAGGACGGTGAGTTTCGCCCCGGGTGTCAGCGGCCGGTTGCTCCCCACTGGTGGAAAGCTGGTGGGGAGGTAACTGGCCACCAACGGTTGCTCACTGTTGATGGAACGGGTCGCTCGTCCGGCGCAGATGGGCGTCGATCAGAGCGAAGGTGGCTTCCGGTTGTTCGATCTGCGGGAGGTGACCGGCCTCGGGGATGACCTTGAGTCGGCCGTTGCCGAAGGCGTCGGCATACGCCGCGCCGTAGGCGGGGGTGACGATGCGGTCGCTCTCACCCCAGAGCAGGAGGGCAGGCGTCTGAACATGTCCGAGCCGACGCAGCAGCTTGGGGTCATGCATGTAGGGGTCGCCGGCGAGGATGCGCATGGTGGCCATGTTGCTTTGCCTGCGTGCGAGTTCTTCGGCCGGGATGTCGGCCGGGTCGAGGTGGTAGCGGTCTGAGTCGTGCCAGGAGTGCTCCGCAACGCCGCGGGCGTCAAGGGCGAAGAAGTCGGTGATCGGTTCCGTCTCGACCTGCACGCCGACGGCGTCGATCAGGACAAGGCCGGTGATGCTTCCCGCGCTGTCGCGTACGGCCATCTCGGCGGCTATCCAGCCCCCGAGCGAGGAGCCGACGACGAGAACGTCGCGCAGTCGACGTTCGCGCAGGGTGTGCAGGTAGGCGAGGGCGAGGTCGTCGATGCCGGTGAGCCATGCGGGGCGGTGGGTGCCGTCCCAGCCGGGGTGCACAGGCGTGATGGTGTGGGCGATGCCGGAGAGGTGCTGTGCGAGGCCGGCCACTGTGGCGGGGCCTCCGCCGCCGTGCAGGATGAGGACCGGCCTGCCGGCTCCGGCCTCGGACAGAGTGAGGGACAGGTCAGCGGACTCGGCTGATGCGTCTGTGAGCATGCCCACCACCATAACTAAACATCTTTATATAAGCTAGCTTGGTTATGACGTAGACTCGCTCCATGCATGGTGAGCTGCAAGAACTCGGCAGAGCGGTCAAACAAGCCCAGTATCGACAGCATCGGGCGCTCGACAGCGCGCTCTCGGCCATCGGCACGACGCTGGCCCAGTGGGATGCCCTGCGTGCGATCAGCCGCTCACCCGGGGCGTCAGCCCGAGAGTTGGCCGAGGCGACGTTTCAGACCGGGCAGGCCTTCGGAACTCTCGTCGGCCGCCTCGCAGCACAGGGCCTCGTGGAGCGCCGATCGGGACACGGCCGGCGCATCGAGCACCACCTCACGCCCGCCGGCGAGGAAGTCCTGGCGGCCGGCCACAAGGTTGCTGACGAGGTGCTCGCCGCCTGCTTCTCCAGCTTGCCCGACGCGGACCGCGCAACCCTGCTCGACCTACTTCAGCGCCTCACCGCAGGACGGGACACGTAGACCCGACCGCCGGACACACCTCCCGCGGGTGTATCCATCCCTCGCCGCCCGTTGAGCGGCCGCTTCGGTGCGGCCCGAAACCGCACGGCGGCCGGGCCGGTCCGTGTGCGGGAGTGCGCGGTGCTGGTCCACGACGGCCGGGTGTGTCTGATCCGCCGCCAGCGCCCGGCCGGAGAACAGCTCTCCTTCCCCGGCGGCGTGGCCGAGGACGGCGAAGACCCCGCCGAGGCGCTGCGCCGGGAGTTGCTCGAGGAACTCGGCCTCGACCTGGCCGTGCTGCCCGACCGGCTCCACCGCATGGTCGCCGTCGCCGAGCAGGACGACCAGGGCCGGGCGTCGGTGGAGTGGATCCCGCTCGCCGACGCCGCCGACCTTCATCTGGCGGCACCGGCCGGGACGGCGGCGAGCGGAAGGCCGCGGTGAGGGCGGCGCCCTGCTCGGCGAGGTGCCAGGCCTTCGCCCGGTCGGCCTGCGGGGCGTGGCCGGACGGGTCATAGGCCTGGGCTATGGCCTAATAGAGAGCTGTGTACTACCCGAAGTTGGTGAGTGTGCGGAGAATCCCTTCCGTACCACTCATCAACGGACGAGGGACCCAAGTGCAGTTGAGAAGAATGGCCGTCAACTCCGTCATCGCCGCCGGAGTTACCGGGATCATCGTCGCGGCCGCCGTACCGGCCGCGACAGCGGGGGAGCACCGCCCATCGCCCTTCGCCCCGCACTCGTCCAGCCCGGCGGCGGAGCCGTCCCCGGCCGCCTCCCCGACGCGGGCCGCGCCGAAACCGTCCCTGGAACTGCGCGGGCTGCCCGATGAGTTCGTACCCGGCGCCGACTGGCGGGAGTTCGCCATCGTTTTGCACCATGCGGACACGGCCAAGGAGTTCAACCGCTTGTTCTTCCAGGTCCACGACACCCAGCAGGTGGGGCTCAAGGCCGATCAGATCAAGGTTCAGTACCTCCTGGACGGCCGGTGGCAGTCCGCCCGGTCCTTCAACGACCCGACGGACAACTGGCAGGACTTCCCGATCCCGGAGGACGAGGGGCCGATGCCGGCGGACACCACCGAGATACCGGTCCGACTGAGGTTCGGCGCGGACAGCCCGCTCACCGACCGGATCGACATCGGCGCCGCCTCGTACTACGGCCCCACCGAGATCGTGGAAATCCAACCCCTGAAGGCCATCCGACTGGTACGCGACACCCCGGGGGAGCCCAGTCCTACCGCCGGACCCACCGGCGCCCCGGGGGAGCCCAGTCCTACCGCCGGACCCACCGGCGCCCCGGGGGAGCCCAGTCCCACCGCCGGACCCACCGGCGCCCCGGGAGAGCCCAGTCCTACCGCCGGACCCACCGGCGACCCGGGAGAATCCAGCCCCGGGGTCCCCGGACAGTCGGCCACGGCCGCTCCACCGGCTTCCGGAGGACGCGCCGGGCCCAGCGCCTCCTCCGGACCGGCGACCCCGGCATCCGGCGGCGAACTGGCCCGCACCGGCGGGGACGCAGTCGGCACGCCGCTGATCGCCAGCCTCATCGCGCTCGGCTCGGGCATGGTACTCGCCCTCGCCGTCCGAGCCGCCCGCGTGCGGCGGCGACGGCACTGAACCCGACGGCTGACCGAACTCACCGGGTCGGTGCGGCACTTCGCTGTTCCCGGGTGAACCACCACGACGTCGGTGAACCCACCATGCCGCGCTCCCATCGAGTGCCCGACGTGCCCGGTCCTGAGACGCTGCTCGCGGTCGGCAGCCTCGGCAGGCCGTCAGGGAGGTCGGCATTGGCCAGCCGGCCGCCTCCGCCCGGATCCGGGTGATGGAGACGCAGATCGGGGACGGCCTCAGTCGCCGCGTGCGACCACTGAACCCCTTGGCATCGGTCATCTCGCCGGAAAGTGACTCGCGCCAGCGCGCCGAACCGGCTTGCCGTTCGCCCCGTTCCCCGCTCCGCCGGGTGACCCGCGCTCGGGGACAACGGCGGTCGGCCGGTCGGCGGTTCACCTGGGGCAGTAGGCGGCGGGAAATGGGCCTCCGGCAGTACGTCAGCGCTCCGCTGTACGCCGCAAGTCGGATCGTGAACCCATCCCGGTGCTGTACGGGTACGGGCGGGGGCGGAACGGAGACTGGAGACGATCCGGGACACGATTCTGTACAAGGACTGGCATGGTTTTGCGAGACGGACGAACGATTTCCCTGCTGACGGCCGCCGCGGTGACAGCCGTACTGGCGGCGCTCACCCCCGCGACGGCGTTCGCGGCGGAAGACCCGCTCCACCAGTACGCGCACCAGCGGCTCCGCTGGGAGCGCTGCGACGCGGGGCAGCCGGCCCTGTTCGAATGTGCCACCGTCCAGGTGCCGTTGGACTACGCCGACCCCGGAGGCCGGAGGATCGACCTCGCGGTCTCGCGGATCAAGGCGGGCCGTGCGAAGGCGCGGCACGGCGTGCTGCTGATGAATCCCGGCGGCCCGGGCGTCCAGGGGCTGACCATGCCTGTGGAGATGGAGCCCCTGCTGGCGCCGGAGGTGCGGGAGCGGTTCGACCTGATCGGGTTCGACCCGCGCGGGGCCGGCAAGAGCTCGCCGATCACCTGTGACCTGACGGCCGACGAGCGGAGCAACCAGCACCCCTACACGACGAAGACCTTCACCCAGGACGTCAACCGGGCCTGGACGGTGGCCGACAAGTGCCAGGCCAAGGCGGGGGACGTGTTGCCGCACGTCACCACCCGCAACACCGCGCGGGACATGGACGTCATCCGGGCGGCACTGGGAGAGCGGAGGATCTCCTACTTCGGGTACTCGTACGGCACCTACCTGGGCGCCGTCTACACCCAGATGTTCCCCCAGCGCTCCGACCGCTTCGTACTCGACAGCGCGCTCGATCCGGCGCTCGCCTGGCGGGGGACGCTCCGCAGCGCCGCGGCGGGGGCCGAACCAGCCTTCACCCGGTGGACGGAGTGGGCCGCCGCACGCCACGCCACGTACGGGCTGGGCGCGACCTCCGCCGAGGTCCGCAAGACGTACTGGGACCTCATCGCCCGCGCCGACCGCACGCCCGTCCCGACCACGAGCGGGGCGCTGAGCGGCGGAGACATCCGCACCGGGTACACCGGTTTCTCCTACGTCGCCACCGCCACCTCCTGGATCGCCGCGCTGAAGGCGGCGTCCGAGGGTGGACCGGCCGCGCCGGCCGAGCCCATGCCCGCCGGCACGGAGGAGCAGCAGAACAACCAGACCGCCGTCACGTGGGC
The DNA here is from genome assembly GCF_044541955.1 of Kitasatospora sp. NPDC085464. Lineage (NCBI taxonomy): Bacteria > Bacillati > Actinomycetota > Actinomycetes > Kitasatosporales > Streptomycetaceae > Kitasatospora > Kitasatospora sp. NPDC085464. Next base: position 169,978 of record NZ_JBITTM010000016.1, read on the forward strand.
CCTGTTCTGCGGCGACGCCCGCGACTGGCCGCGCGACCCCGAGCAGTACCGCCGGGACGCGATCCACGACCGGGCCGCCTACCCGCTGGCCGGCGACCTGGCGTCCGGCATCCAGCCGTGTGCCTTCTGGAAGTCCCCGCCCCGCGAGGCGGCCACCGTGGTGAACAACGGCGTCGGCGCGCTGATCGTGCAGAACCAGTGGGACCTGCGGGCCACGCTCGCCATGGCGCAGGGCATGCGACGGGCGCTGCACGGCGCACGGATGATCACGGTGGCCGACGGCGAGGGCCACGGAGTGGTGGTGGCCGGCCCGTCCTGCGCGGGCGCTGACGTCACGCGCTACCTGACCACGGGTCGGCTGCCCGCGAAGGACCTGACCTGCGGCTAGGGCGTGTTTCGAAAGTGCTGGTCACAGCCACTCGTTGATGGCTGCGACCAGCACGGTCGCTTCGTAGCGGACGGCGAGTTTGTCGTATCTCGTGGCGACTGCGCGGTGGCGCTTGAGGCGGTTGATCCCGCACTCCACGGCGTGGCGCTCCTTGTAGTCGTCCTTGTCGAACTTCGGTGGCCGGCCGCCGTGGGAGCCGCGCTTCTTGCGGTTGGC
>NZ_JBITTM010000017.1:0-167010 GCF_044541955.1 Kitasatospora sp. NPDC085464
AGTCTTCGTATTGTCAGGTAATACTCCTCCGTGGCAGGGTCAAGCAACAAGATCCACGCACGATCGACCTATCGACCCAGAGCCCCAGAACGGGGGAGAAGAACCGTCATGTCGACCACAGAATGCGCGGAGGCTTCTCTTCACCAACGAAGCGGATCACTACCCGCCGGTATTCGAAGCGCTCCCGGCCGACCTGCTGGAAAGATCGTCAGTAACCCGGTCCGTCCCAACGGCAGAACGGTGTCGAAATGAAACCGGTTGAGCCCGCCCGGGTACTGCTCATCGACGACCACACCCTGCTGCGGCAGTCGCTGCGGCAGGTCCTCTCCGCCGAACCCGACCTCGCGGTGGTCGGCGACACCGGCGACATCGACGAAGCCGTCACCCTCGTCGCCGCCACCGCGCCCGACGTCGTCCTGCTGGGCGGCGAACTGCTCGACTCGGAGGTCGCCGAGGCGGTCCGGCGGATCGCCACGGTCTCCCCCGACGCCCGGGTCATCGTCCTGAGCATGAGCGACCGGCCCGCCGACGTCCGCGACCTGCTGGACCTCGGCGTGCGCGGCTTCATGCTCAAGAGCGTGAGCCGGTACGAACTGCTCGCGGCCATCCGCGGGGTCTACAGCCGCGACCAGTCGACCCTCGCCGTCTCCCAGCACAGCCTCGCCCAGCTCAGCCGACAGGCCGCGGTCACGCTGTCGGACCGCGAGCTCGAAGTCCTCGTGCTCGCCGCCCAGGCGCTGACGAACTTCCAGATCGGCTCCCGGCTCGGCATCGCCGAGGGCACCGTAAAGCGTCATCTGCGCAACGTCTTCGGCAAGTTGGGCGCGGTGTCCCGGATCGACGCGGTGAACAAGGCCGTCGCCGCGTCGCTGATCCCGGTCCCCACCCGCACCCGGGGAACCCCGCTGACGGCCGGCCGACAACCCTGACCGCTCCCGGCACCGACGACGGCCGACGCGCTGCCGGGGCAGCCGGTTGCGAACGGCCGGGGGGCGCGGGACCGGCCCGGCGACCAACGGTGGTCGCCGGGCCGGTCCCGTGTCCGCGCTCACCCCCGGCCGGCGGCCCGGGTCACCTCCAGCGGCCCCTCCGCGGAGGGCTCCGGCAGGTCGCGGCCGTGGACCGCGTCCCGGATCTCCCGCCGCTGGACCTTGCCGTTCTGCGAGCGCGGGATGACCTCCACCACCTCCACGTACCGCAGGTGCTGGTAGTACGGCATCCGCGCGTTCGCGCCCCGCACGGCCGCCAGCGCCGCCCCCGCCTCGTCCGCGTACGGCTTCGCGAGCACCACCAGCGCGTACGCCACCGAGCCGCTGAAGCGGTCCGGGCGGTCGACCACCACGCTGTCCGCGACCTCGGGCCGCTGCCGGAGCACCCCCTCGACCTCGGTCGGCGACACCAGCCAGTTGTCGCACTTGAAGACGTCCTTGATCCGGTCGACGACGAACAGGCAGCCGTCCTCGTCCGTGTAGCCGATGTCACCGGTCGAGAACCACCCCCCGGCGTCGAGGTGCGCGCCGGGCTCGGCGCCCAGGTACCCCTTCATCAGCTGCGGCCCTCGGACCTGGATCTCGCCCCGCTCCCCCACCGGCAGCTCCGCCCGGGTGTCGACGTGGACGATCCGCGACTCGGTGCCGACCGACGGCGGACCGCAGGAGCCGGCGCGCGGGTCGTCCAGCCGGTCGAAGTGCGTCTGCGGGGACGCCTCGGCCAGCCCGTAGCCCTGCACCACCGGCACCGCGAAGCGGGCGGTCAGGCCGCGGGTCGCCTCCGGCGGCAGGGCCGAGCCGCCGGAGAGGATCGCCCGCAGCGTCGGGACCGCCCCGTCCGCCGCGGGATCGGCCGCGGGATCGGCCGCGAGGCGGGACAGCCGCATCGGCAGGCTGTAGTAGTGCGTGACGGCGCCCTCCCGGGCGGCGGCGAGCGAACCCGGCACGTCCGGGTCGGTCCACAGCAGCTGGGTGGCGCCGGCCTGCACCGCGGCGTTGAGGTGCATCAGGTGGTAGGTCGGCAGGTAGTTGAAGACCACCGACGCGGCGTCCAGGCCGTGCGCGTGGGCCGTCTGCGCCGCGTTGACGGTCAGGTTGAGGTGGGTCAGCTCGACCGCCTTGGGCGCGCCGGTGGTGCCGCTGGTGAACAGCAGGTTGGCCACCGCCCCGGGATCCGCCGCGGCCTCCGGGAGCGGGCGCCCGGCCGCGGCGGCCAGCACCTCGGCCAGGGCGGGCACGCCCTCGTCCTCCGCCGCGCCGGAGGTCAGCAGCACCGTCTCCAGCCGCGGCAGGCGGTCGCGGACGGTACGCACCCGCCGGTACACCTCGGGCGTCAGCACGGCCGTGCGCGCACCCGAGGTGGCCAGCACGTGCACCAGGGCGTCCTCCCGCAGCAGCGGGTTGACGAGCGCGGCGACCCGGCCGGCCCGCGCGGTCCCGTAGTACGCGACGGGGAACGCCGGGGACAGCTCGGCCGCCACCGCCACCACCGCCTCCGGACCGGGCGTCAGGGCGTGCAGGGCGGCCGCGAAGGCGTCGACCTGCCCGTCGAGCCGACCGAAGGTCAGCACCGACCCGTCGGGGGTGCGCAGCGCGGCGCGGTCCGGGGCCAGGGCCGCCGCGCGGCTCAGCAGGTGGTCCACCCGGGGGCCGCCGAGCCGGTCCGCGATCGCCGCCAGCGGAGCGCCGGCCGTGGCGCTGCCACGACGGGCAGGTGGGCTGGACGTGGTCACAGGTCTTCTCCTCCGTCCGGTGGGTGCGACCCGCACCCGGGTACCGGGACGGTGGCAGGCCTCCTTGGGGCACGGATTGAGACCCGTTCGAGGGGACGCGCCCCTCGAACGGACCGCGAGCGGACCGGTCCAGGCTGACCGGCGCACGTCCGAGCAGAACCGACCGATGGGAGTAGCGGATGCGCGTGTTGTTCGTGGCCACCGCAGGGGCGCACCTGCCGTGGATCACCCCGCTCAGCTGGGCCTGCCAAGTCGCCGGCCACGAGGTGCTGGTGGCCTCCCGTCCGGCCGCGACCGGGTTCCTCACCGCGGCCGGGCTCACCGTCGCCCCGGTCGGCGACGAGGACGCCATCCGTACGGCGCAGTCCGCCCACCGGGGCCTCGCCTCCACGGGCGGCCCCCGCCACCTGGCCTCCGGCTGGGTCAGCAACCCCGAACGGCTCGACCGGGAGGCCCGGCGGCTGCTCGGCACCCGGCAGATCACCTCCGCCGACGCGATGACCGACGACATGGTCGCCCTCGCCCGCGCCTGGCGGCCCGACGTGGTCGTGTACGACACCGTCGCGCTGGCCGGACTGGTCACCGCGGCGGCGGTGAAGGTCCCGGCCTTCGGCCACACCTGGGGGTTCTCCTTCGGCTTCGACTTCGAACGGGACGAGGACCTCCGGGCGCCCTTCGCCCGGCTCTTCGAACGCTTCGGCGTCGAGCCCCGGTTCGCGCCGGAGGCCTGGATCGACCCCTGCCCGCAGACCCTGCGCTCACCGCACCCGGTGCCGTGGGCGCCGATGCGGCTGGTGCCGTACAACGGGCCGCTGGTGCTGCCCGAGTGGCTGCTGGACCGGCCGGAGCGGCCGCGGGTCTGCGTCACCGGCGGGGTGACCACCACCGCCCTGACCGGCCTGGTGGGGCGGCTGGCCGAGGGCGTGCGGCGGGCCGGGGCCGAGGCGGTCGTCACGGTCGCCGGCCACCACGACGTCTCCGCGGCCGATCTGCCGGACGGCGTCCGGCTGTTGAGCGCCTTCCCGATGAGCACGCTGCTGCCGACCTGTGACGCGGTGGTCCACCACGGTGGGGTCGGTACCGGCATGATCAGCGCGGTCACCGGGCTGCCCCAGCTGGTCGTCCCGCACACCGCGATCCAGGACCACTGGGCGGAGCGGATCACCGAGGTCGGCGCCGGCCTGACCCTGGACGTCCCGGACGGCCCGGACGTCGACGCCGTCGCGGAGGCCGTCACCGCGCTGCTCACCGTGCCCGGCCACCAGGAGAGCGCCGGCCGGCTGCGGGACGAGAACGCGGCCATGCCGGCGCCGGCCCGCCTGGTGGGCCTCCTGGAGCGCGCGGTGGCCGAGGGCGGGGTCGTCGGCAGCGAGTTGGTCGTCCGGCCCTGACCCGGGCGCCACCGCGCCGGGCCCGGTCCGCGAGCCGCGGGCCGGGCCCGGCGCGTTCCGGGCCGCGCGTCGGCGTCGTCCTCCGCCGGCCGTCGCCATCCGCTGACGGTCACCGCGCGTCGGCCGTCACCGCGCGCCGGCGTCAGGTCAGGGCGGGCTCGGCGGGTACCGACCCGTGCCCCTCCGCCCGCAGGAACGCGGCCGCCGCCAGCACCGTCCGCCGGTCGTCGGCGGGCGCGCCGCGCCGGGCCGGCAGGGTGGGGACCGCCGCGCTGCGCCCGGAGGAGACGGCCGGCCGACGCCGTGCCAGCGCCGTGAGGCCCTGCCCCGGGCCGGCCTCGACGAGCACGTACCGGCCGGTGTCCAGCAGGCGGCCGAGGGCCGGTCCGAACAGCACCGGTGCGGCCGGCTGCCCGGCCCAGAACGCCGGGTCGGTGGCCTGTTCGGGCGAGAGCGGCCCGGCCGTGTAGCCGGAGAACAGGGTCGGGCTCGGCGGCGACAGCCGCAGGTCGGCCACCGTCGGCAGCGACTGCGCGGCGGCGGCCGCGAGGCTGGGGCTGTGGAAACCCTGGACCGCCCGGGTGCGCCGGCAGAGGAACCCGTCCGCCCGCAACCCTGCCTCCACCGGGGCGAGTTCGGCCTCCGGTCCGGCCAGCACGCACTGCCTGGCACCGTTGACCACGCCCACCACCACCTGCTCGCTCAGGTACGGCGCCAGCTCCTCGCGCCGGGCGGCCACCGCGAGCATCCCGCCGGGCGGGGCGGCGCTGATCCGGGAGATCCGGTCCATCTGCAGGCGGACCGCGTCCGGGAGGTCCAGCACCCCGGTCAGGACCGCGCCGACCACCTCGCCGACGCTGTGCCCGAGCACCGCCGCGGGCCGGACCCCCCAGGACAGCACGAGCCGCGCCAGCGCGTGGTCCACGGCGAACAGCAGGGCCTGGGCGCGGGTCACGTCGTCCAGCGGCACCGCCGGACGGTCGCTCAGCCAGTCCGCGCGCACCCGGCGGCCCTCGGCGCCCATCAGCTCGAAGACCTCGTCCATCGCGGCGGTGAACACCGGCTCGGCGTCGTACAGGCCCACCGCCATCCCCTCGTACTGCGCGCCCTGGCCGGGCAGCAGCAGCACCACCGGACGCGGTCCGGTGCCGGGGCCGTCGTCACCGCCGGCGGTCGCCGGGGTCGCGGTGGTCGCTGCGGTGGCGGCGGCGGTGGTCGCTGCGGTGGTGGCGGCGGCGGTGGCGGCGGCGGTGGCGGCGGCGGTCGCTGCGGCGGCGGTGGTCCGGCCGGGGAGTGTCGTCATCACGGTCCGTCCTTCCAGGGGCGGGTCAGTGGCGCCGATGCTCCCCGCCCCGGGTCGAGACCGTCTCGACCGGCGTTCGACCGGCGGACGACGGCCGTCCGACCGGCCCGGCCCGGCCTCGAACGACGCTCCACGCGAGGTCGAAGCCCCCGGCCCAGGATGGGTCCCGACCGACCCACGCGGAACCCGCGGGACGGTCGACGGAGGACGACCCCCGGGCGTGCGCCACAAGCCGCCGGCCGGCGTCGTCCTGGCCGACCACCACGGCACGGTGCCGGACCGGCGGGGCCGACAGCGCCCACCCCCGGTCCGGCACCCCGCCGCGACGAAGCGAAGCGAAGCGAAGCGGCGACCCGCAGACACGTCAACCCGTCGACATCGGAGTGAGGATGAGGTTCGAGGGCCTGTTCATCGCCGGCGCCGCCCTCCATCTGCCGCCGCCCGTGGCCGTGCGCGACGCCGTCCGCGCGGGCTGGTGCGAGCCGGAGCTGGAGTCGTCCACCCGGATGGTGTCGGTGCGGGTCTCCGACACCCTCTCGGCGCCCGAGATGACCGTACGGGCGGCGCGCGCCGCGCTGCGGTCGGCCGGGCGCGATCCCGCCGACCTCGCGCTGCTGCTGCACGCCACCGCGTACTACCAGGGGCTGGACGAGTGGCCGGCCCCCTCCTTCGTCCAGCGGGAGGTCGCCGGGTCGAGCCACTGCCCGGCGATGGAGGTGCGGCAGATGTCCAACGGCGGCATGGCCGCGCTGGACCTCGCCTGCCACTACCTGGACGGCGCCCCCGAGGACCGGGCCGCGCTGCTGACCGCCGGGGACCGCTTCAGCCCGCCCGGCTTCGACCGCTGGCGCACCGATCCGGGGACGTTCTACGCGGACGGCGCGGCCGCCGTGGTGGTCACCCGCAGGCCCGGCTTCGCCCGGATCGTCGCGCTGGTGTCGCACTCCGAGCCCGGGCTGGAGGGCATGCACCGGGGTGACGACCTGTTCGCGGACGCCCCGTTCACCCACCGCCGGCCGATCGACATGGGCGTCTGGCAGAAGGCCTTCATCGCCCGGCACGGCATGCCGTACACGGCCGCACGGGTCTCCCGCGGCGGACGGACCTCCCTGGAGACGGTGCTCGCCGAGGCCGGGACGGACCTCGCCGACATCGACCACTTCGTGCTCCCCAACCTGGGCCTGCACCGCCTGGACTCCGGCTACTTCCGCCGCTACGGGATCCCCGTGGAGCGCTCCACCTGGGAGTGGGGCCGGACGGTCGGGCACCTGGGGCCCGCCGACCAGTTCGCCGGGTTGGCTCGGCTGTGGCAGGACGGCCGGCTCGCGCCGGGGCAGCGGGTGCTGCTGCTGGGCGTGGGCGCCGGCTTCACCTGGTCCGGCGCCGTCCTGGAGGTCCTGGCGCCCGCCGCCGACCGCTGACCACCGCAACCGCCGAACGCACCGCAGCGGCCGGCCCGGTCCCCCGGGTCGGCCGCTGCGGTGCGCAGCCCCGTCAGGGCCCGGTACGGGCCAGCAACCGGCCCAGTACATGGGCCAGTTCGCCCTCCAGCGCGGCGCCGCCCCGACCGCCGTGGTCGACCGAGCGCCAGGCGACGAAGCCGTCCGGCCGGACGAGGGCGGCCCCCGTGTGGCCCAGGTGGTAGCGGGCGCCCCAGTCGCCGTCCGGGTCCGCGAGGTCGGTGCCGATCCGGTGGGCGGCGAACGGCGCCCCCAGCCGGTCGGCCGCGCGGGTGCCGGCCTCGGCCCAGGGGGTGCCGTCGCGGCCGGTGAGCAGCACGAAGCGCTCGCCGAAGAGGTCCAGCGCGGAGAGGGTCGCGCCCTCGCGCTCCAGCCGTACGTGCGGGGCGCGGGTGCCGGCGAGCCCGGCCAGGTCCGCGGGCTCGCACGGGTCGGTGCCCGCCGGCGGACCGCCGATCACCGCCGTCGAGCGGTAGTGGTAGCCGAAGGTCAGGGCGAGCGGCGAGAAGCCGCCTCCGGCGCCGTCGGCCCGGCTGCGCTCGTGCTGCTTGGCGGCGGAGAAGGCGCAGGTGGTCTCGGCGACCGGCTGCCGTTCCGGCTCGTAGGAGTCCAGCAGGCCGGGCCCGGCCCAGCCGTTCAGTACGGCGGCGAGCTTCCAGGCCAGGTTGTGCGCGTCCTGGACGCCGGTGTTGGCGCCGAAGCCGCCGGCGGGCGAGACCACGTGGGCGGCGTCCCCGGCCAGGAAGACCCGCCCGTCCCGGAACCGGTCGGCCACCCGGGCGGCCAGTTCCCAGCCCTGGACCGGCCGGTCGGCGCCCTCCAGGGTGGGGACGATCCGCGCGTCGAGCGTCGGGTCGCCGGTGGCCGTGCGGACCAGTTCCAGGCACCGCTCGGGGGTGAAGTCGTCCAGGTGCTCGCCGTGTTCGGGGTGGTAGGGCACCATCAGCAGCCAGCGGTCCTGGCGTTCGAACATGGCCAGCAGGGTGCCGGCCTCGGGCCGGTCGATGTAGCAGACCGAGATCAGCCGGCCGCGCAGCAGGGCGGTGAGGTCGGCCTCGAAGACGATGTTGGCGACGTGGTGGAGCACGCCGGGCCCGTGGGTCGCGATGCCGAGCGCCCGGCGGACCGGCGAGCGGTGTCCGTCGGCGCCTATCAGGTAGCGGGCGCGGATCCGGTGGCGGCGGCCGGTGGCGGTGGACTCGACCAGCGCGGTGACGCCGTCCGGGTCCTGCTCGAACTCCAGCATCCGGGTGGAGAAGCGGATGTCGGCGCCGAGTTTGCGGCCATGCTCCAGGACGAGAGGCTCCAGCACCTGCTGGTCCACGAAGGCGGGTTCGCACGGGCTGAGGTGCGCCACCGATCCGGGCTCCTCGCGCCGGACCCGGTAGACCTCCGGACCGGCCAGCGTCTCGACCCGGGCCAGTTCCGGGTAGCGCTCGAACACCGACGGCGGCGCCGCCCGGATCACCGGTTCCAGTCCGCAGGCGCGGTAGAGCTCCATGGAGCGGGAGTTCATCACCCGGCCGCGGGGCAGCACCGAGGTGCCCGGGTGCCGCTCGACCACCGTCGTGGTGACGCCGTGGCCGCGCAGGAAGGCGGCCGCCGACAGCCCGACGAGGCCACCGCCGACCACGAGCACCGAAACTTCTTCGTCGTCCATGACTCTCCCTCGTCCGACCGTGTCCATGGCTGGGCGCGGACGTCGGTGCCGCTCGCGCGCCCGCGCCCCCTCACCCTGGCCGGTCCGCCTCGAACGGTGCTGGAGAACGGCTGCGCGCCCCGGCTCCCGCCCGCCCGGCCGCCCGACCCCACCGGTTGGTTCCGGCCGCCGACAGCCCTGCGGCCAGGGCGGGTTCGCAGGCTCCGGCGGGCGCCTCCTTCCAGCCGTTCTCCAACCGCGCCCGCTACTGCTGAGCGGTCGGGGAACGGGGAAGGACCCCGGGGAAGCCGGGGACATCGGGAAGGGAACCGAGGATGACGCGATCGAACGGGCGACGGGTGCTGGTGACGGGAGCTTCACGCGGGATCGGGGCGGCGATCGCCCGGGCGGTGGCCGCCGACGGCGGTCGGCTCGCCCTGCTGGCCCGCCCCTCGGCGGAGTTGGACGGCCTGGCGGCCGAACTCGGCGCGGTGGCGGTGGGCGTGGACCTGGCCGACCCGGACGCGGCCGGGGCCGCGGTGGGAACGGCCTGCGCGGAGCTCGGCGGGCTGGACGTCCTGGTCAACAACGCGGGGGTGTTCCCGCTGGGCCTCGTCCGGGACGGCGATCCGGCGGACTGGCGGGCGATGGTCGACCTGAACGTCCTCGGGCTGCTGGCGGTCACCCGGGCCGCGATCCCGGCCCTGCTCTCCGGCGATCACCCGCAGATCGTCAACATCGGTTCCACGGCCGGGCGTTCGGTGGCGCACGCGATCCAGGGCGTGTACGCGGCGACCAAGCACGCGCTGGTGGCGATCAGCGACGGGCTGCGGATCGAGCTCGCCGGGGACGGCGTCCGGGTCACCCTGGTGTCGCCCGGCGCCGTACGCACCGGGGGCAGCGAGCGGATCCGGGACGAGGCGCTGCGCGGGGTGCTGGCCAAGGTGCAGGAGGCGGTCGGGCTGGATCCGGCGGAGGTGGCGGAGCAGGTGCTGCACGTGCTGCACGCCCCGGCGGGGGTGCACCTGACCGAGCTGACGGTGCTCTCCACGCGGGAGCAACTGGGCTGAGGCAGCGGCGACGTGCGGGGCGGCCGGGTCGAACCGGCCGCCCCGTCCGCACGCCCGGGGACCCCCGGGCGCCGGGCGGCCGCCGGGGCGCTCAGCGGCCGCCCGCGACGGTCAGCACCTCTCCGGTGATGTTGCCGTTGGCGCCGGAGCAGACGAACAGCACGGCGTTGGCGACATCGGCGGGCGCGCTCAGCCGGCCGCTCGCGGTCCGCGCGGTCTCCTGCTCGCGCACCGTGGCGGGCAGGCCGGTCAGGGCCCGCTCGGTCAGGGTGAGCCCGGGGCAGACCACGTTGACCAGGATGCCGTCCGCCCCGGTGTCCCAGGCCAGGCTGCGGGCGAAGCCGTGCAGTCCGGACTTGGCCGCGCCGTAGAACTCCTGGCCCCGGTGGCCGTCGACCGCCACGTGCGAGGAGAGCAGGGCGATCCGGCCCCAGCCGCGGCGCCGCATGCCGGGCACGACCAGCTGGGCGAGCCGCAGCGTCGGCGCGAGGTTCTGCTGCACCACCGGTTCCCAGTCCTCGACGGCGACGTCCTCGAAGTGCACGCCGGGGCCCCGGCGGCTGCCCATCATCCGGACGGCACTGGCGACCAGGACGTCGACGTCCGCCCAGCCGTCGCCGGCGGCGGCGAGCTCGGCGAGCGTGCGCTCGGGCTCGGTGAGCGCGTAGCGCACGGCCCGCGCCCGGCCCTTGGCGGCGCCCAGTTCGTCGGCGAGTTCGGCCGCCTCGCGTTCCTTGCTGTGGTAGCCGATCAGGACCCTGGCGTCCTCGGCGGCGAAGGCCCGCGCGATCTCCCGCCCGATCCCTCCGGTCGCACCGGTCACCAGGACCACCCGGTCCGCGACTGCGAGTTCCACGCTGCCTCCTTGCGGCCCGGTGTCGGGCGGGCCGGCTCCCGGGGGATCGAGCGGATCCCGTCGCGAGCCTGCCCGGCCCGTCTGGAGAGCGGTTCGAGACCTCTCCCCCGTCCGACTCCGGCCCCTACAGGGGCATCGGCCGAGCCGGCGCGTCGGCCGGAGTTCGAACCCGGGTCGAAACGGCTCTGCCAGCCTCGCCGCCATCCGCGCGGCCGCGACTGCCGGTCGCGGGGCTTACCCGAGGACTGGGAGGAAGCATGAGCACCGAGACCGGGAACCGGCACACCGACGGCGGGGTGCTGCGGATCGACTACGACGACAGCGGACCGCACGTGGACGACAGCGTGTTCCGCTCGATCATGGCCACGCTGCCCACCGGGGTCACCGTCATCACCACGCTCGACGAGGAGGACCGCCCCAAGGGCCTGACCTGCAGCGCGGTGTGCAGCGTCTCCGCCCGTCCGCCGCTGCTGCTGGCCTGCCTGGACAACCGCAGCACCGTGCTGACGGCGGTCCTGGCGCGGGGCGCCTTCGTGGTCAACGTGCTGCGCGAGCGCGGCGAGGGGGTCTCCAACCTGTTCGCCTCCCGGACCGGCGACCGCTTCGGCGTGACGCCGTGGCGGGCGAACCCGGTGACCGGCCTGCCGTGGATCGAGCGGCACGCGATCGCGCACGCGGAGTGCCGGCTGGCGGGCGCCGTCCGGGCCGGCGACCACACGGTGCTGGTGGGCGCGGTCGTGGACGGCACCGCGCACCAGGGGCTGTCCACCCCGCTCATGTACTGGCGCAGCCAGTACGGGACGTGGCCCGCCCAGCCGGACGAGGCGTCCGCCGCGATCACCCTGGCCGCGGAGGGCTGAGCCGGCACGGACCACGCCACGTTGCACTCAGTGCAAAATTTGCATAATCCGATGGAAGTGCAAGCTCTGCACTTCTTGCAGGCCGCGCCAAGATTGCATAGAGTGCAGTGGTGATGAGTGCATCCGATCAACGCAGAGAACGCCAGAAGGCGGCCAAGAGACATGCGATCACGCTCACGGCCGTCCGACTGGTCCTCGACAAGGGCCTCGACGCGATGACCGTCGAGGCCATCAGCGAGGCCGCCGACATCAGCCCCCGAACGTTCTTCAACTACTTCTCCAGCAAGGACGAGGCGCTCCAGATGCGGCCGTCCTGGTCGGCCGTGTCGCTGACGGCGCTCTTCCAGGACCGCCCCACCGACGAGCCGGTGTTCCGCTCGATGCGCGTGGTGGCCCAGGAGATCGCCGACTCGTTCGTCCCGGCGCGCGAGGAGTCCGAGCTCTGGCGCGAACTGTGGCGCCGACACCCCGAACTCCTGGCCAAGCGCAGCTCGGAGGGCGAGGAGGAGATCTTCCGGAGCCTCATCCTGGCGGTCGCCGAGCGGACGGGCACCGACCCGATGAAGGACAGCTACCCGAGCGTCGTGGTCACCTCGGCGTTCTCGGTGATCCAGTGGGCGGTCCGCTTCTCCTGGATCAACGAGGACGACCGGACATCCGCCAACCTCATCGACGAGGCCTTCGACCTGCTCGAACGCGGCCTCTGAGTCCGCCGGATCCACCGGCCCCGCACGGCCGGTCGGACCCGCCGGAACAGCACGACCCGCACGACCCGCGCCCCCTGCACGACCCGCACACCCCGCACGACCCGCGCCCCACCGCAGCTGCACCGCTCCCCACTGCTTGTCGGCACCACCCCAGACCACCGTCCTCGTGACCAGCCGCACCAAGGAGCCACCCGTGCCACCAACAGCTGGCGACGCCGCCCGGAGCGCCCTGAGCCGCCGCCAACTGGCCGTCGTCATGTCGGCCCTGCTACTGTCCATGTCCCTCGGCGCGCTGGACCAGACCGTGGTCGCCACCGCGCTGCCCGCGATCGTCGGGGATCTGCACGGCCTCAAGTACACCTCGTGGCTGTTCACCGCCTACATCCTCGCCTCGGGCATCTCGACCCCCATGTACGGGAAGCTGGCCGACCTCTACGGGCGGCGCAAGCTCTACCTGTTCGCCCTGGTCGCGTTCCTCACCGGCTCGGCCCTCGCGGGCGCCGCCCAGTCGATCTTCCAGCTCATCGCCTTCCGGGCGATCCAGGGCGTGGGCGCCGGCGGCCTCATGGTGCTGACCCTGACGATCATCGCCGACATCGTGCCCACCCGTGAACGCGGCAAGTACATGGGCCTGTACGGCGCCGTCCTCGGCCTGTCCTCGGTGGCCGGCCCGCTGATCGGCGGCTACTTCGTCGACCACACCACGTGGCGCTGGGTCTTCTACATCAACCTGCCGCTCGGCCTGGTCGCACTCGCCGTGGCCGGCACCGCGCTCAAGCTGCCGGCGCGCACCCGCGGCGGGAAGATCGACTACGCCGGGTTCCTGATGCTGGCCGGCGCGCTCACCTGCCTGGTGCTGGCCACCTCGTGGGGCGGCACCAAGTACGCCTGGTCCTCCACCACCATCCTCGGACTCTTCGCGGGCATGGCGGTCTTCATCGCCGCCTTCGTCGTGGCCGAGCGCTACGCCCCCGATCCGCTGATCCCGCTGCGGCTGTTCACCGTCCGCACGGTGGTGCTCGCCTGCCTGGCCAGCATGCTCGTCTTCACCTGCGTCAACGGCCTGGCCACCTTCATCCCGATGTTCCTGCAGCTGGTCACGGGCATCACCGCCACCAACACCGGGCTGCTCACCCTGCCGCTGATGGTCGGCCTGATGTTCTCCTCCGTCGTCGGCGGCAACCTGATCACCAAGACCGAGCGCTACAAGTGGTCGCCCATGGTGGGTGCGGTGATCGGCGCGCTCACCATGTTCCTGCTCTCCACGATGAACGAGCACACCGGCTGGTGGCTGCTCGCCGTCTACGTCACCATCCTCGGCGCGGGCCTCGGCCTGATGATGCAGCCCCTGGTGATCGCCGTGCAGGTCACCGTCGAGCGCCGCGACCTCGGCGTCGGCACCGCGACGGCGGCGTTCTCCCAGCGCATCGGCGGTTCGATCGGCCTCGCCGCACTCGGTGCGCTCTTCGCCCACCAGTACGAACACGGCCTCGCCAAGCACCTGACGGCCGCGCAGGTCGCGGCCGTGCCGTCCGACGGCTCGGTGTCGCCGACCGTGGTCGAAGCCCTGCCGCCGGCAATCCGGGACGGCCTGCGACTGGCCTTCAGCGACGCCCTGACCGACGTCTTCTTCTGGCTCACCCCGGTGATGGTGGGGGTGCTGGTCATCTCCGCCTTCCTCAAGAACGTGCACCTCGACCAGAGCGTCCCGCTGGGCGAGTTCGCCCACCTGGACCTCGACGAGGACGACGAGGGCGACGACTCCGCCGCCTCCCCCGACGGCGCCTCGCCCGACGCCGACCGCCCGGCCGACGCCTTCGAAGTCCCCGCCCAACCAGGCGGATACGAAGGAGGCTTGACGCAGCGTCAGAGCTGATGGAACGTCAATCCCGAGAAGCCGGCCGCGGCGCGGCCGCCCAGCGCCCACCCGTCACCCCCGTACGGGTGATCGCACAGCGACCGCGCCGCGCGCCATCTCTCTTCAGTGACATCGCCGGATACCCCGAAGGTGGGTGTCCGGCGCCCCATTGGAAGCATTCGCCTTGAGCGTTCCCCGACAACGCTCCTAGGGTCCTGATCGCAGGCCGGCCACCAAAACGGGCCGGCCACCCGCGTTCATGAGGATTCAGCCGACCGGCGAGGAGCTTCCCATGGATTTCAAGGTATTGGGACCACTGGAGGTAAGCCACCTGGGTTGCCCGCGGACGCCCAGCCCCCCGAAGACCCGTCAGCTGCTGGCCCTGCTGCTCCTGCGGGTCAACCAGGTGGTGAGCCTGGACTCGATCATCACCGAGCTGTGGGACGACCGCCCGCCGCGGAGCGCGGTCACCACCGCCCAGACCTACATCTACCAGCTCCGAAAAGCCTTCGCCGCCGAGGTCGGCGAGGAGGCGGCCGGGCACATGATCTCCACCGTCCTCCCCGGCTACGTCCTGCGGATCGACGAACGGCAGCTCGACGCACCCCGGTTCGACCGGCTCGTCGAGGACGCCCGGCTGCTGAACGAGGACGGCGAACCGCTCCGGGCCGCCGGACTCCTGGCGGACGCCCTGGCGATGTGGCGCGGGCCGGCCCTGTCCAACGTCAGCTGCGGCCCGGTGCTGGCGAGTTACGCCACCCACCTGGAGGAGCGGCGGATCAGCGCCCTGGAGGCCCGGGTCCGCACCGACATGGAACTCGGGCGCCACCGCCGACTCGTGGCCGAGCTGCAGACCCTGGTGAACACCTATCCCTTCAACGAGTGGTTCCACACCCAGCTGATCCTGGCGCTGAACCGCTCCGGCCGGCGCGGCGACGCCCTCAACGCCTACCAGCGGGTGCGCCGGCTGCTCGGCGAGGAGCTGGGGCTCGACCCGTCGGCGGAGCTCCAACGCGTCCACCAGCAAGTGCTGCGGGTGGACGGCCCCGCCGTCCAGCGGATGCCGGTCGGCTCCGGGGCGAGGAGGGGCTGACATGCGGCCCGTCAGCCCGTCCGCCGTCCCGCCGAGTACGTCGACCGGGCCGGCGGCGCCCGCCCCCACGGCCCTGGACGTGGTCGCCGGCCACGACCTGACCGGCCGCACCGCGGTGGTCACCGGCGGAGCCTCGGGCATCGGCCTGGAGACCGCCCGCGCCCTCGCCCTGGCCGGCGCCCGGGTGGTCATCGGCGCCCGCGACCCGCGGACCGCCGGGGCCGTCGCGGCCGGACTGCGGAAGGGCACCGGGAACCCGGCCGTCACCGTCGCGGCGCTGGACCTCGGCTCCCTGCACTCGGTCCGGGAGTTCGCCGACGGACTGCTGCGCCGGCGCGACCCCGTCCACCTGCTGATCGCCAACGCGGGCGTCATGGGCGTGCCCCCCGGCCGCACCGTCGACGGCTTCGAGACCCACCTCGGCGTCAACCACCTCGGCCACTTCGCGCTGGCCGTCCGGCTGCTGCCCGCGCTGCGCTCGGCCGGGCACGCCCGGGTGGTCGTGGTGGGCTCCAGCGCGCACCACCTCGGCGGACTGGACCTCGACGACCCGCACTTCGCGCACCGCCCGTACGACCCGTACCTCGCCTACGCCCAGTCCAAGACCGCCAACGCCCTGTTCGCCGTCGCCCTCACCGGCCGGCACCGGGAGCACGGCGTGCTCGCCAACACCGTCAGCCCCGGCGCCACCCTCACCGGCCTCCAGCGCCACCTCAGCACCGAGACCAAGCGCGCGGTGGGCCTGATCGGCCCGGACGGCACGCCCGACCCGCGCCTGCGCACGGCGGCCCAGGGCGCGGCCACCTCGGTGTGGGCGGCGGTCGCCCCGGAGCTCGCGGAGACCGGCGGGGCCTACCTGGAGGACTGCGCCGTCGCCGGCCCGTGGCAGGGGACGGCGCCGGCCCGGGGCTACCTCCCCGCGGCCCTCGACCCGGAGCGCGCCGACCGGCTCTGGGAGCTCTCCGCCGCGCTGGTGGGCGCGGACCGACCACGCCCCACCCGCACCCCGCTCAACCAGCCGACCGCCGGCCCTCACCCCGACCGGGCGGCTCCGGGAGTGCGCTGAGCTCCCTGAACAACCGCAACTCCACCTCGCTCAGGGGCAGTTCCGGGCACAGTCGCTCGGGGTGCCCCGGGGCGGGACCGCGCAGCCGCCGCGGCTCCGGCACCTCCGCCGGAGCCGCGGCGGCGCGTGCGGCGGCCTCGTACATGTCCGCCCCGCCGAGCACCTTCAATCCCGACCACAACCACCCCACCAGTGCGGCCAGGGCCCGCAGCACCCACCACAGAGCGATCACGTCCGCCTCCTGTCGGCGTCCCGTCCAGCGCGGGCAGCCAGCGTGCCCGCCCCGCCTCAAGCCCGCCTGGAGGCACCGGCGCCTTCCGGGCGGGCCGCCGTCGGGCGCCGGGCCCGGAAGGCGCCGGGCCCGGAAGGCGCCGGGCCCGGAAGGCGCCGGGCCCGGCCGCCGCCGATACTGGGGCCGCGACCCCCGGGAGGAACCATGGACTACGGGACCGGCGTACGGCTCGACCGGCCGTTCGCGCAGACGGTGGAGGCGGTCACCGCCGCCCTCAAGGAGCAGGGCTTCGGCATCCTGACCACGATCGACGTCCGGGCGACCCTGCGCGAGAAGATCGACGCCGAGATCGAGGACTACCTGATCCTCGGCGCCTGCAACCCCGCCCTCGCCCACCGCGCGCTCGGGGCCGACCGCCGCATCGGGCTGCTGCTGCCCTGCAACGTCGTCGTCCGCGCCGACGGCGGCGCCACCGTGGTGGAGGCCGTCGACCCGCAGACGCTGGTCGCGCTGGCCGGCCCCGACGGCGGGCTCGGCGAGGTCGCGGACGAGGCGGCCCGGCGGCTGGGCGCAGCACTCGACACCCTGCGCGGCTCCCGGAGCGGGCCGTGACCGGGCCCGTCGTCGCCGGCTTCGACGGCTCACCCGAGAGCGTCGCCGCCACCGCCTGGGCCGCCCGCGAGGCGCAGCGCCGGGACTGCCCACTGCGGCTCCTCCAGGCCCGGCCCCGACCGAAGCGGAACGCGGCCGACGACGAGCGGGAGCGCGGGCACGCCGTGGAGCGGCTCGGCTCCCGCGAGACCGACTTGCGCGCCCTCGTCGAGGTCCCGGTCAGCTCCGCACTCGTCCCCGACGCCCCGGCCGCGGCGCTGGAGGACGCCTCCCGCGACGCCGCCCTGCTCGTGCTGGGCTCCCGCGGCCTGGGCGCCGTACGCGGCTTCCTGGTCGGCTCGGTGAGCCACGAGGTCCTGCGCCGGGCCGGCTGCCCGGTGGTCCTGGTGCGCCCCGGCGAGGACGAGCCGGAGGGCCCGGTCCTGGTCGGCCTCGACCTCGTCCACCCGATGGAGGAGGTGCTCGCCTTCGCCTTCGACGCGGCCGTCCGGTACTCGGCCCCGCTGCGCGTGGTGCACGTCTGGTCCCCGCCGGTCGGCAGCGAGTACATGGCCTTCGAGGCGATCGGCGGCCTGGAGACCGAGCTCTCCTCCGTCGAGCGGACCCGCTTCACCGAGCTGCTGGAGCCCTGGCGGGCGCGCTACCCCGAGCTGGACGTGACGACCGACCTGATCCGCGGCAGTGCCGCCGTCGCCCTCGTGGACGCCGCCGGAGCCGCCCGGCTGCTCGTCGTCGGACGGCGCGTCCGGCGCACCCTGCTCGGCGCCCACCTCGGCCCGGTCGCCCACGCGGCGATCCACCACGCCCGCTGCCCGGTCGCCCTCGTCCGGCACGCCTGACCGCGCCCTGACCACGGTCGGGGCACGGAGGACGGGGCCGGGAGGCCGGGGCTCGGAGGGTGAGGGCACGGAGGTCGGGGCTCACCCGGACAGCCTGGCCGGGATGCCCACCGGGGTGGGAGTGCGCAGGCTGCTGGCACGGACCGGGCTCGCGTGGGCACACCCGGGGCACGGCTCAGGGAGGACGACATCGACGGGACACGACAGGTGGGCCCCGACGGGGACGTGACCGCACGGGTGCTCGCGCGGTGCGCGCTGCTGGCCGCGGTCGGTGCCGTGGTCGTGCTGCTGATCGCACTGGGCGAGGGCAGTCTGGCCGTGGTGGCGATCGGCTTCCTGGTGCTGGTCGTCTGGGCGGCCGGGGCCTGGTGGTTCGTCGCGCACCGCGGCGCCCTGCGGCTGGTCGGGGGGCTGCTCACCGTCGCCGCGCCGGTCGGCCTCGTGGTGCTGTTCGCCTACCACGACCTGTGGCCGACGGCGCTGGTGCTGTTCCTCTGCTGGGGCGCGGCGCTGGCCCTCGCCCGGGCGGCGCTGCGCCGCGTGCGCCCGAGCGGGGCGAACCCGGCGGTCCCCGCCACCCGGCCGGTGCACCCGGTACTGATCATGAACCCGAAGTCCGGGGGCGGGAAGGTCGGCCGCTTCGGCCTGGTCGAGCGGGCCGAAGAGCTCGGCGCCCGGGTGGTCCTGCTCGACCCCGCCGTGCACGCCGACGTCGCCGCACTCGCCCGCGAGGCGGTGGCCGGCGGCGCCGACCTGCTCGGCGTCGCGGGCGGCGACGGCACCCAGGCCCTGGTCGCGGCCGTCGCCGCCGACCACGGGCTGCCGTTCCTGGTGATCTCCGCCGGCACCCGCAACCACTTCGCGATGGACCTCGGCCTCGACCGCGCCGATCCGTCCCGCTGCCTCGACGCGCTGACCGCCGGCGAGGAACTGCGGATCGACCTCGGCGAGGTCGCGGGCCGGCCCTTCGTCAACACGGTCTCCTTCGGGGTGTACGCGGACGTCGTGCAGCGCCCCGAGTACCGCGACGCCAAGGCCGGCACCGCCCTGAACCTGCTGCCGGACCTCCTGGTCGGCGAGGGGGTGCGGCGCGTCGACGCCCGGATCGAGGGCGGCAGCGTCGCAGCCCTCTCCGCCCAGCAGGCGCTGCTGATCAGCAACAACCCGTACGGCTCCCCCGACGACCTCGAAAGCGGCGGCCGTCGCGCCCGGCTGGACAGCGGCCTGCTCGGCGTCACGGGCATCAGGGTCGAGGGCGCGGCACAGGCCGCGGAACTGGCCGTCCGGGGCGCGCAGGCGACCGGACTGACGGTGCTGACCGCGCGCCGGGTCGAGGTGACGTCCGAGGAGGCCGAGATCCCGGTGGCCGTCGACGGCGAGGCGCTGCGGCTGCCCACGCCGGTGGTGTGCACGCTGCGCCCGGGCGCGCTGCGGGTTCTGGTGCCGCGTGACCGCCCCGGCGTCGCGCCCACCCGGCAGCGGGTGGACTGGCGGCAGCTGGCCACGCTCGCGTTCGGCCGCGGCACGCCGGACGCCGGTCGGGGCCGGGGCGGGCGGGATGCGCAGGACCGGAACGGGCAGGACCGGGACGGGCAGGGCCAGGACGGGCAGGACCGGGACGGCGACGGACGAAACGGCGGGGGGCGGTCCCGTGCCTGACCGGAACGTCTCCGCGGCGGCCGTCCTCGCCGACCTGCGCGCGATCGACGGCGCCCTGTACGCGGCCGTGGCCGCCACCCCCACGCCGGCCCTGGACTCCGCGCTGCGGCGACTGTCCCGGACGGCCGACCACTCGAAGATCTCACTGACCGTCGCCGCCGGCCTCGCCCTCCTGCCCGGCCGTCCCCGGCAGGCGGCCGCGGTCGGGGTCGGCGCCGTCGCCCTGGCCTCGGCGGCGTCGAACCTGCTCGGCAAGCGGCTGGTCCGCCGCCGACGGCCCGACCGGGAGGAGGCCCGGGTGGACGTGGCCCGGCACGTGCCGATGCCGAAGTCGGCCTCCTTCCCGTCCGGCCACACGGCGTCGGCGACGGCCTTCGCCACCGCCGTCGGGGTGGTGCTGCCCCCGGCGGCGGTGCCGCTCGGGGCGCTGGCGGTCGCCGTCGGCTACTCCCGCGTCCACACCGGCGTGCACTACCCGGGCGATGTCGCGGCCGGCGCCGTCCTCGGCTTCGCGGCCGCGGCGGCGGCCCTGGCCGTCGGGCACGTGCCGCTGCGACTCGCCGGGGACTGAGCGGCCCGCCCGGGCTCCGGCCGCGAACGGGCGCGCGGCCCGCCCGCTCCCACCCCGACCGCCGTCCCGGCCGGTCCGGGGCGGCGCTCCCGGTCACCCGGCCAGCGGTTCGGGCAGCGGCCGGGAGTGCAGGATGTCCAGCCGGGAGACCGCCCTGGTCACCACGACGTACAGCCGGTGCAGGCCGCGTGGTTCGGCCTCGACGATCGCGGCCGGTTCCAGGACCACCACGTGGTCGTACTCCAGTCCCTTGACCAGCGAGGCGGGCAGCACCGTCACCCGGGCCGTGGTGCCGACCTGCTCGGCCGAGGCCGTCGGGATCCCGGCCGCCCGGAGCGCCGTGCCGGCCTCCGCCACCGCGCCGTCCGCCGCGATCACCGCGATCGAACCCTCCCGCTCCAGCGCGGCCCGTACGGCGGCGACCGTCGCACCGCCCAGCCCGGCCGGACCGCCCGCACTGCCCGTTCCGCCTCTCCCGCATGTCCCGCCTGTTCCCGCTTCACCCCCGCCGCCCGACCCGTCGACCCGGCGCACTGTCAGCTCGCCGTCCCGCCGCAGCGACACCGCCTGCGGCACGTCCACGTCCAGCGCACCGAGCACCCGGTTGGCCAGCGCCATCACGTCGGCCGGGACGCGGAAGCCGGTGGTCAGCGGCACCACCGCGGCCTCCGGCTTGCCGAGGTGGGCGAGCTGCTCGGGCCAGCTGCGGGCGGCCCACGGGGCGGTCGCCTGGGCGAGGTCGCCGAGGACGGTGAGGGAGCCGAAGGCGCTGCGGCGGGCGATCGCCCGGCACTGCATCGGGGAGAGGTCCTGGGCCTCGTCCACCACGACGTGACCGAAGCCGGCCGGGCGCTCGATCAGGCCCGCCACCTCGTCCAGGAGCATCAGGTCGTGCTCGGACCACTTCGCGCTCTTCGCCGAGCGGGGCGGCCTGCGCCACAGGACCGCCGCCTGCTCCCCGGCGTCGAGCACCCCGTCGGCGGCCTCGGCCAGCACGGCGGGGTCGCTCAGCAGCGCGGCGACCACGGCCTCCGGCCGCAGGGCGGGCCAGGCCGCCTCCAGGAACGCCGCGACCGGCTTGCAGCGGCCGACCTTCCGCTGCCACCCGCCGGACATCACGCCCGCCCGGCGCTCCGCCTGGTCTTGCAGCACCGCCACCACCCGGGTGCGGACGCTCTCCCGGCCGATCGCGTACGGCGGCTCCTGCGCGCGCAGCTCGGCGACCATCCGGTCCAGCCGCTCCGGCGCCACCCGCCACCGGTACGAGCCGTCCGGGACGACCAGCGGCTCCGCCCCCGACGTGCGGATCCGCGCGTACAGCGCCCGGCGCAGCACCGTCGCCATCCGGGCGTCCTGCTTGACGGCGGCGGCCCGCTCGTCGTCCACGGCCGCGACCGGCCGGTCGGCGACCAGGTCCTCGACGGTGCACTGGCCGACGTCGATCTCGCCGAGTGCGGGCAGCACCTCGGCGATGTAGCGCAGGAAGGTGCGGTTGGGGCCGATCACCAGCAGGCCGCCGCGCCGGATCCGCTGGGGGAAGCTGTAGAGCAGGTACGCGGCGCGGTGCAGGCCGACGGCGGTCTTGCCGCTGCCGGGCGCGCCCTGCACGCAGACGGACTCGCTCAGCCCGCCCCGCACCAGCTCGTCCTGCTCGGGCTGGATGGTGGCGACGATGTCGCGCATCGGGCCGGTGCGGGGCCGCTCGATCTCGGCGGCGAGGATGCCGCCCGGGCCGTTGCCCGCCGCGCTTCGGCCGGCTCCGTCGAGGCGCTCGTCCTCCAGGCCGGTGAGCTCGTCGGGGCGGCCCAGGCTCCACGGCGCCCAGCCGAACCGTCGGCGCTGCGCCAGTCCGAGCGGGGTGTGGGCGCTCGCCTGGTAGAACGCCCGGGAGACCGGGGCCCGCCAGTCGACCACCAGCGGCGGGACGGTCGGGTCCTCGGAGATCCGCCGACGGCCCACGTAGTAGCGCTGGCGCCGGTGGTCCCCCGCCTCCGGGGTGTCGGCGAAGTCGAGGCGGCCGAAGAACGACGGGCTCTCCGCCAGCTCCCCCATCCGCTTGGCGCGCGTCCGCAGGTACCGGCCGAGCGCCTCCGCGCTGGCGCCGTCGCCGGAGACGTCCTCCCCGGCGACGACCAGGTGGCTCGCGTCCTCGACCTGCCGGGCCGTCGCCGCCCGGCAGGCCTCGACGTAGGCCCGTTCCCGCCGCAGCTCGTCGTCGAGGTGCCGGGCTTCCGGCGCCGTCCGCTGGACTTCCGAGGTCATCGTTCCGCGTCCCTTCCCGTCCCGAGCCAACGGGCTCACCGCTCGCTAGGGATCCAGCATAACTGAACTCAGTAAAGTTACTGACTTGGTTACGCAATCTGGGAACGAGGACGGATGCGAGGGCCAGGGCGAAGACGGGGCGGGGCGGGGCGGGGCCCCGGACCGGCTCAGGACACCAGGGGCGCCTCCGCCCGCTCCGTCAGCGTCACGGTGCACAGCCCGCCGCGCTCGGTGCGCACGTCCGTGACCTCCAGCTGCGTGCCCGGCAGCAGGATGAACTCCTCCTCGCCGGTGAAGGCCGAGAAGTCCTGGATGCCCGTGGCCCTGGCCGGACGCACCTCGAAGAGCGTCCGCTTGCCGCGGCTGCCGAGGAAGGCCTGCGCCACGCCGAGCTTGGAGGTGCAGGAGGAGACGCCCCACCACGTCACCGTCTTGCCCAGCGGGTACTGCCGGCGCAGGTCCAGCGAGACCCCGCGCCAGAGCGGCTCGGTGCGGACGGGCAGCCGCGACACCGCCGCGAACAGCAGCCGCAGGTACGGGAGGTAGGGCACCAGCCGGCTGCGGTCGGGCGAGCGCAGGACGGCGTTGATCTCCCGGTAGAACGCGGACTCGCAGGTGTACAGGTACAGCGCGGCGATCTCGTCGGCCGACGGGCCGGTGCCCGCCTCGTCCGCGCGCCGCTTGCCGAACTCGTGCGACAGCTCGACGTGCCGGTCCAGGCCGCGCAGCACCTCGGCGACCGGGGCCGCGGCCTCCCGGAAGCCCATCAGCGGGGTGTCGAACACACCGGTGATGGCGGGCAGGACGAGGCCCTCGTCCTTCACGCTCGCGAGGCGGTCCAGGTAGAGCTGGTGCAGCTCCATCGTGGAGGCGATGAAGGCGCCCATCCGCTCGGCGACCGCGCCGTCCGCCCCGCCGCCGTCGGCCGACTGCGCGTTCCAGCCGGTGCTGGGCAGCCAGTCCACCGGCTCGGCGCCGAGCGCGACGAGGGCGTCGTTCACCGTCGCGAAGTGCTCGCCGTCGCAGAAGATGTCGCCCTGCGCGGCCGGGTTGGCGTGGTCGAGGTGCCGGACCTCGACCTCGGGGTACTTCTTCTGCAGCCGCAGCACGACGTTCTTCAGGTTGCGCGCGTGCGCGCCCCACCACGCGAAGACCACGTAGCGGTCCTCCTCCGGGCCCTGCTGCTTCGCCCGGAGGATCTCCTCGACGATCCGCTCGGCGACCGGACGCCAGAACGCGGTGTGCTGGTCCGGCCCCATCGCGCCGTCGCTGCTGGCGGTCAGCGCCGCGTTCAGCAGCAGCACGCCCTGGGTGAGCATCGCCTGGAACCACTCCGGCGGCTGGACGGTCTCCTGCTCCTTCAGCAGCGCCCGTATGTCGGCGATGGGCGTCTTCTTGGCGATGCCGTACTTCCACATCGCCGCCGCCTTGATGATGCACCGGATGCTCACCACCCGGCCGAACTTGCTGTCCTTCCAGTCGTGGAAGGTGTTGTCGAACATCGCGATGCCGGTGGCGCTCTCCGGCCGCGGGTACGGGTTCTGCCCGAAGACCACGACCTTCCACTTGTGCGGCGCGTGCGGCTTGAGCGCCTGGAAGGTCAGCTCGCGGACGGGCACGACGTCCGGGCCGCGGCCGGGGCCGATGAACGAGGCCGCGCCGGGCTGGGCCTCGATGACCGGCTTCAGCAGCGGGAGCCACGGCTCGCCGCCGCCCGTGAACAGCTCCGCGAGGGCGAGCGGGTCGTTCGGGTCGGGCTGGGTGGCGGGGGTGTCGGCAGCGCTCATGGTGGTGCCCCAAGACTGTGAGGCGGCCCGGACGGTCGGGGCCGCACGAATGGCAGACGAAAGGGATGTGACGGCCAGTCGGTTTCCCTGGCGGACACCACAGTCCTACCAGCGGGCACCGACAGTCCGGGCCGCCGGACGGCGGCGGTCCGGGTCGGCGGCCGCCCGCGGTCCGGGTCGGCGGCCGCCCGCGGTCCGGCCTGCCGGACGCCGGCCCCGGCCGCGGCCGGCGGGCACCGACGGACTGTCAGTGCCGCGGGCTAGCTTCATGGACGTCAGCAGGAACCACCCCCGACCGACAGGAGCCCCAGCATGACCACGGACCGCGCGCAGTCGCCGCTCAAGGTGGTGTTGACCGACCTCAACGCGACGGTGGTCGAGTCGTGGCGGTCGGCCTTCGCCGACACCCCCGGCGTGGAGATCCGCAACGCCTCGATCCTGGCCACCGAGGTCGACGCCTGGGTCAGCCCCACCAACTCCCGCGGCCGGATGGACGGCGGGACGGACGCCGCGATCAAGCGCCACCTGGGCGCCGGCATCCAGCTGCGGGTGCAGCGGGCGATCCGCGCGCTGCACGCCGGCTCGCTCCCGGTCGGCAGCGCGGTGTGCGTGCCGTCCGGGGCCGTCAGCCCGCGCTTCCTGATCTCGGCCCCGACGATGCAGACCTCCTCGCAGAACGTGAGCGAGACGCTGAACGTGGCACTGGCCTGTGCCGCCGCCTTCCAGGCGGTCCACCGGCAGAACCGGCTGGAGCCGGGTTCCATCCGGTCGGTCGCACTGGTCGGCATGGGTGCCCAGACCGGGCGGGTGCCGGCCCGGGTCTGCGCCAACCTGATGTGGACGGGCTACACCCTCTTCAACGACCACCACTTCGAGGACGACGACGGCCTGCGCGCCACCGTCCTCGCCCAGCTGGACGACATCGAGCGGGCACCCGTCACCGAGCGGGTCCGCATCACGCCGCCCGCACGCCGCAGCACCCCGGGGCGCAGGTCCTGAGGAGGCGCTGACGATCCGCCATCCGAGCCGTGCTGACGGTCTGTCAGTTCGCGCCGACCGCCCGGCGCACGGCCCGCTCCGTACCGCCCGCGGCCGCCCGCCCGGCCGGGGTTCCGAAGCGTAAGGAGGACGCCCCGATCCCTCCCGTGTTGTTGCCCTGACAAACCTCCCCAAGTCCACCCGGGCGGGTGTTGAATGGCCCTTTCTGAAAGCCCTTGCAGCCACCTGCAGCCCCCTGCAGCCGTCGGCTGGCAGACCGGAAGGAAGGCCTCCCATGCACCCGCCCCGCGACATCGCCTGGCACGAAGGCAGCTGGCTCAACCAGCCCGAGCGGGCGCGGGCCGACGGCACCGACCTCCTGGTCACCGCCCGCGGCCGCAGCGACTTCTGGCGCACCACCGGCTACGGCTTCGTCCGCGACGACGGGCACGCGCTGCTCACCGGCTTCCCGCCGGGCAGCGCGACCGAGGTCACCTTCGTCGCCGACTTCGGCGCCCTCTACGACCAGGCCGGCCTGCTGGTCCGGGTCGACCCGCAGACCTGGATCAAGGCCGGGGTGGAGATGAGCGACGGCCTCCCGCACCTGGGCGCGGTCGTCACCCGCGGCGTCTCGGACTGGTCGCTCGCCCCCGTGCCCGAGTGGCACGGCAGAGAGGTGACCGTCAGAGCCAGCCGCAGCGGGGACGCCGTGACGGTCCGCGCCCGCTGCGAGGACGGCCCCTGGCGCCTGGTCCGGCTGGCCCCGCTCCCGCCGGCGGCACCTGCGGCGGCCGGGCCGTTCTGCGCCTCACCCGAGCGGGACGGCCTGCAGGTCCGGTTCACCCGCTTCGCCCAGGGCCCGGCCGACGTGACGCTGCACCTGGCAGACTGACGGCTGATCGACCCAGGGCACGCCCACCCACCGGAGCCGCCCCATGACCACCCTCCGCCTCGGTGTCGACGCGGGCGGCAGCCGCACCCGCGCCGTCGTCCTCGACACCTCCGGCACGCCGCTCGGCCGGGGCGAGAGCGGCGGCGCCAACCCCGCCGGGCAGGCCCGGGCCGGCGCCGTCGACCAGCTGGCCGCCGCGGTGTCGGCCGCGCTCGGGCCGCTCGACCCGGCCCGGGTCGCGGCCTGCCTGGTCGGCCTCGCCGGGTACCGGGCGCTGCCCGACCCGGACGGCTTCGCCGGGCTGGTCCGCACCGCGCTCGGCCTCCGCTGCCCGGTCCGGCTCGTCCCGGACACCGTCCCCGCCCTGGCCTGCGGCGGCGTCGCCGACGGCCGGGGCACCGTGCTGATCGCCGGGACGGGCGCGATCTGCGTCCGCCTCGACGGCACCCGCACGCTCGCCCGCAGCGGCGGACTCGGCTGGCTGCTCGGCGACGAGGGCGGCGGGTTCTGGCTCGGCCGGGAGGCGCTCCGGCACGCCCACGCCGACCCGGACGGCCCGCTCGGCACCGCCGTGCGCGCCCACTGCGCCGCCGACTCCCCCGACCGGCTGCTGCGCTGGGCCTACGACGGCCCGCCGCGCCGGCTCGCCGACCTCGCCCCGCTGGTCTCCCGGCTGTCCGATGCCGGCGACGCCGACGCCCTCGCCATCGCCCGCGCCGCGGCCGACCACCTGGCCGCGCTGGTCCGGGCGACCGCCGTGCCCGCCGAACCGCTCGTCCTGACCGGCTCGGTGGCCACCGCACCGGGCCCGATCCGGCAGCACCTGCTCCACGGCCTCGCCGACCTCGCCCCGCTGCTGCCGGCCACCGACGCGGCCACCGCCGCCGCCCTGCTCGCCCGGCCGGCCCCCTGATCAGGCCGCCCGCCGCCCGCCGTTACTCCAACAGGCCCCCCATGTGGCCGTCGTCGACCCGGATCGGCCAGAAGTGCGTGTCGGACGCGAAGGCCTCCGGGTCCAGCCTGCGCAGGGCCTCCTCCGCCGCGGCGTCCAGCAGCTCGCTCGGGTGGAAGACCTCCCAGGGCACCGGTGCGTACCGACCGCCCCAGCGGCGCCGGTCGGCGCGCAGGCGCTCGTACGTCCAGACCACGTAGAGCAGGGCCGAGACGTCCCGGTGGAGGTACGCGGCGGGCTCGCCGTCGTCGAACCAGGCCGGGAGTTCGACCCGGCCGGTGGCACCGTCCAGCGCGACGGTGAACTCGTACGGCCAGTCGGCGAGGGCCAGGAACTCGCCCTGGTGGTCGCGGCGGTGCTCCGCGCCGTACTCGGGGTCATCGGGGTCGTAGAGGTCCGGGAAGATCTCCGCCATCGTGTACAGCGGCCCCACCGCGTCGATCCGGAACACCCCCCGGTCGGAGACCGGCAGGCCGATCCCGGTGAGCAGCCGCCGCGTGGGGGCGTGGGCGAGCGCCGCGGGCAGGTCCGACTCCTCGAAGCGCTGGACGGTGCCGTCGGTGAGCGCCGCGAGCTCCTCGACCAGGGACGCGTCGACCGCGTACCGCAGGCCGCCGGCCTCGCCGGGCAGTGCCCCCCAGGCGAGCGCCCGGACCCGCATGGCCGTCTCCCAGTGCGCCGGCCGGCCGTCGGTCCGCCGGAACAGCTCCGGATCGGCCGCGCGCATCCGCTCCAGGGAGATCCTGGCGGCCTCGGCGACCGCCGCCGGGCCGCGCGGCTCCTCCTCCTCGCCTTCCTCGGGCTCGTACGGCTCGTCGGCACCCGCCGTGACGGCCTCGACCTCGATCATCAGCGCGACCAGCGGGTCCAGGCCGGTGGCGAGCAAGTCCCGCTTCAGGGCACCGGAGTCGTCCCGGCAGGCCAGGTACACCTCGCCGGTGGCCCCGTCGAGCAGTACATCGGCGAGGGCGTCGCCGAACGCGTCGCGGTACGTCGTCTCGCCGAGCACGACCAGAGCCTCGGCACCGTCCTCCCGAAGCCCGTCGTACCACGTCGCGGCCGTCGCCATGGGCTCGTGCCACGACGCGGTCAGGTCCAGGTGGGCGAAGGCGCGGGGCAGGCCCCCGGCGGCCAGCCGCTCCCGGCTCGGCCCGTGGGTGAGCCCGGCGGGCAGCTCCCGGGGCCCGAAGCCCTCCGGCACCGGGACCCCCGTCGCCGCGCCGACGTCCCCCGCCGCGCCGGCGTCCTGCACCGCCACCGCATCCGGCTCCACCCCGACGTACGGCTCCGCGCTCATGCCCGCTCGCCCCCTCCCCCGCCGTTCCGACGGACGATCCTGCCTCGACGCGACCGACCCTAGCCGACACCACCGACAACCGGCCCGAACGCACCGGCCGCCCAGGCCCGGGAGGCGTCAACTCCGCGGCGTGCCACATGAAATGGCATGCACGCCACTAGCCAACCGGCCAGTAGCGCCCCTACCGTCGAGCTCCCGTGGCTTCGACGGAGGAGTCCGCCTTGCGCCTACGCCCCCACCCCCTCCGACACCCCTTCCGATCCCAGGCGGCCGCCGCACTCGCGTCGGCCCTGCTCGTCACCGCCGTCCTGACCGCCGTCCCCACCGCGGCCGCCGCCCCCACCGCGCCGAGCGCCGCCGCCGGCGACTACTGCGGCGGCCACTGCGCCGACATCCTGCCGCCCGGCGAGAACGGCAACGCCACCCTCGCCGACATCCTGCTCAACCGGATGTTCGGCACCCGCCCCGCCCACACCGACGACCAGCTCGGCCCCTACGCCGCGCTCGCCTCCGGCTACCCCGGCCTCACCGAGGCCAAGCTCCGCGACTTCTTCAACGACGCCTCCTTCGGCGTCCCCGCCGACCAGGTCGCGAGCACCACCAACCCCCGCCCGGACGTCACCATCGTGCGCGACAAGGCCACCGGCGTCCCGCACATCACCGGCACCACCCGCTACGGCACCGAGTTCGGCGCGGGCTACGCCGCCGGCCAGGACCGGCTGTGGGTGATGGACCTCTTCCGGCACGTCGGCCGCGGCCAGCTGTCCGGCTTCGCCGGCGGTGCCGCCGCCAACCGCCAGCTGGAGCAGAGCTTCTGGCAGGCCGCGCCGTACACCGAGGCCGAACTGCAGCAGCAGATCGACGCCATCGCCGCCCGCGGCGGCCGGGCCACCCAGGCCCTCGCCGACGCCAACGCCTACCTCGACGGCATCAACCAGTACGCCAAGGAGTCCTACAACGCCCGCACCTTCCCCGGCGAGTACGACCTGACCGGGCACATCGACCCGATCACCAACGCCGGGTCGATCGAGCCGTTCAAACTGACCGACCTGGTCGCCCTCGCCTCCGTGGTCGGCGCCCTGTTCGGCTCCGGCGGAGGCAACGAACTCGCCTCCGCCCAGGTCAAGTCGGCCGCCGAGGCCCGCTACGGCAAGGACGCCGGGGACGCGCTCTGGAAGTCGCTGCGCGAGTCCGACGACCCCGAGGCCGTCCAGACCCTGCACGACGGGCAGAGCTTCCCGTACGCGACCGTCCCCGACCGGCCGCAGGGCGAGGCACTGCCCGACCCCGGCTCCGTGGTGCCCGAGCGGATGATCTACGACGGCACCGGCTCCGCGAACACCGCCGCCACGCAGGCGAACGGCGTCCTGCCCGGCAACCTGCTCACCGCCAAGCACGGCATGTCCAACGCCCTGCTGGTCTCCGGCGCGCACACCGACGACGGCCACCCCGTCGCCGTGTTCGGCCCGCAGACCGGCTACTTCGCCCCGCAGCTGCTGATGCTGGAGGAGATCCAGGGCCCGGGGATCAGCGCGCGCGGGGCCGCCTTCGCCGGCCTGAGCTTCTACGTGCAGCTCGGCCGCGGCCAGGACTACGCCTGGAGCGCCACCTCGGCCGGCCAGGACATCACCGACAGCTACGCCGTCCCGCTCTGCACCACCGACGGCTCGCCGGTCACCACCGCCTCGAACGCCTACCTCTGGCACGGCCAGTGCGTGCCCCTCGACCGGCTGGAACGCAAGAACGCCTGGAACCCGACCACCGCGGACTCCACCGCGGCCGGCTCCTACACCCTGGTGATGTACCGCTCGAAGTACGGCCTGGTCACCGCGCGCGGCACGGTCGGCGGCGCACCCGTCGCCTTCACCTCACTGCGCTCCACCTACCGCCACGAGGCCGAATCCATCATCGGCTTCCAGGAGCTCAACGACCCCGGCGCGGTGCACGACGCGGCGAGCTTCCAGCGGGCCGCGCAGGACATCGACTACACCTTCAACTGGTTCTACGCCGACTCCCGCGACATCGCGTACTACAACTCCGGCAGCAACCCGGTGCGCGCCCCGGGCGTCGACGCCGGACTGCCCGTCCGCGCCGAACCCGCCTACGAATGGGCGGACTTCGACCCCACCGCCAACACCGCCCGGTACACTCCGGCGGCCGAGCATCCGCAGTCCGTCGACCAGGACTACTACGTCTCCTGGAACAACAAGCAGGCGAACGGCTACACCTCGGCCGGCTTCGGCAACGGCTCGGTGCACCGCGGCAACCTGCTCGACGACCGGGTCAAGGCGCTGCTGCAGGGCGGCGGCAAGGTCAGCCGGGTCTCCCTCACCCAGGCCATGGAGAGCGCCGCGCTCGCCGACCTGCGGGCCGAGGACGTGCTGCCCGACCTGATCCGGGTGCTGCGCAGCGCGCCGGTCACCGACCCGGCCACCCTCACCGCCCTGCAGCAACTGGAGACCTGGCTCGCCGACGGCGCCCGGCGGAAGGAGACCTCGCCTGGCAGCCACACCTACGCGGACGCGACCGCGATCCGGGTGCTGGACGCCTGGTGGCCGCTGGTCGCCGAGGGCGTCATGCGGCCCGGCCTCGGCGACCAGCTGTTCGGCGCGCTGACCGGCGCCCTGCAGATCAACGAGTCGCCCTCCGGCGGGCAGACCGGCCCCGGCGGCGGCCCGGTGAGCGCCAACGAGGGCATCCCGCACAAGGGTTCGTCCTTCCAGTACGGCTGGTGGAGCTACCTCGACAAGGACCTGCGCGCCGTCCTCGGCGACCAGGTCAAGGGCCCGCTCGCCCGCCCGTTCTGCGGCGGCGGCGACCTCACCGCCTGCCGGAACGTCCTGCTCGACACCCTCAAGCGCGCCGCCGCCCAGACCCCAGCCCAGGTCTACCCGGGCGACCCGGACTGCTCGGCCGGCGACCAGTGGTGCGCCGACACCGTCATCCAGCGCCCGCTGGGCGGCGTGACGGACGCCAAGACCACCTGGCAGAACCGCCCGACCTACCAGCAGGTGGTGCAGTTCCCCGCCCACCGCTGAGCCGCCGGACGGCAGCCCCCGCCGGACTGTCGGCGGGGGCTGCCATCATGACCGGCATGAACATCGAAACGTTGTTGCACCGGCTGGCCGAGGAATTCACCGACGAGGACATGGGTGACCGCCCGCAGGAGTTCCACCGCATCGCGGACCTGACGGTCACCTCGTCGCTCGTCTTCAGCAGCCCCGACGCGTCGGAGTGGTCCGCCTGCGACGAGATTCCGGCCGGCAGCCACCCCGTGCACGTCGGGGCGCGGCGGTGGCAGGACCCGGAGAGCGGGAAGGAGTCGGCGAACGTCACCATGGTGCTCATACCCTTCGCCGACCCCGAGGTCATCGCGGAGGCCGAGTTCGAGGACGCCATCGAGGACTACCAGCCGATGGGGCCCGACCTCGGCTTCCTCTGGGACTCCACCGCGATGGACGCCCTGCGGTTCGACGGCCCGCGCCCGGACGCCTACCCGGACCTCGACGCCTTCGTGGCGCACGTCGAGTCCGGGCTCGCCACCCCCGACGAGGAAGGCCGCCTGCCCGTCTGGGTCGACGTCACGGTGGACGAGCGCACCGGCGCCAACGTCCTGGCCCTCCCGGTCAGCGCCGAGTCGGCGGGCTGCTTCGAGGGCCGTGACGCTGACGGCCGCCTGGTCGCCCTCCTGCTCACCGCCTCGTGACCTCCGGACGGCCGCCGACGCCCCACGGGACCCCGGCGGCCGTCACTTCACCCGGGCGGCGGCCACCTCCGCGTCCCCCTTCAGATTGTTCGCCTCGTCGCGAATCCGCCGGCGCGCCACCATGTACGTCGTCCGAGTGGCACCGGTGGTCAGCCGCCCGGCGGTCGAGTCGACCAACTCGCCCACAGTGTCGAGCAGTTCGGCGATCGCACGCAGCAGCGTCGCTTCCTCCGCCGCCGGCACCGGCTCCCGCCCGCTCTCCCGGGCCATCGGCAGCGCGTCCTCCCGGATCTTCGTCCTCGCCGCCCGGACCGCCTCGATCACGGTCCCGATCCCGCTGTCCATCCCGGCTCCCTGGTCGTCCCGACTCCTCCTACGTCCCATCCCTCCCCCGCCCCGCAGAGGCCCAATCCGACGGGCGACGCCCGGGGAGTGCCCCTAGCGTGGTCCGGGGACCGCCCGGCCACCCCCGGGCCGGGGGCCGACACCCGTACCAGGAGGCACACCGACCATGCCCGCCACCCTCTCCGACCTCACCGGCGACTACGTCCTCGATCCCGCCCACACCCGGATCGGCTTCGTCGCCCGGCACGCCATGGTGACCAAGGTCCGCGGCGCGTTCCAACGGTTCGAGGGCACCGCCCACCTCGACGGCGCGGACCCGACCCGCTCGACCGCCCAGCTGGTGATCAAGGCCGAGAGCATCGACACCGGCGTCGAGCAGCGCGACCAGCACCTGCGCACCAACGACTTCCTGGACGCGCCGAACTTCCCGGACATCACCTTCCGCACCACCAGGGTCGAGCAGAAGTCCGACACCGACTACCGGGTCACCGGGGACCTCACCATCAAGGACGTCACCAAGGCGGTCACCGTCGACTTCGAGTACACCGGCAACGCCGTCGACCCGTACGGCAACCTGCGGGTGGGCCTGGAGGGCTCGCTGACCATCAGCCGCAAGGAGTTCGGCGTCACCTGGAACGCGGCGCTGGAGGGCGGCGGCGTCCTGGTCGGCGACAAGGTGGTCCTGGAGTTCGACATCTCCGCGGTCCGCCAGAACCAGTGACCGCCGCGGGTGCCCGGCGGCTCCGCCGGGAGCCCGCCGGCCCCGGGGCGGCAGCCCGCAGACCCCAGGGCGGGAGCCCGGAAACCGCCGGACCGGACGCCCACCGCCCGGTTAGTCTCCTGACATGGCAACAACAGACTCGCTCGCGACCGGCCAGCGCTCCCTCGGCGACCCCGACCTCGACTACCCGCTCTGGCCCCCGCTCACCGCGGGCTGCCCGGGCACCGGCACCGAGGACGTCTCCTACCCCGTCGAGGTCGACTACGCCTACGACAAGGCCGACCCGGCGAGCCTGTTCGCCCCCGTCGCGACCCGCGGCGGCCTGGAGCGGTGGGCCCCGCTGCTGCCGCCGCTGCTCGCGCCGGGCCTGGGCGAGGGCGCCACGCCGCTGGTCGAGATCGAGCCCGGGGTGTACGTCAAGGACGAGTCGCGCAACCCCACCTGGAGCCACAAGGACCGGCTGAACCGCTGCACCGCCGGCGCCGCCGTGGGCGTCGGCGCGCCCGGCATCGCGGTCGCCTCCTCCGGCAACCACGGCGCCTCGGCCGCGGCCTACGCCGCCCGCGCCGGGCTGCGCTGCGTCGTGTTCACCGGCCCCGACGTCCCGCCGAACGTCGACGCCTTCCTCAACGCGTACGGCGCGGTGGTGCTCCCGGTGCCGTGGGAGGCGCGCTGGCCGCTGCTGCGCCAGGTGGTCGACCGGCTCGGCCTGCACCCGGTCAGCAACCTGACCACAACCCACACCGGGCACGCGTACGGCCCCGAGGGCTACAAGACCGTCGCGTACGAGATCTTCCAGGACGTCGGCGTGCCCAGCGCGGTGTTCGTGCCCACCGGGTACGGCGAGCTGCTCTTCGGCGTCTGGAAGGGCTTCGCCGAGCTGCGCCGCCTGGGCCTGACCGACCGGGTGCCGCGCATCCACTCCTGCGAGGCGGCGGCCTCCGGGCCGCTGGCCCGGGCCGTCGAGCAGGGCCTCCCGGCCGCCAAGGTGACGGTCGGTCCGAGCAACGCCTACTCGATCGCCTCCCCGGTGAGCGGCTACCGCGGGGTGGTCGCGGTCCGGGAGAGCGGCGGCCGGGCACTGACCCTGGACGACGGCCGCCTCGCCGACGCCCAGCGCGAGCTGGCCCGCGCCGGCCTGTGGACCGAGCTGTCCGCCGCGGCCGGCCTGGCCGGGCTGCGCAGCCTCGGCGAGCCGGACCTGTCGGACGGACCGGTGGTGTGCGTGTCGACCTCCACCGGCTTCAAGGACCTGGGCGTCGGCAGCCGCCGGACCGAGCCCGTCACCCCGGAGTGGGACGCCGTCCTCCGCCGCCTGCGGGCCGCCGGAATCACCGGCTAGGACCTCCCCGCCGGGCCACCGGCGGCCCCCCGGGCCCGCGCCCCGCTACACCGTGGTGCGGGCCCGGCGCACCAGCCACCAGGTCACGGCCAGGGACACCAGGAACAGCCCCAGGTTCAGCCCGTTCTCGATCAGGTGGAAGGTGCCCAGCCGGCTCGCCGGCTGCAGGCTCTGCTGGATCCCGGTCAGCCCGCGCTCCTGCAGGCAGGCGGTGAACGCCGCGGTCCGCCCTCAACCACTACACCGGAACACTGCTTCGAGACTTCGAGACACTGCGCCGGAACACGGCAGCGAACACTGCCCGGAGCGCCGGGGCCGCCGCTCAGAGCTCCACCAGCACCTTCCCCCGGCTCGCCGAGCGGTCCACGTAGAGGCTGCGGTACGCGGCGGGGATGCTCTCGAAACCCCGGTGCACGGTCTGCTGGTAGCTCAACTCCCCGCCGCGGACCAGCGCGCCGAAGTCCCGCCGCAGCGCCGCCCAGTTCTCCTCGGTGAACCACTCCAGGGAGAAGATGCCGCGGATCGTCGTGCGCGGGTACATGATCATCGGCAGCAGCCGGGGCCCCGCCCAGTCACCGCCGACCTGGCTCCCCCACTGCCAGCAGACCGCCACCCGGCTCTCCACCGCGAGCATCCCGAAGACCACGTCGGTCAACACCCCGCCGAGGCTGTCGAAGTAGCGGTCGACACCGTCCGGGGCCAGCTCGGCGAGCTCCTTCGCCAGCCGTTCGGGCGCGTCGCCGTCGCGGTACAGCACCACCCCGTCGAAGCCCAGCTCCCACAGCTGCTCGGCCTTCTCCGGCGTCGCCGTGGTGCCGATCACCCGCGCGCCCCGGTGCCTGGCCAGCTGCCCGACCAGCGAACCGACGGCCCCGGAGGCCCCGCTGACCAGCACGGTCGATCCGGGGCGCACGTCCAGGAACTTCTCCACCGTCCCCCAGGCCGTCATGCCCGGCCCGCCCAGGACGCCCAGCGCGGTGGACAGCGGCAGCACCTCGTCGTAGTCCCCGGGGTCCAGTCGGCGGAAGGCCGGGAAGACCATCGGGAAGGTGCCGGTCTGCCAGAGCCTCGGCGCCCCGTTGCCGATCACGTGGCTGCGCCAGCCGCCGAACCCCTGCACCAGGTCGCCGACCGCGAACCGCGCGGCCGGCCCGGCCTCCAGCACCTCCATGATCGAGTCGGCGCCCATGTGGTCGCCGATCGGGGTGTCCAGCGCGATGCCCTGCAGGTACGGGTCGACCGAGACGTACCGGGTGCGCAGCAGCATCTCGTCCTCGGCGAGCCGGACGTCCACGTCCTCCACGACCTTGCGGTACATCCGCTCGATGTCCGGCACGCCCTCCAGGTGCTCCCGGACGGTCCACTTCTCGATCCTCACGAGGTCACTCCAAACTGGCGCTCGACGGGTCCGACCGGGTCGATGAGCAGGGTGGGCGGCGGCGCGCTGTCGTCCACCTCGGCGGCGAACGGCCGGCCGTCGTCCCGGCAGATGAACTGGACGACGTGCCGCCCGGCCGCCGCCGCCCGGATCAGGCCGCCGGTGGTCGCCCACACGCCGGAGAGGTAGAAGTTCTCCAGGCCCGGCAGCCCCGGCCCGTTGCGCTTGATCTCCTCCTCCAGGGTCTCGCCGCTCTCCACGAAGGGCTGCCAGCCCAGCACCGTGCCGTCGTAGTTGCCGGTGTAACGGACCTGGGTGAGCGGGGTGGAGACGTCCCGCACGGCCACCGCGTCCCGGAGGCCCGGGTGGTGGCCGTCCAGGAAGTCGATCACCGCGTCCCGCACCCGGCGCTTCTCCCGCTGGTACTCCCGGCCCCGGCCGACCGGCAGGGTGTGCAGTTCCTCGCCGCGCCGCAGCCGGGGCGTCTGCTCCGGGCCGGTGCTCAGCGCGCGCCAGGGGGCGATGTCGCAGAAGTAGCTGGCGTAGACCACGGTGGTCCCGGCCGGGGACAGCTCCGGGTAGTGGCGGCTGCGGAACTGGACGTTGATGCTGGGGTGCCGGATCCCGGTGAGGCGGGCGGCGACGTCGTCCTCCAGCAGGTAGGTGGTGCACGGGTCGCCGGCCGGGAAGGGGCGGCGCAGGCCGAGGAAGACGGTCAGGTAGCCGGGGAAGACCATGCCGGGCTCGGTGATGGTCCGGGTGTACAGCCGGCGGTAGGTGTCGTTCAGGTAGCGGCCCTTGAGCAGGTCCAGCACGGTCGTCCGGCCGTCGCAGGCCGCCACCACGATGTCCGCCCGCACCTCCCGGCCGTCGCTCAGCCGCACCCCGACCGCCCGGTCCCGCTCGACCAGGATCTCGGTCACCTTGGCGTTGTACGTGATCTCGCCGCCGAGCCGCCGGTAGCGCTGCTCGACCGAGTGCGCCAGGCCGAGCGAGCCGCCCTCCGGCACCCCGGCCGACTGCCCCGCGTGCGAGGCGAGTTGGAAGTACGTCGGCAGCACCGGGAAGTTGGGGTGCTTCTCGTACAGGACGAAGTTGAACGCCTCGCGCAGCAGCGGGCTCCGGAACCGCGCCGAGTAGTCGCTCATCAGCACCGTGATCGAGCGCCGGATCACGTTGAAGTACGGCAGGAAGGAGGCGAGCATCCGCCACCGCTCGCGCCGTCCCATCAGTCCGACGGGCTTGAGGAAGGGGTAACGGGCCAGCGCCAGGCGGAACTTGCGCAGCCCCGCGCAGAACTGCCTGATCTGCCGGGTGTCCTCGGGCGCCAGCTCCAGCAGGTGGGCCTCCAGCCGGTCCGGGTCGGAGTAGAAGTAGACCGCCCGGCCGTCCCGGGCGCGCACCACGTTGAACACGTCGAAGTTGCGCATCCGCTTGCCCTGCAGGGCGCCGAGCTCCAGCCAGATCCGGTGCATCTCGTTGCCCGGCCCGCTGCCCAGCAGCCAGCTGACGCAGCAGTCGAAGGTGAACTCGCCGCGCTCCCAGCCGGTGCAGCAGCCGCCGGGGATCTCGTGCATCTCCAGGATCCGGGTGCGGTAGCCGTTCATCTGCGCGTAGCAGCCGGTGGACAGGCCGCCGAGCCCGGCGCCGATGATGACCATGGTCCGCCTGTCGGCCGTCGTCCCGCTCACTCCGCAACTCCCACTTCCGCCGCCTCCGCTTCCGGCACGACCGCCTCGGGCACCACCGCCTCGGGCCCGACCGCCTCGGGCAGCCCCGCGTCCGGCGCTCCCACGGTGGCCCGGTCGAGTTGCGGCAGGCTGCCCCACTTGCCCGGGTGCCAGGGCTCCCGGTTGTCGCTGGGCCAGGCCCGGAACGGCCGGCCGAGTTCCCGGCAGAGGTACTGCGCGGCGAACCGGCCGCTGGTGGCGGCCCGGATCAGCCCGCCGAGCGCCGTCCACTGCCCGGCCATGGAGAACCCGCTGAGGCCCGGCAGCCGCATCCGGTCCCGGTTGACCAGCCGGTTGGCGGCGTCCTCGGCCTCGGAGAAGGCCTGCCAGGCGAGGATGCTGCCGTAGGTGTTGCCGGTGAAGCGCTCGGTGGTCACCGGCGAGGCCACGTCGACCAGTTCGATCCGCCCGGCGAGGCCGGGGTGGGTCCGCTCCAGGAAGCCCCGGACGAACGCGGCGACCTCCTGCTTGCGCGCCCGGTACGCCTTGCGGTCCCGGACCCTCAGGTCCTTCCAGGAGCGGTAGTCGCTGAAGTAGGTGCAGTGCAGCACCGACTTGCCGGGCGGTGCGAAGCCGTCCGCGTAGGACGAGCGCAGCTGCACCACCAGGCTGTGCTGCAGCGAGCCGGGCAGCCGGGCGCCCTCCTCGGGCGCCAGCAGGTAGGTGGTGCTGTGCGGCTCGCCCTCGGGCAGCGGGCCGTCGACGCCGACGAAGGCCGAGACCACGGCCGGGTACAGGTTGCCCGGCTTGTCGAGCAGTTCGCCGTAGAGCAGGTCGGTGGCGGGGCTGGAGTAGCGGCCCTCCAGCAGCCGGTCCAGGACCGTCGGGCCGTCGCAGGCGGCGACCACGTGGTCGGCGAAGTGCCGTGACCCGTCGCGAAGTTCGACGCCGACGGCGCGCCCTTCCTCGACCAGGATCCGCTCCACCCGGCAGCGGTAGCCGATCACCCCGCCGAGCCCGGTGTACCGCTCCTCCACCGAGCGCGCCAGCCCCAGCGAACCGCCCTGCGGGAAGCCCGCGTTGCCGTTGTGCGCGGCGGCCAGCGTGTACAGGTACGGCAGCAGCGGGAAGCCCGCGGGCTCCTGCAGGAACATGTTGGGGAAGGCCCGGCGCAGCAGCGGGTCCTGGAAGCGTTCCGCGAAGCCGCTCATCGGGGTGGTCGCGGTGCGCCAGAACAGCCGGAAGGCGGGCAGGACGGTGCGCAGGGTGCGCAGCCGCTCCGCCGTGGTGCGCAGCGGTGGCGGGGTGAGCTCCCAGGGCAGGTCGATCGCGGCGAAGCGGCGCAGGTCCCGGCAGAAGGCCCGGATCGGCCCGGCGTCGCCGGGGGCGAGGGCCAGCAGGTGGCGTTCCAGCCGGTCCGGGTCGCCGTAGAAGGTGACGGCGCGGCCGTGTTCGTCGACGACCCGGTTGAAGGTGTCGAAGCGGGTCACCGACTTGCCGTCGAGGGCGCCGAGTTCGCTCCAGACCTGGTGCGCGCCGGTGCCCTCGGCGGTGCCGATCAGCCAGTCGATGCAGTAGTCGAACAGGTAGCCCTGCCGGGACCAGGCGGTGCAGCAGCCGCCGGGCAGGACGTGCTTCTCGAAGATCCGGGTCTCCAGGCCGCTCATCTGCGCGTAGCAGCCGGTGGCGAGGCCGGCCAGGCCGGCCCCGATCACGATGACCCGGGGCGGGCCGCCGGGGGCCCGCTCCCTCGTGGACCAGTCCGGTCCGCGGTCAGCCGCGGCCATCGGCGGTGCCTCCGGCCAGGATGGCACCCGCCAGTTCGGCGTTGCGGGCGGCGTGCTCGCCGTCGAGCATCTCGGCGTGGCTGCCGTGGCCGGCGTACACGGCGGTGCCGGTGGTGGAGGCGCCGTGCCAGGAGCCGTCCTCCCCGCCGACGTGCACGCCCAGCCGCTCGCGCTCGCAGACCACGTCGAGCTGGGCGCGCACGGTGCCGGTGTTGGGGGTGCGGCTGCAGAACTCCAGGTAGTCCCGGGCCTGTTCGAGGGTCTCGCGGGCGACGATTCGCGAGCCGGTGTGGCGGTGCAGGTGCTCGTGGAGTTCGCGTTCGAAGACGGCCACGTGCTCCTCGCCGAGGTCGAAGGCGTCCAGGACCCGGTAGGCGTCCACCAGCAGCACCGAACCGACCGTCCGGCCCCGGCGTTCCAGCTCCTTGGCCACTTCGAAGGCGAGGTTGCCGCCGAGCGAGTAGCCGAGCAGGACGTGCGGGCCGGACGGGTCCAGTTCCTCGACCAGGTCGGCGTAGCGGGCGGTCTTGTCGTCGCCGGTCAGGTAGTTGAAGGCGGCGATCCGGTGCTCGGGCAGGTGGGCGGCGAGCTGCCGGTAGACCAGGCCGTGGCCGCCGGCGGGCGGGAAGCAGAAGACCGTCCGGCCGCCGGTGGCCCCGGCGTTGAACCAGAGGTGGGGCTGGCCGCCGGCCACCTCGCCGGTGATGATCTGCTCGATCGTGCGGGCCATGCCGTGCAGGGTGGTGACCTTGAACAGCAGGCCGACCGGGATGCCGATGTTGAACTCGGTCTGGAGGTGGTGGATCAGCTCGATGAGCCGGATCGAGCTGCCGCCGAGTTCGAAGAAGTCGTGCTGCAGGCCGACCTCCTCCAGGCCGAGCAGGGTGCGCCAGTGCTCGGCGACCCGGGTCTCGTAGAGGGTGACGGGCGGTTCGTGCCGGGCGCCGCCGGTGTCGGCCTTCGGCTCCGGCAGGGCGGCGAGGTCGACCTTGCCGTTCGGGGTGAGCGGCAGGGCGGGCAGCTCGGTGAGGTAGGAGGGGATCATCACGGTGGGCAGGTGCTCGGCCAGGTGGCGGCGCAGTTCGCGGCGGTCCAGCACCGTGCCCTCGGCGGGCACGACGTAGGCGGCCAGCACGGTCTCGCCGGAGGAGTCCTGGCGCACCGCCACGCAGGCCTGGGCGAGTTCGGGGCGGGCGGTGAGGTGGGCCTCGATCTCGCCCGGTTCGATCCGGTGGCCGCGGACCTTGACCTGGTTGTCGATCCGGCCGAGCAGGTGCGCGGTGCCGGCGGTGTCCCAGTGGCCGAGGTCGCCGGTGCGGTAGAGGCGTACGGGCCGGCCGTCCAGCTCCAGGGTGGTGAAGCGCTCGGCGGTCTGCTCCGGGTCGTTGGGGTAGCCGGCGGCGACGCCCGCGCCGCCGATCCACAGCTCGCCGGGCACGCCCGCCGGGACCGGCTCGCCGTACGGGTCGAGGATGTACAGCGCGCTGTTCGGGAAGGGGCGGCCGATCGGCACCATCCGGCCGGGCTCCAGCTCCTCGGCCGCGCCCTCGTAGTAGGTGCTGTCGACGGTGGCCTCGGTCAGCCCGTAGGAGTTGACCAGCCGGGTCCGCTCGCCGCACAGGGCGCGCAGCCGGCGGTGCTCCGCCGCCTTCCAGGAGTCGGAGCCGACGACGACCAGCTTCAGGAAGTCCAGTCGCAGCCCGTCGCGTTCGCAGTGGGTCAGCAGTGCGCGGGCCACGGCGGGCACGAACTCCCCGCAGTCCACGGCTTCTTCGCGCATGACCCGGTGCAGCCGGGCGGTGTCGAAGAGCAGTTCGCGGTCGACCAGGACGAGGGTGCCGCCGGTGCCGAGCGCCCGGGCGAGGTCGCCGGAGAAGACGTCGAAGGCCGTCCCGGCCATCTGCAGGTGCACCCGGGCCTCGGTGTCCAGCCGGTACTCGGCGCGCCAGCCGGCGGTGACGGCGGCCAGGTTGCGGTGGTCGACCCGGACGCCCTTGGGGCGGCCGGTGGAGCCCGAGGTGTGGATGACGTAGGCGGCCCGGTCGGGGTCGGCGGCGGGCAGCGGCCCCGCGGCCGCGGCGGGCCGCTCCAGTTCCTCCAGGGTGACCGGCCGGGCGGACAGTTCGGCGGGCAGCGGGCAGCGCTGGTCGACCACGACCAGCTCGGCCCGGGCGTCGGCCACCTGGTACGCCAGCCGGTCCGCCGGGTGCCCGGGGTCGAGCGGGAGGTACGCGGCGCCGGCCCGCCAGATCGCCAGCAGGGTGGTGATCAGCTCGGGTGACTTGTCCAGGCAGACGGCCACCACCGAGCCCTCGCCGACGCCCAGTTCGCGCAGCCGCCGGGCCGCGCGCCGGGAGCGCCGGTCCAGTTCGCCGTAGGTGAGGCGCCGGACCTCGTCGCGGCCGGGCGCGACCACGGCGACGGCCTCGGGGTGCTCGGCCGCGGCCTTGGCGATCAGTTCGGGCAGCGGGGTGTCGTGGTCGATCCGGCGTTCGGCGCCGCTGAAGCCGGTGAGGATCTCGCGGCGCTCGGCCGCGTCCAGCATCCGCAGCCGTCCGACCGGCTCGCGCTCGGCGGCGCGGGTCATGGCGTCCAGCAGGTTGCGGTAGTGCGCCGCGAGCCGCCGGACGGTGGCGGGCTCGAAGAGGTCGGAGTTGTACTTGAAGACGCAGTGGAAGCAGCCGTCCGAGCGGTCCTCGTAGGCGGACAGTGTCAGGTCGAACTGCCCTTCCTCCTCCGGGAGTTCGATGTACTCCAGGCGGTAGCCGAAGCGCTCCACGGCGACCTTGTGGGTGAGCAGGATGAACATCGCCTGGAACACCGCGGAGCGGCTCGGGTCGTGCTGCAGCCCCAGCTGCTCGACCAGCAGCGGGAAGGGGTACTCCTGGTTGTCGAGCCCGCCGAGCACGCTCTCCCGCACCCGGGCCAGCAGCTCGGCCACGGTCGGCTCCCCGGCCAGGCTCACGTGCAGCGGCAGCGGGTTGACGAAGTAGCCGTAGACGGAGGCGAACTCCTCCTGGGTGCGGCCGGTGACCGGGCTGCCGACCACGATGTCCGGCTGCCCGGACCAGCGGTGCAGCAGCAGGCAGTAGGCGCTGAGCAGCACCATGAACGGGGTGGCGTTGTGCGCGCGGGCCAGCTCGTGGACGCGGGCGGTGAGTTCGGCGTCCAGCCGGAAGAACTCGGAGGCGCCGTTGTGGGTCTGCACGGCCGGCCGGGGCTTGTCGGTCGGCAGCGCCAGCACCGGCATCTCGGCGGGCAGGTGGCCGCGCCAGTAGTCGAGCATCCGCTGTGCGGCGGGCCCGGCCAGGAAGCGGTTCTGGTGGTTGAGGAAGTCCAGGTAGCGGGCGGCGACCGGGGGCAGGTCGGGGGTGCGGCCCTGACGCAGCGCCTCGTAGACCTCGAACAGCTCCTCGATGAAGGTGAAGGTGGAGATCGCGTCCGAGACGATGTGGTGGACGGCCTTCATCAGCACCCAGCGGTCCGGTCCGCGCCGGAACAGCCGCAGCCGCACCAGCGGGTCCTCGGCGAGGTCGTACGGCCGCCGGTACTCGCGGACGATCAGCTCGTGGATCTCCTCCCACGGGCGGCCCTCGACGTCGAACAGCCCGGTGTCGGCCTCGGCCTGCGCGCGGATGCGCTGGACCGGCCGGCCCTCCTCCGCCGTGAACGCGGCGCGCAGTCCGGGGTGGCGGGCGACGAGGTGGCGGAAGGCGGCGAAGACCAGCTCCGGGTCGAGCACCGCCCGCACCTCGACGGCGCCGCCGATGTTGTACGCGAAGCCGTCCGGGTGCAGCTGGCGCAGGAACCAGAGCGCCTGCTGGTTGTGGGTGAGCGGGTAGCGGGACTCGTCGGTGTGCAGGTCGACCTCGGCCCGGGCGGCGTCGCCGTCGGTGTCGAGCCGCTCGGCGAGGCCCGCGGTGAGCAGGTCGGCCAGGTCTCCGACGGTGCCGTTACTGAGCAGGGCCACCACGGGCAGGGCGACGCCCAGCTCGCCGTGCACCCGGGCGCGCAGCTCCATGGCGAGCAGCGAGTCCAGGCCGTGCGCGCCGAGCCGGGTGTCGGTGTCGATCCGCTCGGCGCCGATCCGCAGCACGGCCGCCGCGGCGGCGGTGAACCGCTCGGTGACCAGCGCGCGCCGGGTCTGCGGGTCGGCCGCCCGGTAGGCGTCCAGGAAGCCGCCGGTCTCGGCCGGGGCCTGCTCGGCGGCGCTCGCCGCGAGGTCGGCGACCAGCGGCGGGGGCGCCGGGTACCAGGCGAGGAAGGTCGGCCAGTCGACCACGGTGGCGACCAGCAGCTGGGCGCGGTCCTGCCCGAGGACGCGCTCCAGGACGGCCGTCCCGGCGTCCGGCGGCAGCGAGCTCATGCCGCGGGCGTCGCGGTAGTGGGCGACCAGGCCCAGCTCCTCGATCATGCCGGTGGCCCAGGGGCCCCAGTCCAGGCTGAGCGCGGGCAGGCCGTCGGCCCGGCGGTGGTGCGCGAGGGCGTCCAGGAAGGCGTTGCCGGCCGCGTAGTTGGTCTGCCCGGCGGTGGTGAGCAGGGAGGCGACGGAGGCGAACAGCACGAAGTGGTCGAGCGGTTCGTCGCGCAGCAGCCGGTGCAGCAGGTGGCCGCCGGCGACCTTGGGGGCGTAGCCGGCGTCGAAGGACGGCCGGTCCATCTGTGCCAGCAGGGTGTCCTTGACCTGCCCGGCGAGGTGGAACACGCCGCGGATCGGCGGGCGTTGGCGCTCCCGGTAGTCGG
The DNA here is from genome assembly GCF_044541955.1 of Kitasatospora sp. NPDC085464. Taxonomy (NCBI): domain Bacteria; kingdom Bacillati; phylum Actinomycetota; class Actinomycetes; order Kitasatosporales; family Streptomycetaceae; genus Kitasatospora; species Kitasatospora sp. NPDC085464. The sequence goes on from NZ_JBITTM010000017.1 coordinate 43,799, forward strand.
CGAGCCAGGCGGCGAGGGCTCCCTCGTCGGTGACGTCCACCGGGGCGAGCAGGGGTTCGGCGCCGAGCCCCTGGAGTTCGCGCAGGAAGGCGATCCGCTCCCCGGCGGGGGTGTCCGGGTCGGTGTGCGCCCAGCGGGAGCGCTCGGGCAGGGCGGTGCGGCCGACCAGGATCAGCCGCCGGGCGCCGCGCTTGACCAGGGTGCGGCACAGCAGCCGGCCGAGGGCGCCGAAGGCACCGGTGACCAGGTAGCTGCCGTCGGGGCGCAGGACCGGCGGGAGCGGCCGGGTGAGGCCCTCGGCCTGCCGCAGTCGGCTGGTCAGGCGGCCGCCGGCCCGCAGCGCGATCTCCTGCTCGTCCCGGGCGGCGAGTTCGGCGAGCAGCGCCCCGGCCTGGTCGGTCGCGGCGACGGCCGGGTCGAGGTCGATCAGGCTGCCGCGCTGGGCGACGAGTTCCTGCTGCCACAGCACCCGTCCGATGCCCCAGGCGGGGGCGCCCAGTGGCTCGACCCGGTCGCCGGGGGCGGCGGGCTGGGTGCCCTGAGTGACAATGTGCAGCCGGCCGTCCGGGCGGGCCTCGGGCAGCGCCTGGGCGAGGGCGATCAGGGAGTAGGCGCCGAGGGTGGCGAGGCCGTCGAGCCGGTCGGCCGTGGTGGCGTCGAGCGCGGGCAGGTCGAGGTTCCAGAGGTGGACGACGGTGTCGTAGCCGGGCTCCAGGGCGGCGAGCAGTCGCCGGACGTCCTCGGCGGAGTCGGGGCGTACGGTCGAGTGCCCCTCGGCGTACCGGAACTCGGGGCCGGGGCGGACGAGGTGGCAGCGGGCGCCGCGTTCGGCGGCGAGTGCGGCCAGCCGCTCGGCGAGGCCGCCGCCGTCGGCGAAGAGCAGCAGGTCACCGGTGGCCTCCTCGGCGGCCGGGGCGGGTGCCTCCACCCAGGCGACCTCGGTGAGCCAGCCGTCGATGGTGGCCAGGCCGACCGAGGCCGGGGCCTGGGCGACATCGGCGACCCGGAAGCCGGTGATCCGGCCGAGCGGGGTGCCGTGCTCGGCGTACAGGGCGATGTCGCCGACGAGTTCGTCGCCGCTGTCCCGGGTGACGGTGGCGTGCGCCCACAGGGGCCGGTCGCCGATCTCGTCGAGCCGGACCTCCTCGATGGCGACCGGCAGGCGGACGCTGCCGCCCTCGGGCGTGTGCAGCGTGGTGGTGAGCAGGGTCTGGAAGCAGGCGTCCAGCAGCACCGGGTGCAGGTGGTGGTCGGCCGCGTCGGGGCCGAGTCCGGCGGTCGGCCGGATCCGGGCCAGTGCCTCGCCGGGGCCCGCCCAGACCTGCTCGACGGCCCGGAATGCGGGCCCGTAGTCGTAGCCGCGCTCGGCCAGCCGCCGGTAGCACTCCGGTCCGTCGAGGTGCTGCCCGTGGGCGTCCGGCGTCGAGACGTCCAGCGCGGGCCCGTACGAGCGCCGCTGGCCGGTGCGGACGCGGCCGCAGGCGTGCACGGTGGGCTCGCCGCCGGCCGGGGTGGCGGCGATGCTGAAGCGGGCGTCCTCGGGCGCGTAGCCGAGCTGGACGGTGACGGGCTCGGTCTCGGAGAGGAAGAGCGCCCGGTTGAGCTCGACCTCGGCCAGCACCACCTCGGTGCCGCCGGTCAGGGCGCGGACGGCCTGGGCGGCCATCTCCAGGTACCCGGCGGCCGGGAAGACCACCTGGCCCTCGATCCGGTGGTCGGTCAGGTACGGCAGCCGTTCGGGGTCGAGCGCGGTGGTCCAGCCGGGCTGGGCGCTCGCGGTGCGGCGTCCGAGCAGCGGGTGGTCGACCCGGCCGAGCCGGACCTGCGCGACCGCCGCGGGCTCGACCCAGTACCGGTCGCGCCGCCACGGGTAGCCCGGCAGCGGCACCGGCCGCCCTGCCGGGTGCAGCGCCTGCCAGCTGAACTCGACGCCGAGGGTGTGCAGTTCGGCCAGGCTGCGGGCGAGGCGCTCGGGCTCGTCCTGGCGGCGGCGGATCGACGGCAGGGTGTGCGCCTGCTCGGCGCACTCACGGATCGCGTGCCCGAGCACCGGGTGCGGGCCCAGCTCCAGGAACAGGGCGTGCCCGTCCTCGGCCATCCGCTCGACGGCGGCCCGGAACCGGACCGGGTTGCGGACGTTCTCCCACCAGTACCCGCCGTCCAGCTCCGGACCGCGGGCGAGCCCCTCCCGCGCGGTCAGGTAGAGCGGCAGCCGCGCCTCCTGCGGCTTGAGGGCGGCGAGCGCGGCGATCAGCTCGTCCCGGATCGGGTCCATCCGCACGCTGTGGTACGGGACTTCGACGTCCAGGAGCCGGGCGAACACGCCCTGCCGCTTCAGCTCCTCGGCCACCTCACCGAGGGCTTCGGTGTCCCCCGCCAGGGTCACCGCGGACGGGCTGTTGACCGCCCCGAGCGAGATCCGGGTGCGGTACGGCCGGATCCGGCGCTCCGCCTCCGCCTCCGGCAGGCCGACCGCGAGCATGCTGCCGGTGCCGGCCAGCCGCTGCTGGAGCCGGCTGCGGGCCAGCACCACCCGGACGGCGTCGGCCAGGTCGTACACCCCGGCCTCGTGGAAGGCGGCGACCTCGCCGGTGCTGTGGCCCACCACCGCATCGGGGCGCAGACCGTGGCTGCGCCAGAGCGCCGAGAGCCCGACCTGGACGGCGAAGTTGGCGGGCTGGGCCAGCCAGGTCTCGGCCATCCGGGAGTCCGCCTCGTCCCGTTCCAGCTCCGCCAGCAGCGACCACCCGGCCTGCTCGCGGATCTCCTGGTCGACGGCCAGCACGGCCTCGCGGTAGACCGGTTCGCTCTCGTACAGGCCCCGGCCCATCCCCCACCACTGCGGGCCCATGCCGGTGAACACCCAGGCCAGGCGCCGCTGTCCGCGCTCCCGGGCGCGGCCCCGGGCCACCCGCGGGTGCTCCTCGCCGCGCTCGCAGGCGGCCAGTGCCTCGTCCAGGTCCTGCCGGGAGCCGTACGCGACGGCCAGCCGCTCGGGCAGGTGCTGGCGGCGGTGCGCCAGGGTGTGGCCGAGGTCGGCGAGGGAGGCCCCGGCGGCGAGCTCCTGCCGTACGGCGGCGGCGAGTTCGGGCAGTCCGGCGGCGTCCTTGGTGCTCAGCGGCAGGACGGTGCACGCCGGCTCCGCGACCGGTGCGGCGGGCCCGGGGCGGGGCGGCTCCTCCAGCAGGACGTGCGCGTTGGTGCCGCCGAAGCCGAAGGAGTTGACGCCCGCGCGGGCCGGGCCGCGGTGCTCGGGCCAGTCGACCGCTTCGGTCGGGATCTCGAAGGGCAGTGCGGCCAGGTCGATGCCGGGGTTGGGCCGCTCCAGGTTGAGGTGCGGCGGGATGCGGCCGTGCTTGAGGGCCAGCGCGGTCTTGATCAGCCCGGCGACGCCGGCGGCGGCCTCGGTGTGCCCGATGTTGGTCTTGACCGAGCCGACGTAGCAGCGGTCCCCGGTGCGGCGGCCGACGCCGAGCACCCGGCCGAGCGCGGCGGCCTCGATCGGGTCCCCGACCGGGGTGGAGGTGCCGTGCGCCTCGACGTACTGCAGGCTGCCGGGCAGCACGCCGGCCTCGGCGCAGACCCGCTCGACCAGGGTGACCTGCGCGTCCGCGTTGGGGACGGTGATGCCGTTGGTGCGGCCGTCCTGGTTGACGCCGCTGCCGAGGATCACCGCGTGCACCGGGTCCCCGTCGCGCCGGGCGTCGGAGAGCCGCTTGAGTACGACCACGCCGACGCCCTCGGACCGTACGTAGCCGTCGGCGGAGGCGTCGAAGGCGCGCGACCGGCCGTCCGCGGAGAGGAAGCCGCCCTTGGTCTCGGCGATCGTGTACTGCGGCGCCATGTGCAGCAACGCGCCGCCGGCCAGGGCGAGTTCGGTCTCGCCGCGGAGCAGGCTCTGGCAGGCCAGGTGGACCGCGACCAGGGAGGAGCTGCACGCGGTGTCGATCGAGACGCTGGGGCCGCGGAAGTCGAAGCAGTGCGAGATCCGGTTGGAGACCATCGTCATCATGGTGCCGGTGGCGGTGTGCGCGGCGATGGTGGCGAAGTCGAGGTCGGCGAACTGCAGGATCTTCCAGTCGAGGGTGAAGGCGCCCATGTAGACGCCCACTTCGCGGCCGGCCAGCTCGCCGGGGCGCAGGCCGCCGTCCTCCAGGGCCTCCCAGCTGACCTCCAGGAGCTTGCGCTGCTGCGGGTCCATGTGTTCGGCCTCGCGCGGGCTGATGCCGAAGAAGTCCGGGTCGAAGGTGTCGAAGCCATCGATGTAGCCGCCACGGCCGCCGATCAGCCGCCCCGGCTTGGCCCGGTCCCGGCTGCCCAGGGTTCCGGTGTCGTACCGGTCGGCGGGCGTGTCGGTAAGACAGTCCCGGCCCTCGATCAGGTTGCGCCAGTAGGTCCGGTGGTCGTTGGCGTGTCCCGGTAGGCGGCAGCCGATACCGGTGATCGCGATCGGTTCGCGGGGCGCGGCGGAGGGCGAGGAGGTCATGGTCCAATCCGGAGGGTGATGGATGCTGGGGCGGCGCCGGGGCACGGGCGAGGGGCGGCTGCGCGGACCGGGCTCAGACGGACTGCTCGGTGGTCTTCGCCCGGCGCCAGGGGTGGAGCAGGCTGGCGCCGAGCTCGCCGGTCGTGGGGAACGCCGCGGGATCGGTGAGGCCGACGGCGGTGGGCACGCGGCCGGGCCGCCAGGTGAAGCTCCCGAACACGTGGTCCCACAGCGAGAGGTCGGAGGAGTAGTGGCCGGCTTCGGCGAGGTCGGTGCTGTGGTGCAGGCGGTGGAGTTCCGGTCCGGCCAGGACGTGACCGAGCGGGCCGAGGTGGACGTCGATGTTCGCGTGGACGAAATACCCCTGCGCCAGAACGAATATTCCGACCACGAACACTGAATCCGCGGAGAACCCGATCAGAGCCAATGAGAGTTGGACGACGGACTGTGCGAAGAAGACGTCCAGGAAATGATTCACGCCATTGTTCGCGACGTTCACCTTCTCCGGGACGTGGTGCACGCCGTGCAGCCGCCAGAGCCACCGGTTGTGGTGCGACCAGCGGTGCACGAGGTAGTCACCGAGCGAGCCGACCAGCAGCGCGAGCGGGATCTCCACCGCGAAGGGGAGCGCCGGGTGCGCCGGGCCGAGCAGTTCGACCAGCGCGGTCACCACGCCCTGGGCCAGCGCACCGCCGACCATGCTCAGCACGAAGTAGACGCTGTACCAGCCGAGTTCGCGACGCGTCGGGTGCCAGTCGGTCCGGTACGGGATCACCCGCTCCAGCACCGCCAGGTATCCGATGACGGCCACCAGGACGAGCGGGGAGACCCGGTCCGGCGCCCAGTGGAGGTGCAGGGTGGCGACGGCGGTGCAGAGAACGCCCAGGAGCAGGAGCGGATGGGCGAGCCGGCGTGCGATGGCGTACAGCACGCGCCCCCCGTTCTTCGCGGACTAACGACTGGATTCGTCCACGACTCTAGCGGGAGCCGATGGTCGGGGCAGTCATTCGACGTGTTAACGCCATGAATGACCCGATCGGCGGACGATACGCGCACGAAGTTGACGCTCGAACGGCGTGAAGAGGGCGCATTTTGGCGCAGTTACGGGAGTTGCCGGGGTGCGGAGCCGTCACACCGCCGGGTGAGCGCCGTCGAGCGCCCCATCCTCGCCCGCACCCCGCAATGCCCCGTGACGGACACCGCGCCGAACACCGCGCCGGAGGCCGCCGCTCAGGCCCGGACCAGCGCCGCCAGCCGGTGCGCGGCGCGCGGTTCGCACGCCGCCAGGCGGTCGCGCAGGCCGCGCAGCTCGTGCTCCACCAGCGCGGGGAGGGCGGCCGCGGGCGTGGCCTCCAGGGCCGGAGCGAGGAGTTCGACGGCCGCCCGTGGATCGTGCGCGCAGACCAGGCAGTCGGCTGCCCGGACGACGAACAGCAGGCGACTGGCCGGGAGTTGGGTCGGGCCGAGCAGACCCAGGGCGGTCTCGGTGGCGCTCAGCGCCCGGCGGGCCAGCCGGGGGTCGTCCCCCGCCGCCGCGAGGTCGCGCAGCGCGGCGGCCGCCGCGGACTCGACCCGCATCCGCATCGAGGCGATGGAGAGCCAGGGCACGTCGGCCTCGTCCTCGACCCCGACGTGGTCCAGGTGCGACCGGGCCAGGCCGATCTGCCGCACGGTCTCCCGGACGTCGCCGGTCAGGGCGTGCGCACGGGCCCGGCTGATCCGGCCCATCGCACCGGCCCAGGGCCGGCCGGGGGCGACCCGGTCGATCTCCCGGGCGTAGCCGAGCGCGGCCTCCGGGTCACCGTCCAGCCGGGCCAGGATGCTCAGGTCGCTGAGCGTGCCGACCTGGGTGGCCTGGTCCCCGGCGAGCCCGGCCCAGGTGAGCGCGCGGTCGTAGCAGGCCATCGCGGTGGCGTTGCGGCCGTCCTGCATGCGCAGCGCGCCGGCCGCGTGGGCGTGCTCGGCGGCCAGCCGGGCGAGCGGACGGCGCTGCGCGGCGGGTGCGGCGGCGAGCCTGGCGAGCACGGCGTGCAGGGTGCGCTCGACGGCGGCGGCCAGGCCCGGCCGGTCGCCGGTCTCGCCGGAGCGCAGGCGGGCGGCGAGCAGTCCGGTCAGGGCGTGCGCGGTGGCGGCGTCCAGCGGCGGGCCGGCGGCCGGGCCGGCGGCTGTCCCGGTGGGCGTCCCGATGGCGCAGAACTCGGCGTGCAGACCGGCGAGTTCGGCGGCCGCGGGGACGTCGCAGCCCTCGGCGCCGTGCAGCGGGCAGAGCAGGCCGTAGTCGGGCAGCCGCGCCGGGGCGGGGGCGGCGGGCGCCGGACCGGCGGGGGCGACGCCCGGCAGCGGGGGCCGCAGCAGCGCGGGCGAGAAGACGTCGACGCCGCACAGCTCGGCGGTCTCGGCACGCAGACAGGCGGCGCTCACCTCGCCTCCCGCGCCCAGGAGTCGGTCGATCCGGTCGGCGACCCTGGGGGTGACCCGGCGGGCGCCGTGCTCGATCTTGCTGACGGCGGTGTGGTCGTAGCCGATCCCGGCGCCGAGCTGCGCCTGGGTGAGGCCGGCCCGGCGCCGCCAGTGCCGCAGTCGGGCACCGAACTCCCGCCAGGCGCCCCGGCCCTGGTCGGGCGGCGGTGCCGGAACGCCCGTCGCTGGGGCCACGCGGTTCCGCTCCACGGCTGCCTCCCCGGGGTGCGTCCTCGGCCCCGGCCGATCGCGGGGCCCGCCGACGATTCCAGTGGTTCCGACGACTCCGATGACCAGGACGGTACTCGATGGCCGCCCGCCCCGTACATGACGTGGTCTCAACCACTGGGAGGAAAGCCCAGCTTGACGCAAAGCGGAGCCGCGGGCTTGACGGAATTTGCCAACCCCATGCCTCGCCCGCACCAGCCATTGACCCGGGCATGACGCCATGTGAGGGTTCGGGCACCCGAGCGCGGACGGCCCGCACGGCCCTCCCCCTGCCCCGGCCTGCGGTGCGCCACCAGCCGTTGCCGTCCGCGGTCGAGGACCCCCACATGCGAGGAGCCTCGATGCAACGCAGAGTTTCCACCGGTCGGTTGCTCACCACGGCGACCACCCTGACCGTCCTGGCCGGCCTGATCGCCGCCACCGCGGGGCCGGCCACCGCCGCGCCCACCCCCTCCCCGGCACCGCCGAACGCCCTGGCCGCCGCCGTCGACGCGGCCGACGCGGCGGCCGCGGCCGGATTGGACGCACTCGCCAAGGGCCCCGGCGAGACCTACGAGCGCCGGGCCGTCACCCCCTGGGTCGGCGGCCTCTACTCCGTCTCCTACGAACGCAGTTACCGCGGCCTGCCGGTCGTCGGCGGCGACGCGGTCGTGCTCGCCGACGGGCAGGGCAAGGTCCGCGGCCTGCAGTCCGCGGCCCCCGGCCCGATCGGCGGCTCCGTCACCCCGCAGATCGACGCCGACCGGGCCGAGCGGACCGCCCGCGCCGAACTGCCCGCGGTGGACGCGGTGGAGTCGAACCGGCTGGTCGTCCGGGTCAAGGACGGCAACGGCGGCCGGCTCGCCTGGGAGACCGTGCTGAGCGGCCGCAACGGCAACGCCCCGAGCCGGCTGCACGTCTTCGTCGACGCGGCGACCGGCGAGGTCGTCGACCGCTACGACGACGTCCACGCCGGCACCGTCAACAGCAAGTGGAACGGCCCGGCACCGGTCACCATCAGCACCACCGGATCCGGCGGCTCGTACTCGCTGCGCGACCCGAACCGGCCGGGCCTGAGCTGTTCCGACTACAGCACCGGCCAGGTCTTCTCCAAGTCCACCGACTCCTGGGGCACCGGCAGCCCGACCAGCAAGGAGACCGGCTGCGGCGACGCCATGTTCGCGGCCCAGAAGGAATGGGACATGCTCCGCGACTGGCTGGGTCGCAACGGGCACAACGGCAACGGCGGCAGCTGGCCGGTGAAGGTCGGCCTCAACGACGTCAACGCCTACTGGGACGGCAGCACGATATCCATCGGCCACAGCCAGGCCAACGAGTGGATCGCCTCGATCGACGTGGTCGGCCACGAGTTCGGCCACGGCATCGACCAGTACACCCCGGGCGGCGCCAACAACGAGGCCGGGCTCGGCGAGTCCACCGGCGACATCATGGGCGCGCTCACCGAGGCCTACGCCAACGAGCCCGCGCCGTACGACAACCCGGACTACACCGTCGGCGAGATGATCAACCTGGTCGGCAGCGGGCCGATCCGCAACATGTACAACCCCTCGCTGGTGAGCAACAACCCCAACTGCTACTCCTCCTCCATCCCGAACACCGAGGAGCACGCGGCGGCCGGCCCGCTGAACCACTGGTTCTACCTGCTGGCCGAGGGCTCCAACCCGGGCGGCGGCAAGCCCACCAGCCCGACCTGCAACAACTCCTCGGTCACCGGCATCGGCATCAAGGACGCCGGGCGGGTCTTCTACGGCGGCATGCTGCTCAAGACCAGCGGCATGACGTACAAGCGCTACCGCACCGCCACCCTGACCGCGGCGAAGAACCTGGACCCGTCCTGCACCTTCTTCACCCGGGCCAAGGCCGCCTGGGACGCGATCAGCGTGCCCGCGCAGAGCGGTGACCCGACCTGCACGCCGTCCGGGAACAACGACTTCTCGCTGTCGCTCGGCCCGGCGTCCGGCTCCGTCCAGCCCGGCTCCTCGACCACGGCGACGGTCGGCACCACCCTCACCTCGGGCACCGCGCAGTCCGTCAACCTGAGCGTCTCCGGCGCCCCGGCCGGGGTCACCGCGACGGTCAGCCCGTCGTCCGTGCAGACCGGTGCGTCCGCGACGCTGACCCTGGCTGCCTCCGCGGGCGCCCCGGCCGGGACGTACGTGATCACCGTGACCGGCACCGCCGGAGCGGCCACCCACACCGCCCAGTACACCCTGACCGTCGGCGGCGGGGGCAACCCCGGCGGGCCCGCGCCCGACATCGACGTCGCCAAGGTCCAGGCCCACCTGGCGCAGCTGAACGGCATCGCCAACCAGAACGGCGGCAACCGCCGGGCGGGCACCGCCGGGCACAGCCAGTCGGTGGCGTACCTCAAGGGCAAGCTGCAGGCCGCCGGCTACACCGTCAGCGAGCAGACCTGCACCTCCTGCACCTACCAGTCCGACAACCTGATCGCCGACTGGCCGGGCGGCCCGGCCGACCAGGTCACCATGTTCGGCGCCCACCTGGACAGCGTCGGCGCCGGCCCCGGCATCAACGACAACGGCTCCGGCTCGGCCACCCTGCTGGAGAACGCGCTCGTGCTGGCCCAGCAGAACCCGACACTGACCCGGCACGTCCGGTTCGCCTGGTGGACCGGCGAGGAACAGGGCCTGCAGGGCTCGCAGTTCTACGTCGGCCAGCTGGGTTCCACGCAGCGCTCCGCGATCAAGGCGTACTACAACTTCGACATGGTCGGCTCGCCCAACGCCGGCTACTTCGTCAACAACATCTCCTCCGCGGCCTCCGCACCGATGAAGGCCTACTGGGACTCGCTCAACCTGCAGCCGGAGGAGAACGTCGAGGGCCAGGGCCGCTCGGACGACTACTCCTTCCAGCAGGCCGGCATCCCCACCTCCGGCTACGCGGCCGGCGCCAGCGACACCAAGACCTCGGCGCAGGCCGCCAAGTGGGGCGGCACGGCGGGCCGTTCCTACGACTCCTGCTACCACCAGTCCTGCGACACCACCGGCAACGTCGACGCGACGGTGCTCAACCGCAGCGCCGACGGCGTGGCCTACACCATCTGGAAGACCTCGGTCGGCGGCAGCACCCCCACCAACGACTTCTCCCTCGCGGTGAACCCGGCCACCGCCACCGTCAACCCCGGGGACAGCGCCACGGCGACGGTCTCCACCGCGACCACCTCCGGATCGGCCCAGACGGTCAACCTGACCGCCTCGGGCGCCCCGGCCGGCGTCACCGTCACCTTCAGCCCGTCCTCGGTGCAGTCCGGCGGCTCCGCCACCGTCACCGTCGCGACCTCCGCCGCCACCCCGGCCGGCACCTACGCCATCACCCTCACCGGGACCGGCTCCGCCACCCACAGCACCGGCTTCTCCCTGGTCGTGGGCAACGGGAACCCCAACCCCGGAGGCACCTGGACGCCCGGCGCCACCTACCGGGCGGGCGACCTGGTGACCTACAACGGAGTGAGCTACCGCTGCGTCCAGGGCCACACCGCCCAGGTCGGCTGGGAGCCGCCGATCGTCCCGGCCCTCTGGCAGCCGGTGTGACCGGGGCGACCTGACGTTATCCACAGAGCGCTGCGCCGCGGACCGTCGAGGGGGACGGACCGCGGCGCAGCCGTGTGCCGGGGCGGGCGGTCATCCGGGGCGGGCGGTCACCCGGGGTGGAAGGCGACCCGGACGGTGGAGTCGAAGGGGAGGATCAGCCCGTTGCCCGTCTCCCAGGTCCAGTCGCGCGGGACGAGGAACATCCGGCCGCCGGAGTGGGCCAGCAGCCGAAGGCCCTCGTAGCGGTACCGGAACCGCGCGCCCTGCTCCACATCGGGCAGCACCGTCTCCCGCACCCCCGCCCACCCCAGGTGGAGCCGCTCCGAGGTGTCCAGGACGACCGCCGGACGCCGGTAGAGGTGGTGGGCGAGCTGCTCGGCGTCGGCCGTCCCCTTCTGCTGGGCGTAGCCGCCGACCGCCCAGTACGAGCAGAGCACGACCAGCGCCACGCTGATGCCCAGCGCCGCGCGCTCCCCGGTCAGCGGGTAGGCCGCGCCGGTGCTGCGCACGTACATCAGGCGGGCCAGCACCGCGAGCAGCAGCGCGCCCCCGAGCAGCAGCGGGGTGCCCATCGGGCCGGCGTCGACCACCTCGAACCCGGCCAGGAAGCCGAGCACCAGCAGCGGCAGCGTCAGCGCGGTGACGGCCAGGCAGATCCACCGGACGGTCCGGGCGCCGCCCCTACCGCCCCCGACCGCCCTGGTGGCGAGGTGGTAGCCCAGCGCGCCGACCAGCGCCCCGCACAGCGCCACTCCGGCCGGGACGTAGAGCGCGGGCGAGCTGCGCAGCAACAGGTCCTGGGTGGCGAAGCCGATCGTTCCGGCGTCGATGCCGAAGTAGCTGTAGAGCGAGCTGGTGTAGGCGTAGCCGAAGAAGAAGAGGAGCGCGGTGAGGATGGTGGTCGGGGCGACCCAGGTGGCGAGCTTGGCGATCCAGTCGGTCCAGGGCCGCACGGGCGGCTCCTGCGGCTCGTCCCGGGGCCCGCCCGTGCGCTCGTGCGGGAACTCGCGCGGGGGCTCCTCCTCGGCAGTGCTCAGGAGTTGCTCCCCGCGCCCGGGGAGGTGCCGCCGTCCGGGCTCACCCCGCCGTCGGGAGTCCTGCCGCCCGGGGAGGTGGTGGTGTCCGGGGAGGTGGTGGTGTCGGGGGTGGAGGAGATGATCTCCACGTTCCCCTCGGCCTGGATCCCCTTGCTGGAGCCGTCGACCGTGACGGTGAGGCAGATCGTGCGCTTTTTCGTGCCCGGCTTCCAGTCCGGGAGGGTGAACTCCGCGACCTCGCTCTGCCCGTCCGTGACCCGGATCGGTTGGGGGGTGAGCGGAGTGGCGTAGTGCGAACTGCCGCAGTCGGCGACCTTGCTGATGGTGGCGTCGAAGCTGTTCCTCGACGTGAAGTGCAGTGTGATGAGGGCGCTGTTGTCCGCGCCCTGGACGCTCGCCGTCGGCTCGCCCGCGGTTTTGAACCCGCCCTGGTTCCCGGTGTCCTGGGTCCGCTGCTCGTCGGTCCGGCCACCGTCGTCGGTCTGCCCGGCGCCGCTCTGGCCGGTGTCGCTGCGCTGCCCCGAGGCGGAGTCTCCGCCGCCGCCTCCGCAGGCCGCCAGGGCCGGTACGAGCAGGGCGGCGGCCAGCCACCGGGCGGTGCGGCCGGTCCGGCCGCGTCCGAGGTGCCGGGTCCCGGGCATGCGTTCTCCCATCCGCGCAGCGAGCGGGGCCGGTCGGCCCCGCCGCACGATACCCGTTCGTATACGGCTGGCCGGGGCCGCCGCGCCGGCCCCGGCCGGGACCGCCACCCGGTCGGCGCAGCCCGGCCGCACCCCGGCCTGGCATAGAGTCGCAGCGGACGCACCGTCAGCACAGCGGAAGGACACCACCCGTGAGCACGGACACCCGCCCGGTACCGGAGCTGGCCCCGGAGGCCGTCGAGCAGTGGCGGGCCGAGGAGGCCGAACTCGTCGAACTGCTGGCCCGGGCGCAGCGCGGCGTCGGCGGCCTTGCCGCGGTGCGGCTCGGCCCGACGCCGACCGTCCTGGTCACCGACCCGGCGGCGGTGCAGCACGTCCTGGGCCGCCACCCGGACCGCTACGTCAAGCGCTCGCACCGCGCGCGGATGCTCGTCGGGGACGGCGTGCTGTCCGCCACCGGGGACGCCTGGAAGCGCCAACGACGGCTGTTGCAGTCCCAGTTCACCGGCACCGGAATGCGCGCGTACGAGCGGCGGATCGCCGCCGCGGCCCACCGCACCGCCGAGCGCTGGGCGGGCTACCGGCGCAGCGGGGAGACCTTCGACGTCGGCGAGGAGATGCGCCGCTTCGCCCTGGACACCGTCTGGCGGGCGCTCACCGGGCTGCCGCTGGACGACCGGACGGACCACGAACTCCGGTCGGTGGAACGGGTGGTGGCCGCCATGCCGAAGCTTCCGACCAACGCGGCGGACGCCCGGGACGCGGTCGCCGAGGACCTGGCCCGGGTCGACGCCGTCGCGCACGCGGCGATCGACGCGGCGCGCTCGGCCGGCCCGCTGGAGGAACCGGGCGTGCTCCGGGTGCTGCTGGACGCGGGCGACCGCTTCCCGGAGTACACCGACACCCTGATCCGCGACGAGCTCGTCACCCTGCTCGTCGCCGGACACGAGACCACCGCCACCACGCTGACCTGGCTCTTCCTGCTCCTCGACGACCACCCCGGGGCCCGGACGGCCGACCCGCAGGCGCTGGTGAGCGAGACGCTGCGGCTCTACCCCTCCGCCTGGCTGCTCCCCCGGCACGCCGTCGAGGACGACGTCGTCGCCGGCCACCGCATCGCCGCCGGCACGGACGTGCTGGTCTGCCCGTACCTCACCCACCGCGACCCGGCCCTGTGGCCCGACCCCGAGCGGTTCGACCCGGCCCGCTTCGCCCCGGGCGCGGAACGCCCGGGCCAGCTCGGCGCCTACTTCCCCTTCGGCCTCGGCGCCCGCGCCTGCCTGGGCACCCAGTTCGCCCTCCGGGAGACCACGGCCCTCCTCGAACTCCTGCTGCCGATGGGCCCGGTGGAGTTCCGCGCCAAGCCGTCGGGCGCCGTCTACAGCATCACCGTGCGGCCGGACGGGCCGACGCCCGCGGTCCTGCGCTGAGCCCTCCCGCGCGGCACTCGGAAGCACGCGTGTGCGGCGGCGCTGTCACAACGGCGCCGCGGGATCCGTCGGGGAGGTGACGGCACCGCCGATCACACCGACCGCGGCGCTCCCGCCGCTCCCGCCGCGCCGGCCGCTCCGGCCGCTCCCGAGAGGAACACGACGATGACCACCCGCTCGATCACCACCGAGATCCCGCTGCGCCCCCGGATGGCCCAGGACCCGGTTCAGCTCGTGCCCGCACTGGCCGAGGTGTCGGCCGCGCTCTTCCGGGCCGCCGGCAACCGCTCGGTGCCCCGCAGCACCATCGGCCTGGTCCAGCTGCGGGCGGGCCAGATCGCCGCCAACACCTACCTGACCGTCCTGCACACCGGCTTCCTCCGCAAGGCCGGCGAGAGCGAGGAGCGAATCACCTCGGTCGCCTCCTGGCAGGACTCGCCGTACTTCACCGCCCCCGAGCGGGCCGCCCTCGCCCTGGTCGAGGCCGCCCTCCGGCCCGACCCGCACGGCGAGCGCGTCTCCGACGCGCTGTACGCCGAGGTCGCCGAGCACTACGACGAGACGGCCCTGGCCACCCTGATGATCGCCATCGGCCAGGTCAGCTTCTTCACCGCCGTCGCCGTGATCGCCAAGCCCGTCCCGGGCCGCGCCTTCACCGATCCCTGGGCGTAGCCCCGCCCCGTGCCGCGGGGCCCGCCGGGCAGGCCGGCGGGCCCCGGGGGCTCCTGCTGTCGACCGATCGCCCGGCTCCGCATAGGCTGGTCCGCGCTCGAACGGATCGCCGGACGACCGGGCGGGCAGCGGGCCGGGGATTGCCGGAGGGGCGGGCCCGTGATCAGTCAGGACACGGGGGGACGAGAACATGCGCGAGGCGCAGGAGCCGGACGACTTCGCCGGGTACACCGAGATCGACGACGGCCACGGCCGGTTCGAGGACGTCGGGTACCGGGGCGTCGAGTTCGCGGACGAGGCGGACGAGGAGGTAGCCCCGCGCCGCTCGGGTGCGCGGCGGGCCGTGCTGGTGGCGGCGGGCGGGGTGTTCGCCGCCCTGCTGGCCGTCGGCGGGTACGGCCTCTACAACATCGTGGACGCCGTGCAGGGCGGCAACACGTCGAGCAGCGACGGCGGCGGCGCCCAGGGGCCCGACAGCGCGGCGAAGGGCCCGCAGGAGCCGCCGACCGCCGACCAGGCCGCGGCGGTGGCGAAGGACTTCCTGGCGGCCTGGGGCCGCGGGGACGTGACCGCCGCCTCCGCCCTCACGGACAAGCCGGAGACCGCCCGCGCCGCACTGGCCGTGTTCCGCGAGAACGTGCCGACCCGCTCGCTCGCGCTGACCCCGACGGGCCCCGTGCCCGCCGGCACGGCGAGCGGTCCGGCCGTCGGCTTCCGGGTGAAGGCCGAGTTCGAGAACACCACGGGCGCCTGGGAGTACGACAGCGCGCTCAGCGTCGTCCGCTCCCAGGACGGCAAGGCCGTCGTGCACTGGGCGCCGACCGTGCTCCACCCGCACCTCGCCACGGGCGGCGCGATCGCCGTGAAGCAGCTGCCCGACCCGGTGTCCAAGCCGGTCGACCGCAACGGCAAGCCGCTCGACGGCTTCCCGTCGCTGACCGCCGTGCTCGCCAAGATCGGGCCCGCCGACGGTGCGACCGTCGTCAACGGGCGGGCCGTGGTGCTCTCGGGCACCGGGCGGGAGCCCGAGCAGCTGTTCGTGCTGACCCCGCCGAGCGCACCGCAGGTCAAGCTGACCCTGGACGCCGGCCTCCAGCAGGTCGCCGAGGAGGCGGTCAAGCAGCAGGCGGCGGGCGGCAAGCCGGCCTCGCTGGTGGCCGTCCAGCCGAGCACCGGGAACATCCTGGCGATGGCCTACTCGCCGAGCGGCCACAACCGCGCGGTCTCGGGCGGCCAGCCGCCCGGCTCCACCATGAAGGTGATCACCTCCGCCGCCCTGCTGGAGGCCGGGGTGTCCCCGGACACCGTGGTGCCGTGCAAGGAGACCACCTTCTCGCCGCGCCCGTGGCACAACGACGAGCCGGGCAACTTCCCCTCGTACACGCTCGCGGACGACTTCAGCCACTCCTGCAACACCGGCTTCATCGACAAGGGCCTGGAGAAGCTGCAGCCGGGCACGCTCACCAAGGTGGCCCGCGACCAGTTCGGCCTCGGCCTGGAGTGGCACATCGGCATCGACAGCCGGGACGCCACCGTCCCGGTGCCGGCGAACAACGACGACGCGGCCTCCGAGTACATCGGCCAGGGCAGGATCCAGGTCAACTCGCTGGCGATGGCCTCGGTCGCCGCCACCGTGCAGAGCGGAACGTTCCGCCAGCCCGTGCTGCGGGAGGACGCCAAGCGCGCGACGGCACCCGGGAAGCTCCCCGCCGACGTCGCCCGGGACCTGCGCTCGATGATGTCCAAGACCGCCACCCAGGGCACCGCCCGCGCCCCGATGTCCGGCCTGTCCGGCCAGATCGGCGCCAAGACCGGCACCGTCGAGGCCGGCGGCAGCCAGGCCACCAACAGCTGGTTCATCGCCTACCGCGGCGACCTCGCCGTCGCCGCCGAGGTCGAGGGCGGCGGCCACGGCAACAGCGCGGCCGGCGTGGCGGCCGCCCAGGTCCTGAAGGCCGGCGGCTGAGGACCCGTCTTCAGGCCCCCGTCGTCCGCGTCGCTGCGGTCGGCGGGGGCCCACCGCTCGGGACCGGCCGGGAAACGGATCGTAAAACCGCTTGCCAAGCGCGGAGTTCGGGTGCGATCATCGGCGCCGTGATCACGAGAATCGAGTCCACCGACCGCTGGTGAGCGCGGTGTCCGGGCCCCGGTCGCCCGACACCCGAACCGGCCTGTACGACCACGCGGTACGCCTGCACCGGCAGAACCCGAACGAGCCGCTGCCCCGCGACGGAAAGCCGTACCCAGACGACGGTCGACCACGCCCCGCGGCGCCCGACGACCTGCGGACGGCGGGCCTCCCGGTCGCCCGCGTCCTGGACGCGCACTTCGCCGAGCCGTCCGCCCAACCCGCCGCACTGGCCGACGCGTTCCGCGACCTCTACGTGCCGATCCACCGCAACGCGGACATCGCCGCGGCCGCCCGCCGGTGCACCGACGCGTGGCGGGTCCGGCGGACCGGACGGTGGCTGGTGCGCCACGGCACCGACGAGGGCGCCGTCACCGTCGGGCTCGCGCTGCTCGCCGAGGCCGCCGCGCCGGACGACGGCCCGCTGATCCGGACGATCGGACTGCTGTCCGGAACCTCCGGCCCGCTCGCGGCGCACGCGCTCGAACGCCTCGACGGCGGAGCGGCGCACCTGCTCTGGCTGGCCGACCGGGTGGCGGGCTGGGGGCGGGTCTACGTCGTCGAGGCGCTCTGCCGGCTCGACGACCCGGCCACCCGCCCGTGGCTGCTGCGCCGGGCGGTCGACGGCGACTTCCTCAACGGCTGTTTCGCGGGCAGGGCCGCCACGGCCGCCCGACTGCACGAGGCGCTCCCGGAGTTCGGGCAGGACCGCGAACTGCTCGACCACACCGGGCGGTTGCTGCAGATCATGACGCAGAGCGCCGGCATGGGAATGACTCTGCGCCACTACCCGCACTCCGCCGCCGTCCTGGCGGCCCACGCCCGCCACGCGGGCGACCCGCCGCCCACCGTCGAGCGCTTCTGCGTGGTGGCCTCGCTGACGCTGCACCTGGCCACCGAGTCCCCCGAGTACTCCGGCTGCACCCCCGCCCAGCTCGATGCGGTCCTCGCCGCCTACCTCGCGCTCCTCGACCGCGAGGACTGGTACGCGACGGCCCGCACCGCCCTGGCCGCGCAGAACGAGTGGCTGCGGTGGTTCGCGGACTTCAGCCGCTCCCGGCTGCGCCTCCGGGTCTTCGAGGACTGGCCGCCGGCCACCGACGAGGCCGACGGGCCGGGCTGACGGCCGTCGCCCGGCCGGGGCGGACAGGACGGGCGCGGCGGTCGGGACGGGCGCGGCGGTCGGGACGGGCGGGTCGGGGCGGGCGGACGGGCCGGACCGCCCGCCGAACGGGTCAGACCTGCCGGACCCGCCCCGCGCGGCCCTCCAGGTAGCGCTGCTCCGCCAGGCTCGCGGTGGCCCGGGCGGCGCGGCGGTAGTGCTCGTACGCCCCGGCGCGGTCGCCGGCCTTCTCCAGCAGGTGCGCCCGCACGGACAGCAGCCGGTGGTGCCCGGCCATCCGGGCGTCGGCGTCCAGGGTGGCGAGGAGGGCCAGCCCGGCCTGCGGGCCCTCGACCTCGGACAGGGCGATGGCGCGGTTGAGGGTGACCACCGGGTTGGGCGCGATCCGCTCCAGGATCAGGTAGAGGCCGTACACCTGCCGCCAGTCGGTGTCCTCGGCGGTGACCGCGTCCGCGTGGGTGGCGGCGATGGCGGCCTGCAGCTGGTACGGGCCGAGCGCCGGCCCGGCCAGCGCCGCCTTGACCAGCGCGGTGCCCTCGTCGATCAGCGCGCGGTCCCACGCCGTCCGGTCCTGCTCGTCCAGCGGGACGAGGTCCCCGGCCGCGGTCGTCCGGGCGCTCCGCCGGGCGTCGGTCAGCAGCATCAGCGCCAGCAGCCCGGCCACCTCGCCGTCCCCGGGCAGCTGCGCGTACACCGACCTGGTCAGCCGGACGGCCTCGCGGGCGAGGTCCGGGCGGTCCAGTTCGCTGCCCGAGGACGCGGTGTAGCCCTCGTTGAAGATCAGGTAGAGCACGTGCAGGACGACCCGCAGCCGCTCCTCTCGCTCGGCGCCCGCGGGCGGCGCGAACGAGCTCCCGGCGGCCCGGATCCGCTGCTTGGCCCGGCTGATCCGGGCCGCCATCGTGGCCTCCGGCACCAGGAACGCACGGGCGATCTCGGCCGTGGTCAGCCCGCCGACCGCCCGCAGCGTCAGGGCGGTCCGGGAGGCGGCGGTCAGCGCCGGGTGGCAGCACAGGAACAGCAGCAGCAGGGTGTCGTCGGTGTCCGGCACCCCCTCCGGCACCACCTCGGCGGCCGCCGTCGCCGACTCCCGCTCCCGGCGCGCCCGGTCGCTGCGCACCTGGTCGACCAGCCGCCGGGAGGCGACCGTCACCAGCCAGCCGCGCGGGTTGGCCGGCACCCCCTCGGACGGCCACTGCACGGCGGCGGCCAGGACGGCCTCCTGCACGGCGTCCTCGCACCCCTCGAACCGGCCGTACTTCCGCACCAGCGTGCCGAGGACCTGCGGCGTGAGCCCACGCAGCAGGTCCCCGGTGTCCCCGGTGTCCCCGGTGTCCCGGCGGTCCGGCCGGTCCCCGGTGTCCCGGTTGCGTTCGTCGTCCTCGTTGCCCGTAGCCGTCATGCCTCCAAGTTTCCGTCGGAGAACATCACCTGCCGCACCTCGACGCCCAGGCCCGCGATCCGGGTGTCCGGGATCCGGGCCGCCAGCTCGATCGCGCGCGCCCTGTCCTCGCAGTCGACCAGGTAGAACCCGCCCAGGAACTCCTTGGCCTCCAGGAACGGGCCGTCCGTCACCACCGGCTGCCCGTTGCGGACGGTCACCACGGCGGCCTGCGACGGGTCGACCAGCGCCTGCGTGAGGATCAGCTCGCCGGACTCCTTCACCTCCTCGATGAACCTGCCGTGCCCGGCGCCGATCGCCGCCTTCTCCTCGTCGGTCAGCGCGTCCAGCACAGCCGGGTTGATGTGCAGGCTGATCAGGAACTTCATCTCGTGACTCCCTCGGGTGTGCGGGCCCCGGCGGGGCCGCTCCGACCGGTGGTCGGAGCGGGCGCCGCCGTCTTGACGTCCTCCGCCGGAACTCTCCCACGGACTTCCCGCGATCCCGCCGCACCGCCGCATCCGCGCCCGCGCCCACGCCCGCATCCGTGCCCATGCCCGCCCCGGCGGCCCGGCGGCAAGCCGCCCCGGGGAGAGCAAGCGCACGCGCCGCCGGCGCCCCGGTGAACGGTCGACGAATTCTTGATCCACGACCCCAACTCCCCAGCAGACCAACGGAAACAATCACACCGGAACCCTTGGTAGCGTGACGTCACCGCGACCTCGTGCAGGCACCTGCACCGCACCCGCGCGCCGCACCACCGTCGAGACGAGAGAGGGCACATGGCCCCCAGGACGATCCGCCGAGCCGTCATCCCCGCCGCCGGACTCGGATCCCGCCTCCTGCCGCTGACCAAGGCCACGCCGAAGGAGATGCTGCCGGTCGGCGACAAGCCGGTGATCGAACACACCGTGCGCGAGCTGATCGAGAGCGGCATCACCGACATCACCATCGTCGTCAACGGCGACAAGGGCATGATCCAGGAGCACTTCCGCCCCAACCCCGTCCTCGTCGACCAGTTGCGCCGCGACGGCAAGGCGGCCTTCGCGGACGCGGTCGAGGAGGTCGGCGAGCTGTCCCGCCGCGGCCACATCAGCTACCTCTACCAGCACGGCCCGTACGGCAACGGCACCCCGGTGCTCAACGCGGCCCGCCACCTCGGCGACGACCCCTGCCTGGTGCTGTGGCCCGACGACGTGTTCGTGGCCGAGGTCCCCCGCGCGCAGCAGCTGATCCGGGCGTACGAGCAGACGAACGCGCCGGTCCTGGCGCTGATGCCGATGGCCCCCGAGGACTCCTACCGCTACGGCGTGCCGGTGGTGAAGGAGGACCTCGGCGGCGGCTCGCTCCGCATCACCGGGCTGGTCGAGAAGCCGAAGCCGGTCGACGCGCCCTCCGCGTACGCGGCCATCGGCGGCTACGTCATCACCCCCGGCATCGTCGACGAACTGCGCGAACTCACCCGCCGCTGGCACGAGAAGCCGGAGGACGAGGTCTACCTCACCGACGCCATCAACGCCTACGCCGCCCGCCGCGCCGTCTACGGCCAGGTCATCGACGGCACCTGGTACGACACCGGCAACCCCGCCGCCTACCTCCGCGCCCAGTTCGCCGCCGCCCTCGCCAACCCCGAGTACGGCCCCGACCTGCGCAGGCTCGCCGCCGAACTCGCGCCGGCCACCGGCTGACCGCCCACGGCCGGGCGCCGGTCGGCGACAGCCGGGGGCCGGTCGGCGACAGCCGGGGGCCGGTCGGCGACAGCCGGGGGCCGGTCGGCGACAGCCGGGGGCCGGTCGGCGACAGCCGCCGGGGAGGATCCCACCGAGCGCGGCGGACGCCGGTCGGTAGGCTTCCGAGCCATGTTCGAGTACCACGGGTGGATCAACGTCCTGGAAACGGCCGAGGCCGAGGACGACGACATCGGCCTCGTCGAGGCCCGCCTGCGGGAGATCGCCGAGGGCATCCGGCGCCGGATCGACGAGATCGCCGCCCCGTACCTCCTGGACCTGCGGTGGATGAACGGTTCGCTCTTCCTCCACCTCGCCGGCCAGCCGAACCACCGGGATCCGGAGATCGTCGACTTCTTCCGCGAGGTCGGCGAGCGCGCGCCCGGCTCGTACGGCCTGCTGCACGTCCGCGACGACGAGGACCACCCCCACGAGAACGACGTCCGCGTCCTCAGGATGGTCCGCGGCCGGGTCACCGAGCACACCGAGCCGCTGCTGTCACCGTGCATCCCGGTGCTGGAGGACCCGTTCGAGGGCTGAGCGCCCCCCGACCGCGCCGACCGCCCGCCCCGACCGGCCGGTCCTGCCGGCCGGTCCTGCCGGTCGGTCGGGGCCCGCTCCTCGGTGACGCGCCCTCAGTAGTCGGGCAGGTCGAAGACGGTGGCGGCACGGAAGGCCGCCTCCATCTCCGGGCCGGGACGGTCGAGGCCGGGCCCGGCCGCGGCGCCGGGGGCTTCGGCGTCCTCCTCCGGACCGGCGGTCGCGGCGTCGATGCCGTAGACCCTGGTGGTCAGCTCCAGGATGGCCTGGTTGGCCGCGACGTGGTCACGCAGCCGCTTCTCGTAGGCGGGGAAGGCGCGCCGGTGGTCGCCGTCCGCCGCGTGCAGCTCCCCGGCCAGGACGTAGGCCGCGGTCAGGGCCACGCTGGTGCCCTGGCCGGTGAACGGGGAGCAGCAGTACCCGGCGTCGCCGAGCAGGACGACGCGGTCGTTGGACCAGTGCTCCATCCGGATCTGGGCGACGACGTCGTAGTGGAAGGCGTCCGTCTCCCACATCCCCCGGAGGAAGCGCGGCATCTCCCAGCCCATCCCGGCGCAGCGCTCGGCGACCAGCCGGCGCTGGGCGGTGCGGTCCCGGGGCAGCATGCGCTCCAGCGGCTCGTCGGTGGCGAAGCCGACGAAGACCCGCAGTTCGGCGTTGTCGCGGACGGTCATCACCAGGCTGCTCCAGCCGGTGTCGGCCTGCTGGACGATCTCCCAGCGGTCCAGGCCGAGGTGGTTGGGGACGCTCCAGCCGGCGATGTAGGTGCCGATGGAGTGCAGGTAGTCGGCCTCGGGGCCGAAGACGAGCCGGCGGGTGTTCGAGTGCAGGCCGTCGGCGCCCACGACGAGGTCGAACGACTGCTCGGTACCGCTGCGGAACCGGACCTGCACGCCGTCCCCGTACTGGACGAGGGTGTCGATCGAGTCGTCGAACCGGTACTCCACGCCCGGCCCGGCCGCTCCCGCGATCAGCTCCGCGAGCTCGTCGCGCAGGATCTCCACGTCGGGACCGCCGACCTCGCCGCCACTGGCCGTCCACTCGGTGGTGCGGCTCAGTTCACGGCCGTCCGCGTCGACCACGGACATCCCCCGCAGGCCGGTCCTGCGGGCCCGGACCTCCGCCAGCAGGCCCATGCGCTCGACGACGTCCAGGGCGTTGCCGCGGATGTCCACTGCCTGACCGCCGCCGCGCAGCGCCCGGGCGCGCTCGACCACGGTGACGCGGAAGCCGTAGCGCTGCAGCCAGTAGGCGAGGGCGGTGCCGGCGATCCCGGCGCCGGAGACCAGGACCGAGGTCGGGCGGGCGCTGCCGCCGTCGGGCCCGGGGCTGATCGGCTCGGCGTGGCCGGGCTCGGTGTTGCCGCCTTCGGTGTTGCTCGTCCGGTTGTTGCTCGACACGGTGGACCTCCCGTGGGTCGGTGGTGCTGGTGTGGACCAGCCTGCGGCGGGCCGCCCACAGCACACGAACAGACCGCTCACAGCACCGACATGCCACCGGCAGGGCACTGACAGGGCGTCGCAGGGCGTCGTCGGCCGCCGCCGTCGGCCACCCGCCCGGCGGTGCGGACGGCCGCGGTGCGATCATCCTCGGATGCGCGCGATCGACGAACTGACCGAGGTGGACGATCCGGCCTGGCCCGAGCTGGCGGCGGTGCTCGCGGCGAGCCCCGTCCCCGCCCGTGTGCTGCCCGCCGACCGCGACGAGGGACGCCGCTGCCTGCTGCAGCTGCAGGTCACCGCGCGCTCCGTGCTCGGCGCGCTGGTGCTGCACACCGGCGGGTTGCTCCTGGACCACGGCTGGGTGCGCGTCTTCGGCGGCGGCGCCCCGGCGGCGGACGGCGGCGCGGCGGAGAACGGCGGCGCGGCGGACGGCGGCCTGCCCAGCCTGGGGCGGGTCAACCGCTTCCCCACCGCGTTCGACCCCACCTGGCACCCCGCCACCGCCCTGGTCGTCGGCCACGACGCCGTCGGCGGTGTCTTCGCGCTCAACGGCCACGACCCGGCCGCCGGCGGCCGCCCGGGGATACCGGGACAGATCACCTACTTCGCCCCCGACACCCTGGAGTGGGAGGCCCTGGACATGGGCCACTCCGCGTGGGTCTCCTGGCTCCTCTCGGGCGGCACGGAGGCGTTCTACGACGGGCTGCGCTGGCCCGGCTGGCGCGCGGAGGCCGAGGAACTCGCGCTCTCCCAGGGCATCACGGTGTTTCCGTTCCTGTGGTCCGAGGAGGCGCACGCGGACCTCTCCGGCACGGCTCGCCGGGCCGTGCCGATGCGCGAAGTCCTCGGGGTCGCAGCCGACTTCGCGCGGCAGATTGGCGCCACCGACCCCGGGTTCCTCGGCGCGGTGTAGGGCGGCCCGGGCATCGGATGGCGTAGTACTTCTCGCGCCGCCCTTGGGTGTTGAGAAGACTGACGAGCGTGTCCTCCACCGTGAACGCCGGAACCTCCCGCCACGAGCGGGCCCTTGTCGGCGCGCTGCGGGCGAGGGCCGCGCGCGGCGCGCTCACCGCCGAAGCCGTGGTCCTCGCCCAGGGGCGCCTCCAGGAGCCGTGCCCCTGGCCGGCCGGCATGCCCCGGCGGGGCAACGGCGGCGCCTGCTTCCCCAACGCCTGGCGCGTCGCCCGCAGATCGCCCGCCCTGGCGTACGTCGAGGGCTACGTGATCGAGGACGACGGCACGGTGACCCACCACGCCTGGTGCGCCGACGAGCACGGCCGCGCCCTCGACCCGACCTGGCCCGACGGACGCGCCCGCGCCTACGCGGGAGTCGCCATGGTCCTGCCCTGGGTGTCCGCCGTCCGCCGACGCACCTGCACCCAGACGCGCTTCCCCGGTGTGCTGGACCCTGCCGTCCAGCACATCAGGGACGCCGACCGGGTCCTGACCTACGGCGTCCCGGCGGGCGCGCTCCTCCTGCTCGGCCGCGACCTGCCGGAAGGCGCGCCGCCCCACCCGGGCGAGGCCCGACAGCCCGACCTGGTCGCCTGAACCGCCCACCGGTCGCCCGTCCCGCCCCGCCCCCCGTGACTGCGACCACTGACTGAGCACCGGGCCGGGCTACCGGGCGGTCCTCCAGGACGAGCAGCTGCGCGCCCTCGGCCCCGGGCGTCGGTGCTGCTACGGCTACGGCTACTGATCCCGGAGCGGCTACCCAGACGAACGGCCGCTGCCGGGGTCACCCACCGGTACGGGCAGGTAGGTGAGCGGCCGGCCGGCCCGGTCGATGACGACCGTGCCGCTGCGGCCCGCGCTCGTCCGGTCCGGTTCGAGGTGCCACTCCACCTCGCAGGTCGAGCCGGGGGCGACGGCGAACAGCTCCGGGCCGGCGTTGGTCACCGTGAAGGGGAAGTCGGGAGCTCCGGGCCGAGCCGGGCCGAGCGTCGGAGGCTCGGCGTCCAAGTCGGCCGTGAAGCCCCGCGTTTCGAGCGCTGCCATCATCTCCATGCGGAGGACGGGCGGTCGCGCCGGCCGCCGCGAGTCGACCACGGGCCGCATCCGGCGCAGCACGACCGCCTGCGCCGTGAGCGCCTCGTGGGGAAGCCGCCCGCCGGGGGCCGACACCGGGACCGGCGCCGGGGCCTTCGGCGAAGCGCTCGACGGGGGCCGCGGGTTCGCGGCCCCCGCCGGCCGGCCTCAGCCGCTGAGCGTTGCGAGGCCCAGGAGGTGTTCGGCCACCGCCGCCGGGCTGGGCATCGCCGCGAGCTCGGCGCTGACCTCGCGGGCGGCCCGGGCCGGGCCGGGGTCGGTGAGCAGGCGGTCCAGCAGCGCGGGGCCGATCTCCTCGGCGCCCGCGCTGAGGCCGGCGCCGCGGTCGCGGACCGCGTGGGCGTTGATGAAACGGTCGGAGCCGTCGGGCAGCGCGAGTTGCGGGATGCCCGCGTCCAGGGCGGCGAGTGCGGTGCCGCTGCCGCCGTGGTGGATCGCGGCGGCGCAGGTGTCCAGCAGGGCCCGCCAGGGCACCCAGCCGTACGCGTGGACGTTGTCCGGCAGGGTGCCGAGCGTGCCGAGGTCGAGTTCGCCGGTGGCGAGGACGAAGTCGGCGTCGACCTCGGCGGCGGCCGCGATCACCCGCTCGATCCTGGTCAGGCCGTCGGTCTTGGGCGGCACGGTGCCCAGGGTGACCGCCACCCGCGGGCGGTGGGCGGGGGCGGCCAGGGGCTCGGGCAGGGCGCCTTCGCCGTTGTAGGCGACGGGCCGCAGGATGCGGCCGTACCGCTCGATGCCGGCCATGCTCGGCGGGGCGACGTCGAGGGTGTCGGCCGGCTCGGGGAGCCGGTCGATCCCGTGCCGGGCGAAGGTGTCTGCCATCTCGGTGAGCATCAGTTCGCGCAGCCCGGGGGTGCGGACGAATCCGAGGTCGTGCTGGACGGCGGGCACGCCGAGGGTGGTCGCCGCGAGGAGGGCCACCGGGAACAGGTACTCGTACACCACCAGGTCCGGCCGCCACTGCGCGGCGAGTTCGACGGTGGCGTCGGCCACCGTGCTGTTGACGTGCGCGGCCAGCGGGACGAAGGCCTCGCGGTCGGCCGCGTTGGTCTCGACGACCCGCCGCATCAGGTCGGGCCGCCGGGTGCGGCCGGCCTCGCGGATCTCCAGGCGCCAGTCCACGCCGGGGGCGAGCGGCAGGTACGGCAGCCCGGACGCGGCGACGGCCTCGCCGCCGTCCATCGAGGCCACCGCGACCTCGTGGCCGAGCCCGCGCACCGCCCGGGCGAGCGGAACCAGCGGGAAGAGATGGCCGACGCCGGGTGCGCCGGCGAACAGTACACGCATCGAAGTACCTCGGTGGTCGGGTGGGGCGGGGGTCAGCCGGCGGCGCGGTGCAGGGCGGCTTCCAGGCCGTTCAGCACCGCGTTGCAGTCGCGCTGCAGGGTGTCGGCGTCGACGGCGCTCAGCAGGTAGACCCCGAGCCAGTTGCGCGACCCGGCGTTCGGGTCGAAGGCGGGCACCGGCTGTCCGGCCGGCATGGCGAAACCGGGGACGGCCTCGATGGTGCTGCCCGGGGACAGCAGGCTCTGCCAGTCCACGGCCTGCGGGTCCCAGACCGGGCGGGTGCGCCAGGGCACGCCGAACGCGTCGGCCGGGACGACGGCCACCGAGGCGGCCGCCCGGACCCCGTCGGTGAGCATGGCCCCGGGGTAGTCGACGCGCTCGCCCAGCAGCTGCCGGACCAGCATGCCGATCGGGTCGAGCCCGAACACCTCGTGGACCTGCCGGGTCGTCAGCAGGCCGCCGAACCGGGCCGCGGTCTCGATGACCACGAGCTCGCCGTCCTTCATCAGCTTGAGCTCGGTGTGGGTGCCGCAGTTCTCCAGCCCGAGCGCGTCGACGGCCTGCCGCGAGACCTCCTCGATCCGGCGCTGCAGGGGCACCGCCATCACGGAGGGCGAGGTGCTGGCCACTTCGACGAAGGACGGGACGGTCGGCAGCTTGGCGGTGATGGCGAGCGGACGGTAGACGCCGTCGGCGACGATCCCCTCCACGCTCACGTAGTCGCCGTAGCCGGACTCCTCGTACCAGCCGTCGGTGGAGCCCTGGGCGATCTCCTCGACCAGCCGGTCCCGGTCGGTGTCGGGGGCGTAGAGCTCGTTCATGCCGACCTTGCTGCCGGCCTGCAGGCCGCGCTCGATCTCGTCCCACGCGGGCGCGGCGTCCTCGGCCCGCTCCAGCACGATCTGGGCGACCGAGCCGGCGCCCCAGGCCGGCTTGAGCAGCAGCGGGGGCGTGAACTCGGCGAGGGCGGCGTCCAGGTCTGCGAGGCTGTCGACCCGGCGGAAGCCGGGGATCGGCACCCCGGCGGCGGCCCACGCCTCCCGCATCAGCCGCTTGTCCCGGGCGCGGACGATCCCTTCGCCCGCGCCGGCCAGGCCGAGCCGGCTCGCGGCGTGCGCGACGGCGAGCACCGCGAACTCGGAGAGCGTGAGCACCGCGTCGGCCCCGATGGCCTTCGCATACTCCACGATCAGCTCGACCAGGTCGTCGCCGCGCGGCGCCTCGGGGACCGTTTCGATGCTGGTGCAGCTGGGGCGCCACACCTCCTCGGCGGCGGTGGGCAGCGGCGCCAGCGCGAGGACGTGCAGTTCGCCGCAGGCGGCGATGCGCGGGAAGGCGTAGTCGAGCGGGGCTCCGCCCTTGACGTAGACGTACAGGATCCGGTTCAACGTGCTCTCTCCTGAGGGAAGTTCACTGGCCCGGGGGTGTTCGCCCCGGGCGGGCGCGCCCGGCCTGGGCGCTCGGCCCGCGGGGTGCCGCGCCGTGCGGCGGGCGGCCGCGTGGGCCCGCGCCGACGGGCACGGCCGCGTCGTTCGCGGCCGTGCCGTCGCGGGCGGCCGGCGTCAGCCGGCGGTGCGGAAGGGGCGCAGCTGCAGCAGGCTCACCCGGTCGCCCTCCATGGCCCACTCGATGTCGACCGGGGCGGCGTAGCTCTCGTCGGGCGAGAAGTGCGACTGCAGCAGCCGGCTGATCAGGGCCAGTCGGCCCACCAGCTGCTTGGTCGCGGCGTCCAGGTCGGCGGTGGCGGTGCCGAGCGAGACCGTGCGGCTGCCGCCCTCCATGGTGTTGCACAGGTACTGGAGGGGGGCGCCCTCGCCGGTGACCACATCGGTGACCGAGCGCGGCGAGATGTTGAGGTAGACGCTGCGGAAGTCCTGCGGGCTCAGCGGGTTGCAGGTGACCAGGACGCCGCCGACGGTGGCGCCGACCTGCTCCTGGACGACCACGCCCATGCGGCAGTGGTCCAGCGGGATGCCCGCCTGGTGCCGAAGCTGCACGGCGCGCGGCGACAGCAGCGAGGCCCACACCTCCCGGACCGCCTCGACGACCGCGTCCGTGCCGCTGACGTGCGCCACCGACTCGTAGAGTCCCGCGGCGGAGAAGCCCGACAGGTCCTCGGCGTTGGAGGAGCTGCGGACGACCAGCTCGGCCGCGCCGTACAGGTGCCGGTCGAGCGCCCGGTCGATCTCGGCGCGGACCGGCTCGGGCAGCGGGGCGGTGCGGATCAGCCGCTGCGCTTCGAGGCAGGCTCCGGCGGTCTCCGCAGTCTCCGCGGTCCCGTCCCGGAGCACGGTGTCGAGCCGGTCGAGGGCGTCCCGGAGCTCCGCCGAGGAGTCCAGGAACCGCTGCTGGAGGGAGAACGGCAGCACGATCCCGCGCGGCACGTGGGCGTACTCCTTCACCAGGCGCTGCGCGGCGTCGGCCAGCTCGGTGTCGTCCGCGTCCTGCGGGAGGCCGAGTTGACGGGCGAGGTAGCGCAGCAGGTTGTCCCGGGGCGGCCGCGGCACGCGGTAGAAGCCGAGCCAGCGCGGCGAGCCGTGCTGCAGCAGGTGGGCGAGCTCGCCGAGGTTGGCGGCCTTGGTGCCGAACCGGACGTGGTCGCCCGCGCGCAGTTCGGTCAGCGGGGTGACGGGGGTGGGCGTGAGGTCGGGCAGGTCCACGGTGACGCGTTCGGCCCGCGGCGCCGACTCCGGCCGGTCGCCTTCGTGGCGCGGCGGCGCGGCTTCCAGCCGGAAGTCGCCGGCGTCGGCGTCGACCCGGTAGCGGACCCACCGGCCGGCCAGCCCGGCCTCCTCGATCCGCTCGGCGGCTCCGATGCGGACCGCGTTGGGTATCCGCCACCCGGTGGCCATCACGTTGATGTGGGAGAGCGGGGTGGTGTGCTCGGTGTGGATGAGGCCGGACACCCGGGGGACGTCCTCGGGCACCCGGGGCATCACCACGATGTCGTGCCACTGGAGCGGCTCGGGGTCGGCCCGGTACTCCTCCTCCGAGCGGAACACCCGCAGCCGCCCGTGGGCCTCCCCGGGGTTCAGGGGGACGAACGCGGCGGTGGAGTACAGCTCGTGGGCCAGGACGCGCGGTATCTCGTCCTCCGGGATCGCGGCGACGTACGCCTCCTGCCGGTGGTTGGCCGGCTTGAGGACGAGCGGCAGCGCGGGGTCGATGTGGGCGCGCACCCGGTGGTAGAAGGAGCGCAGCATGTCCTGGGACATGGTGTCGACGTCGACGGTCTCCAGCGAGAGGAAGGGGCCTTCCGCTCGCCCGCCCTCGTCGGTGCCGCTGCGGTCGTGCAGGGCGAGGGTGCCGAGATAGAAACGGCGGTCGGGATTCCGGTAGACGTCGTCGTTGAACGCGTCGAGCCCGCGGGCGAGTTCGTCGATCGACATGCCGAGTACGTCGCACGCGATGTAGCGGACGTGGAGTGTTCCGTCCGCACTGTCGATGAAGTGGAGCACCGACTCGGCGCGGTCGAGCACGATTTTCACATAGGGGTAGCCGCCGACGTTGCCGGCGAGCTGGGAGAACTCCTGGATGGTGAGCGTTTCGCCGGTGAGGCGGGGCCGCGTGGTCGCTTCGTTGCGATCCGAACGGGTCATGCGCACAGTTCAGCCATTCGTCATCGTGTACACGATCGGTGTGCACCAGGTCAGAAGTTGGTACGGCTACACACACACTGCCATCGATTCCGAACATCTGACGAATATTCAGGCGACATCAGGCCACTGCGGATTGTTTCGGCCATGAACACGGGCTGCGGGAAAGCGTGCGGCGCGCCGTTCAGTGACGGGGGTCACAGGAGGTCGGCACCCGATCGACCCGGCCGCTTGAAATACGCCTGAAATGTTGATTCCTGCACGACCTGCGAGAGATGCCGTCTGCCCACCCACGGCCGGAGGCGGAACTTCCTGATCGATTCGATGTCATGTTCACAAAAACCGTCGTCGGCACGGAGGAATCGATACCGGGACCCCGCTCCGGGGAGACGCCGACGCACCCGGCCCGGCTGCACCATCTGCCCCCATCCGCCCTATCCACCTCATTCGCCCCATCCATCCCGTCCGCTCCTCGGCCGATTTCCGACCCCGCCGGCCACAGAGGGATCGCCGGGCAGTCGACGCATTCATTTCCGAGTCCGGAAACACGTGACCACGAATGGCGGGCCGCCGGTGAATTGACCGACGGTGGCGATTTTCGGAGAGCACATGAATCGTATACATCCCGGACATTCGGACCACAACCACGCAGCTGTTGACCTGGTCGAACGAGCTGCACCAGGGCCCTACTACGACGACGTGAAGCCCGGTCAGTACGTCGCGGACATCGACGCGCCGGAAATCTCGGCGGACCTCGAACCGCCTGCGGTCTTCGAACCCCCGCCCGAGTGCTCCTGTCCGAGCGCTCCTGTCCGAGTGTTCCTGCCCGCCGATCGGCGTGACCGCATTACCGCTTGACAGAGTGCGTAATACTGTAACGCACGCGGTCGGGCGCGGTCCGGGACGGCGTCGGAGCGGGCGGTGTGCGTCTCCCTCCCCGCGCGGCTTCCTCCCCCAGCAGCTCGGAGCACGACATGCACGCCTTCCTCGACCATCCGGGGCCGCTGGCCTTCGCGCACCGGGGCGGCGACCTCGGGCACCCCGAGAACTCGCTCAGGGCCTTCGAGGCCGCCGTCGCGCTCGGGTACCGCTACCTGGAGACGGACGTGCACACCACCCGGGACGGCGTGCTGGTGGCGTTCCACGACTCCCGCCTCGACCGGGTCACCGACCGCACGGGCGCCGTGGCGGAGCTGCCCTGGGAGCACGTCAGGCAGGCCCGGATCGGGGGCACCGAGCCCGTGCCGCTGCTGGAGGACCTGCTCGGCGCGTTCCCCGAAGCCCGCTTCAACATCGACGTCAAGGCGGCCTCGGCCGTCGCCCCGCTGGTCGAGGCGGTCCGCCGGACCGGCGCCTGGGACCGGGTCTGCGTCGGCGGCTTCTCCGACAGCCGGCTGGCCGCCGTCCGCGCCGCCGCGGGCCCCCGGCTGGCCACCTCGCTCGGCCCGCGCGAGGTGGCCCGGCTGCGGCTGCGCTCGCTGGCCGGGCCGCTGCTGCCGGGGCGCGGGGCGCCGTTCGCCGGAACGTGCGCCCAGGTGCCGGAGCGCCACATGGGCGTGCGGGTGGTCGACCGGGCCTTCGTCCGGGCCGCCCACCGCCTCGGCCTGCAGGTCCACGTCTGGACTGTGGACGATCCCACACGGATCAGGGCTCTCCTCGACCTCGGTGTGGATGGCATCATGGCCGATCGCATCGACGTCCTGCGGGACGTCCTGGGCGAGCGCGGCTGCTGGACGGACGGCAGTACCGGCTCCAGCACGGTGATGGGAACCCCATGAGCACCACGAACTCCGCGACGCACCTTCCGGACGACCCCCCGACCGGGCCGGCGCCCGACCCGGCACCCGCCGACGCCGACGGCCGGGCCCTGGAGCGGATACGGTTCGGCTGGTACGTCAACGACTGGGCCAACGCCGCCTTCTCCGCCAGCGTCCTGACGGTGTTCCTCGGGCCGTACCTGACCTCGGTGGCCAAGGAGGCCGCCGACGCGGCCGGCGACGTCCACCCGCTCGGCCTGTCGATCCGCGCGGGCTCGTTCTTCCCGTACACCGTCTCCTTCTCCGTGCTGATCTCGGTCGCGGTGATGCTGCTGACCGGCACCGTCGCGGACCGCACCGGGCGGCACAAGGAACTGATGTGCGGCTTCGCGTACGTCGGCGCGCTCGCCACGATGGGGATGTTCTTCCTCGACGGCGACCGCTACCTGCTCGGCGGCGCCCTGCTGGTCGTCGCCAACATCTCGTACGCGGTCTCGGTCGCGCTCTCCTACGCCTACCTCCCGGGCCTGGCCTCCGCCGACGAGCGCGACGCGATCTCCTCCAAGGGCTGGGCGTACGGCTACGCGGGCGGCGGACTGCTGCTGATCGCCAGCCTCGCGCTCTTCCAGGGCCACGAGGCGCTCGGCGTGACCTCCGGCACCGCCGTACGGATCTGCCTGGCCTCGGCCGGCCTGTGGTGGGCGCTGTTCACGATCGTCCCGCTGCTGCGGCTGCCCTCCCGGGCCGGCGCGGTGTCCGGCCGGGCCGCGGCCGACCGGCCCGCCGGCCAGCCCGCCGCCGGCAGCCTGCGGGAACTCGGCCGCACCCTGAAGGGCATGCGCAAGCACCCGCTCACGCTGCTCTACCTCGGCGCCTTCCTCTGCTACAACGACGGCATCCAGACCGTCGTCTCCCAGGCCTCGCTCTTCGGCAGCGAGGAACTCGGCATGGAGCAGGGCGCGCTGGTCACCGCCGTGCTCATCGTCCAGATCGTGGCGATCGGCGGTGCCCTGACGCTCGGCCGGATCGCCCAGCGGTACGGCGCCAAGCGGACCATCCTCGGCTCCCTGGTCGGCTGGGTGGTCACCCTCGCCCTCGGCTACTTCATGCCCGCCCACCAGCCCGTCTGGTTCTACGGCCTGGCCGCCATGATCGGCCTGGTCCTGGGCGGCAGCCAGGCGCTCTCCCGCTCCCTGTTCTCCCACCTCATCCCGCCCGGGCGGGAGGCCGAGTACTTCAGCCTCTACAAGGTGAGCGACCGCGGCACCAGCTGGATGGGCCCGCTGGTCTTCGGCCTCGCGTACCAGCTCACCGGCAGCTACCGGTCGGCGATCATCTCGCTGCTGGTGTTCTTCGTGATCGGCTTCGCCGTGCTGGCGAAGGTCCCGGTCCGGCGCGCCATCGAGGCCGTCGGGAACCCGGTGCCCGAGCGGATCTGACGGACGGGGCCCTGCTGCCTCCCGCCGGTCGGGGGGCTGCGGGGCCCGGTCCCACCCGGGGCGACAGGGGCACCGACGCAGTGGGCAGTACGGGCGGCACAGGCAGCACGCCGGCCGGACCGTGCGCCGTCCCCGGCGACTCACCCGGGAACGCCGCCGCCTGACGGCCGAGCACGCTCCAAGAGAAGCTGACACCGGACTCGGACGCATCGGTACGTGATCATGCAGCGGGCGGGCTTGAGGAACGCCTCGTCGAGGTCGTCGCGGACGTTCCAGCGGATCCTCAGGCGCCGGAAGCATCGCGGCCCCGTGCCTTCCCGAGCCGACGCCCGCCGGTCATGCCCGGGAGCGGCTGCCGCTGGATACCCGTGTGCGGCACCAACAAGGCCCCCTGCGGACAGCCCCGATCGCGGCGTCCGGCCGGCCCCGCGGGATCCTCGCCCGGAGGCCGCCGTGCGGGCCTGTCCGACCCGGCCCCTACCGTGGGAGCATGATCGATCGCGCCCCGGTGCCCGCCGACCTCCGTCCGCTGTTCCCCGACGCCGTCGTGCAGGCCGCCCTGTCCACGCCCCTGCCGCCGGGCCGCCTGATCGTTGCGGCCGGGGGCGACGGCCACGGCGGTGACGCCCCGGTCATGTGGCTGAGCGACGGGCCGGCGCCCGCCGGGCTGTGGGAGGAGCTGCAGCGGGAGCACCCGCGGTCGGGGCTGTGGCCGCTGCTGCTGACCCGTCGGGCCGGCGACCCGGAGTTCCGGCCCTGGGCCACCGGCGAACTCCACCCGGTCCGGGCGGACCTGCTCGACTCCCACGACCCCGCCGCCCTCCTGCAGGGCTGGTGGACCTTCGAGGCCGAGTTCCCCGTGGACGACCCGGAGGAGGCCGAGGATCGACGGCGGATCCTGGAGCCGTTCGGGGTCGACTGGCCGGGCCTGGCCCCCGCCCCGCGCTCGGCGGAGGACGACCCCGAGGACGGCAACCCGGAGGACGGCGACCCGGATGCGGCGGCCGCCGCCGTGGCGCGCTGGCTGCTGCGGCACGACCCCGGGCTGCGGATCGGGCTCGTCCGCGCCGGCAGCGGCGCCGAGGCGCTGGCCGCCTGCGGCTGGACGGCGGCCGGCAACCACGATCCCGGCGAGCTCGCCGCCGTCCTGCGCAGCTGGGAGCGGAGGTTCGGCGCCCGGGTCGTCGAAGTCGGCCCCGACGGGCTGCGGTTGAGCGCCACGGCGCAGCCGGACGACCTGGACGAGGCGCTGCCGATCGCGGCCGAGCACCTCGCGTTCTGCCCCGACAACGTCTTCCAGGGCACCGAGAGCCTGGTCGACTACGCGCAGGAGCTCCTCCTGGAGAACTGCTGGTCCTTCTGGTGGGACTGACGGCGCCTGACGGTGATAGGCGGCGCAGGGGCCATGCGGGCCACGCGGGCCACGCGGGCCGATCACGGAACGTCGTGGTGATCCGTTGCGTCCCGCACCGGGGTGGGTAGGGCACGGGCTGGACACCGACACCGACCCGGCGGAAGGCTGCACACCGTGATCGACTACGACCTCCTGGCCCGTACCGCGCTCGCCCTGGGCTTCGAGCGGCTGTCCGTCGGCGTGGTCGTCCTCGACACGTCCGGGCGGGTGCTGATGCTGCGCCGCCGCGAGGACGACGCACTGCCCGGGCTCTGGGACTACCCGGCCGGCGGGCTGGAACCCGGGGAGGGCGTGCAGGCGGGCGCGCTCCGCGAGCTGTCCGAGGAGGCCGGCATCACGGTGGCCGCGGACAGCCTGGAGTACCTGCGGTCACTGGACTTCGTCGACGCCGCGGGGCGCCGGTTCCGCCACTTCGTGTTCACCGCCACCGTGCCCGACGGCACCCCCGTGGCGCTCACCGAGCACGACCGCTTCGTGTGGGCGGAGCTCGACGACCCGCCGCCGACCAGCGACGGCTACCGCGAGGTGCTCGACTTCGTCCGGCGGCACCGGGCGGTGCCGGGCTGGCGGCCGATCAGCCGGTACGTCGGGGGGATCGCCCTGTCCAACCTGTACGGGGCGTTCTACTTCACCGACTCGGCCGGGCGGGCGCTGTGCCTGCGCAACGCCCTCGACCCGGAGCGCTGGCAGTTCCCCGGCGGCGACACCGACCCCGGTGAGTCCCCGTGGGACACCGCGCTGCGCGAGGCCCGGGAGGAACTCGGCCTGGACCTCGCGGTCGAGAACCCGGGGATCGTCGCCCGCCAACAGCTGCTCGCCGTGGTGCACTTCTCCCCCGGCGCCTACTGGCCGCTGCACCAGGTCGGCCACGTCTTCTGGGGCGGACGCCTCGACGACGAGCAGCTGGGCCGGATCCGGCTCTCCTCCGAGCACACCGAGTGGGCCACCCGCAGCCTGCACGACTGGCACTCCGTCATGCGGC
The DNA here is from genome assembly GCF_044541955.1 of Kitasatospora sp. NPDC085464. Lineage (NCBI taxonomy): Bacteria > Bacillati > Actinomycetota > Actinomycetes > Kitasatosporales > Streptomycetaceae > Kitasatospora > Kitasatospora sp. NPDC085464. Next base: position 79,169 of record NZ_JBITTM010000017.1, read on the forward strand.
CCGCCGACTACCGCCGGCTGATGCTGGTCGACCGCGCCCGGCGCTCCGACCTCACGCTCTTCGGCGAGCGGCCGGCGACGGGCGCCGTCGACGAGCACGGCATCGCACGGGACTTCGAGGGCGTGATGACGTTCGTGACCAGTCCGGACGGCGGGCGCCTGCTGCTGAACCTGCGCGACGACGTGCCCGGCATCGCCCATCCCGGGCTCTGGACCCCGATCGGCGGGTGGCGCGAGGGCCGGGAGAGCGCGTACGAGGCCGGGGCGCGGGAGGTGCTGGAGGAGGCCGGCATCCGGGTCGAGGGGCTGCGCGCCGTGCCCGGCCCGCGGCACCCCGAGATCCACGAGTCCACCGTCGTGCTCCACGGGACGTACGCAGGACCGGAGTCCGACCTCGTCCTCGGCGAGGGCCGGGACGTCCGCATGGTCCCCCTCGACGGGATCCGCGACCTCCGGACCCCGCCGTACCTGGCGCACTACCTGGCCCGGATCGGGGGCAACTGACCTGCGGGCGGGGCGTCGGCAGCCGGTGTAGCGCGTCGCGACGCCGGTGAAGTAGTGCCCGGCTGTCCGGCTGTCCGGCTGTCCGGCTGTCCGGCTGTCCGACCCTGCCGATCGGCAGGTGCCGCGAGGCTGCGGACTGCGGAAATGTGCCGATCGGCAACTGCCGGGCGACGGTGTCGATGCGGAACGCTGGGGGACATCGGAAGCCGCCGAGGGAGCGGCCGGGAAGGAGATCCCCGTCATGACTGACCGTGTCCGGTGCCCGGACCCTATCGGGACGCACTGCCTGACGCTTCGCCGGACTCCGCTGCCCGCTGGGCGCGGTGGGTGGCGACGCGGACGCGGGTGGCGCAGCGGGGGGTGCAGTAGCGCTGGGGGGTGCGACGGCCGGTGTCGATGAAGAAGCGGCCGCAGCCGGGGGCGGCGCACCGGCCCCAGGCGCAGGTGCCGCGTTCGCTGAGCCAGAGGCCGAGGGCGAGGGCCGCGGTGGAGAGCAGCCAGCGGGTGAGGCCTGCGTCGGCGGGGGCACGGGTGTGCAGGGACCAGGGGCGGCCCGGGAGGCGGACGAGGCGGGGGCTGGCGGGGTGGCGGTCGAACAGGGTGTTGATCGCCTCGGCGGCACGGTCGGGGTCGTCGGTGTCGAGGATGGCGATCACGTGGACGGTGGCGTCGCGCAGTTCGTGGGCGTCGGCATCGGTGAGCCGGAACGGCGGTCCGCCGTGGCGTTCCAGGAGCGCCTGGAGATCTGCGGCGCTCGCGGCGGGGTCCTCGCGGACGGTGTTGGCGAGTTCGGCGAGGAAGTGGAGGCCGCGGGGGTTGTCGTCGCCGGGGTCCTGGGCCGCGGGCTTGCTCTGCGCCATGGGGTCGCCTTCTTCGTCTCGGGTGGTCAGCCGCCCACCATGGTAACGTCAAATCGAATCAATAAGCGTTACGAAGGGGTGGGTGCCATGCGATTCCCGGAGAGGACGTCCGTCCTGATCGTCGGCGGGGGGCCGGTCGGGCTCACGCTGTCGGTCCTGCTGTCCGGGTACGGCGTGCCGCACCTGCTGGTCGAGGCACACCCGGGCACCTCGCACCACCCCAAGGCGCGAGGGGTGTCCGCACGTTCGATGGAGATCTTCCGGCGGTGCGGTCTGGAGGAGGAGATCCGGCGGGCCGGGCTGCCGGCCTCGCAGGTGTCCTTCTACCGCGGCCGCGACCTGGTCGACCCGGACTTCGTCCGCACCGGGGTCTCCGGGCAGGAGGGCGGCGTCGAACGCACCCCCTCCCCGGGGCTGATCTGCTCCCAGGACGCCCTGGAGCCCGTCCTGTTGCGGCGGGCCCGCGAACTCGCCCCGGACGGCATCCGGTTCGCCACCCGCCTGCTCTCCTTCGCCGAACACGGCGGCGGCGTACGCGCGGACGGCTTCCACGCGGACGGCTTCCACGCGGACGGCTTCCACGGTGGCGGCTCGCCCGCGGGCGGCGTTCACGCCACCGTGGAGGACGGCGCCACCGGCGAGCGGCACACCGTGCGCGCCGACTGGCTGGTCGGCTGCGACGGCGCGGCGAGCACCGTCCGCGAGGGGGCCGGGATCGCCATGGAGGGGCCGACCGGTCTCGGCCACTACCTCAGCGTCCGCTTCGAGGCTCCCCTCGGTGAGGTCGTCGCCGACCGCGCCAGCGCCTCCTACTTCCTCACCCCGCCGGGCCGCGGCGGCTTCCTCGCCGTCGACAACGACCGGCACTGGATCTACCAGTACCCCTACGACCCGGCACACGAGGACATCGCCCGGCTGGTCGCGGACCGGCCGCGGCTGGCCGAGCTGGTCCGCGACGCCGCCGGGCTGCCGGACCTGCCGGTCGCCGTCCGCTCCACCATGACCTGGCGGATGGACGCCCGCCTCGCCTCCGCCTACCGCCGCTCCCGGGTGCTGCTCGCGGGCGACGCAGCCCACACGGTGCCCCCGACCGGCGGGCACGGCATGAACACCGGCCTCGGCGACGCGGACAACCTGGCGTGGAAGCTCGCCGCGGTCGTCGGCGGGACGGCGGGCGAGGCACTGCTGGACAGCTACGAGGCCGAACGCCGACCGGTGGCCCGGCAGGTCATCGACATCTCGCTCGCCAACTCCCGGGCGCGGAGCGGCTACCGGATCGACGACGAGCTACTGCTGACCGCGGCCTACCGGTCGACCGCCGTCCTGGACACCGTGCCAGAGCCGACCGACCCGACGGCCACGGTCCGGCCGGCGCTGGACCCCGAGCACACGCACCCCGTCGGCGTGCCCGGCACCCGGCTCCCCCACCTGCGCCTGGCCGGCCCGACCGGGCCCGCCTCCACCCTGGACCTCGTAGGCCCCGGCTTCACCCTGCTGGCGCCCGCCGTCACGGAGCCGGCGTGGCGGTCGCAGGCGGACACCGCCGCCGCGACGGGCCTGCCCGTCGCCGTCCGTCCACTGCCGCCCGCCCTGCTCGGGGCGGACACGCCGGCCGGAGCCGTCCTCGTCCGCCCGGACGGTCACATCGCCTGGCGGGCACCGCACCGGCCCGCCGACGAGACGCACATGCTCACCGCCCTGCGGCAGATCCTGTCAGCAGGATGGAGCCGGTCGGAAGGACGGAGCCCGTCGACAAGGTTGCCCCACCCCTGAGAACGCCTCCGGGACACAACGGTGGACCGCCCCGCCGGCTCAGCCCGCCGCCGGTTCCTCCCTCCGCCGGTTCCACCACCGGTCCTCCGCCTCCCGCTGGGCCGCCAGGGAGGGGTAGCCGTCGACGGCCTCGGCCGGGCGGCCAAGCCGGATCAGGAGGTGCGCCAGGTCGTGCGGGGCGCCGTACTCGGCGGAGCCGCGCAGCAGTTCCACGGCTTCCTCCGCCCGGCCGTCACGCTCCAGCAGGAACGCGATCGTGGTGTCCTCCCGCTCCCCGGCGTCCTCCGCCGGAAGGGCGTCGATCTCCGCGATGGCCTCGCGGGCCCGCCCGCACTCCCCCATCAGCCACCACCGGTTGGAGCGGACCCACGCCGGGTCCTCCCGGGCGAGCTCCTCGCTGCACCCGTCGAGCAGTTCCAGCGCCCACTCCGGCCGCCCGTGGTCGAACAGCAGGCGGATCGCCGGTTCGAGCAGGTTCCCGCAGCCGTAGAGGTTCCCGAAGGTGGGCCGCGCCGCCTCCACCGCCTCGTCCAGGCGGCCCTGCCGGGCCAGCAGCCGCATCAGGCCGGACCGGTGGAGGGAGTGGGGGTCGGTGTCGGACCCCGAACCGTCGCCGGGGTCCGTGCCGTCGGCGGCCGCGGCGCCCGCGCGCAGCACCGCCTCGGCCTCGGACGCCCGCCCCAGCTCCTCCAGGAGCGTGACGAAGGGGGCCAGGAAGACGCCCGGATCCCGGCCGGCCAGGGCGCGCAGTTCCTCCACCCGCCCGTGCCCGGCCAGGAGCCCGGCGTAGAACTCCAGGGCGTTGTGCGAGCAACAGCGCTTCGCGGCCACGTCCGCCGCGAACAGCTCGATCGCCTCACCGACACGGCCGCAGCGCTCCAGGACCCGGGCCTTCAGGACCCGCTCGGCGTGCGGCGCGAGCAGCTCCAGGACCCGCTCATCGCGGCCCCGGCCCTCCGTCACGTCCACCAGCTCCCACAGCAGCTGCCCCTCCCGGGTGTACGGCTCCAGGACGTCGATCGCCTCGTCCACCCGCCCGGCTGCGGCCAGCACCGCGGCGTACTCGCCGTACGGCTCCAGGGCCTTGAGATCCGCGCCCCACCCCCGGACCTCGTCGGCCGGCCGACCGGGCTCCCGCCGCGCCGCGTCCGGGTGCACCAGCGCCAGCGCCTCCTCGATCCGCCCCGACCGAACCAGGGCGTCCGCGCCCAGCACCACCGCACGCCGCCACCCGGTCTCCGCGAACGGCCGCACCACCTCCCAGGCCTGCTCGGCCTGCCCCACCGCGCACAGTTCCCGCACCGCCGCCTGCGCGCAGAACCACTCCCCCCGCTCCCGTGCCGCCCGCACCAGCAGCTCCGACTGCCCGCGCGCCAGCAGCGCCTCCACCATCAGCGGCGTGATCCCGGCGCGGTAGGCGGCCTGCCAGTCAAGGTCCTCGATGTCCACGTCGACAGCCTACGGACCACCGATGACAGGAGCCCGGGGCCGTCAGCCTTGGGATCGTCAGCCCCGGGATCGTCAGGGCAGGGACCGTCAGGGCAGGGCGACCTCGCCCGCCCGGACGGCGCGCAGGGCGCGATCGACGGTCTGCTGCTTCTCGCCGACCGGAGCCACGTAGTCGACCACGCCGCGCGCGGCGTCCTCCCCGAGCGTGCGGGTGATCACCCAGGTGGCGAGGTACTGGGAGGCCAGGCAACCGCCCGCCGTGGCGATGTTCCCCTCCGCGTGGAACGGCGCGTCCAGCACGGTGACACCGCGGGCTTCCACGAAGGGCCGGCTCGTGAGGTCCGTGCAGGCGGGCATGCCGTCGAGCAGCCCGAGCCGGGCCAGTACGAGCGTGCCGGAGCACTGCGCCCCGATCAGCTGCCGCGCGGGATCGAGCACCAGCCGGGAGACCAGCCGGTCGTCGGCGACGACGTCCCGTGTCCTCACCCCGCTGCCGACCAGCACGACGTCGGCGTCGGTCACGAACTCCATCGGGCGCTGCCCGGTCACCTCGACGCCGTTCATCGAGGTGACCACCGGAGTCGGCGTCGTGATGAAGGCCTCCAGGCCGTCCGCACGGCACCGGTTGATCAGCGCGGAGGCGATGAAGCTGTCGAGCTCGTTGAACCCGTCGAAGGTGACCACGGCTACCTGCATCAGAACTCCTCACGGACGGGACGCCGACGCCACAGTCTCCCCGGCGGCATCGTCCCCGTCGAGGACCGACCGGCTCGAATAGCCCTCGCACCCGTCGAACTCGCTCCCCTATGCTCCCCGCATGTCCGGACCGACCTTGGTGATCGATCTCGCCGAACCCCTCTCTCCCGCTTTGCTGGGGGAGTTCCGCGAGCTGATGGTGGGGCTGTCCTGCCGCTTCGAGGAGAAGCGCCCCGGGTACTACGACGTCAACGTGCCCGCGGAGCGGCTGGGCGTCGCGGACACCCGGGACGCGGAGCGGCGGCACCGGTACCCGCTGCCGCTGCCGCTGCTCGGCGGGCTGCAGCCCGCCGACGAACGGCTCGCCGCCCTGGTGGGCTTCGACCCGCGGCGCGAGGACTGGCGCCGGCCGTTCCACCTCTACCTGATGGGGGCGGGCGCCGGGGACGACGACATCTTCGTGGACGAGCACGCGGACGAGGACACCGACGCGATCGCGGCCGTGCTCGGCGGCCCGCCGGTACAGGCCGTCAACATCAGCGCCGGCTGCAACGGCCGGATCGACCACGTCGCCACGGCCCTGCTGACCGCCGCCGTCCTCGACGTCATCGGCGGCGTGGGCAAGGCCGAACTGGCGGACGGCCAGCAGTCGGTGACCACCGGGCTGCCCGGCCTGCTCGGGATCACCGACGACGGTTGGGACACCGCCCTGGTCACGGCGGAGTTCCTGCGGGCCTGGGTGGAGCGGCCGGGGTTCCGGCTGGTCAAGTAGCGGTGGTGCCTTCCGGAGCCAATGGCCGTACGGTTCACGGGAATCGACCGGCACCGAGGAAGGCTTGTGATGACGCAGAGCGCACCGGACTTCGCCGAGCTGCTGAGGGGCGCCGAACGCTCCGCCGTACACCTGGAGATGCGCGACAGCTACGCGGTCGGCGACGAGGTCGAGCCCTTCGAGCGGTTCCGGAGGACCGGCGAGGTCGACAACGACCCGACCGCGTCGTTCTGGCCCACCTGGATCCCCCTCGTGGAGGATGCGATCTCCCGGGGTGTCGTCATGCGCCGAGCCCGCATCGTCTCGGAACCGGTCACCGACTACATCAGGTACGAGCACGCCGTCACCCCGGTCAACCTCGCCGCCGGCGAGCAGGTCCGCTGGCTCCCCCGGAGCCGGGCCTCGACCATCGCCCTCCCGGGCAACGACTTCTGGCTGATCGACCGACGTCTGGTGCTCTTCCACTGGTTCACCGGCGGCGGGGACTGGGCGGGCCACGCCTTCACCGAGGACGAGGCCGCGGTCACCCTCTGCACCAGGGCCTTCGAGGCCGTCTGGGCGGCCGGCATCCCACACGAGGAGTTCGCCGTCTGACCCCGTGGGCCCAAGCCCGCGAGGCCGTCACGCCACCGGCTGGAGGGGGTGGAGTTCGCGCGCCGTGCCCCACCCGTGGGCAGTGGCGCTCGGCGTCTCGCAGGGCTCCAGGAACTCGAACCAGACGACCTTGCCCGCTCCCGCCGGGTGCCAGCCCCACGCGTCGGCCAACGCCTCGACGAGGATCAGCCCTCGCCCGCCGGTCGCCTCCGGGTCGGCTCCGGAGCGTTGGAAAGCCGGTTCGGGATCCGACACCTCCACCCGCAGCCGCCCGCCCACGCGGCGGACGGTCACCGCACAGCGCGCCTTCGCATGCTCCATGGCGTTGGCGATCACCTCGCTCGCACAGAGTTCGAGATCCCGCAGCGATTGGGCGAGAAGGGGAACCCCCAGGCCCGGACGATGTCCAGCACCAACCTCCGCGCCGGCGGAACCCTTCACGACGCGGCCCGCCAACTCGGCCTGGGGGAGGTCGTCGTGAGCCGCAAGCAGATCGGCCGGTGGGAGTCTCCCAATCCGCCCTGGCCACGGGACGAGCACCAGCAGCTGCTCACCTATGTGCTGCGCCTGCCGATCGAGGAGCTGGGATTCCGCGCTCCATGGGACGAGAGCGTCCGTCCATCGCCGGACGGGGCCGTAGCGTCTTCCGGCCGGCGTCTCCCGACACCCCCTGCACTGCCGAGGCCGATGGCGGCAACCACGACGCAACCGGCCACCGTGGGAGCAGACTTCGCGACGGTCACCGAGGCTCATCGACGTCTCTACTGGAGTGTCGCACCAGCCGTCCTGCACCAGGCGGTCGCCGAACACGCCAATCTGGGCGCGGCGCTGCTCGCCGAAACCGATGGGGTCGCCAGGAGGGTGATCGCGTCCGCCCTCGCGGAGAGCCTCCTGCTGGCAGGCCGGATCCAGTTCTTCGACCTCCGCCGGCCGGAGGTCGCCGACGCCACCTTCGTGCGTGCCCTGCAGGCTGCCGGTGAGGCCGATGACTCCCTCCTCGGCGCCGCGGTCCTCGGACACTCCGCATTCATCCCGGGCTGGACCGGGCAGCGCGAGGACACGGCCGAACGGATGCGAGCCGCCCGCACGTACGCTCGGAGGGGGTCTGCCTCCGCGGACCTGCTGGCATGGCTCGACGCCGTGGAGGCGGAGTGCCTGACCCGCTGCGGCGACCACCGGCAGGCCCTGTCGCTCCTGCGCCAGGCCGAGGAGGCCCTGGCCGCCAGTCCCGCGCACCCCGGCCCTGAATGGTTCACCTGGTTCTCGGCCACTCGGCTCGCCGCCTTCAAGGGCAACACGGAGCTGGCCGCCGGACTGATTCCCCAGGCCCGGACGACCCTTGAGGCCGTACTCACCAGCCTCCCCGAGACCGACGGCAAGCAACGAGTCGTCGTCCTCGCCGACCTCGCTGCCGTCGAGGCCGCCGCTCGCCGACCCGACTCGGCGTGCGCCCTTCTGCAGCAGGCTCTCGATCAGCTGAGCGTGACCTGGTATGCCACCGGCATGGAACGCGTCCGCGAGGCCCGCCGGGCGCTCACCCCCTGGCAGGCCTCCGATGCCGTTCAGAAGGTCGACGACCGGCTCTACTCCTGGTCGGCGACGCTCAGTTCACTCCAGCGTTAGCCTTCGCGATCAGTTCCGGAAGCTCGCCGAGCGAGTCGATCCGGAAGGTCGCGCGATCGGCTGCGGGGTCGTGCTGCTGGATCCAGCCCCACGGCCCCCGGCGGATCAGCGCGGTCTGCATCCCGGCACGGGCAGCGGGGAGCACGTCGTTGTCGAGACGATCGCCGACATAGAGGATCTCGTCCCGCTCTGCGGGAGCGGCGGCGGCGACCCGCTCGAAGAACACCGGATCCGGCTTGCTCGCGCCCCAGTCGTCGGACGTCCCGATCAGGTCGACGTCGTCGGCGAACAGCCGGCGGAGGATCGCCCCGGACCGCACGGTCTGGTTGCCTGCGATGGCCAGCCACAGGCCGTCCGACCTCAGGCGAGCGAGCGCCGGACGAACGTCGGGGTAGAGGTCGTCCTCGCCATAGGTCTCGGACTGTCCGGCGAGCGCCCGCTTCTCACGTTCCTCGTACAGGTCGAAGCCGGGCCGGAAGATCTGGAAGGCCTCGCGATAGTCGCGGCCTTGAGCGATCACGGCCCCGAACTGGGCGACGAAGGTGTGACGAGGTACGCCGAGCCAGTCCGCCCAGGTTCCGTACTCCCGGGTCTCGTCCACCAGGCACTCGCCGACGTCGAACACCACTGCACGAATCATGTCCGCAGCCTAACGAAGTGACCCGCCCGCCGTGCTCGACGGAACGAGTGCGGCGGGCTGCTCGGCTCCCCCTCAGTGGCGGTGGTGGTTGTCGGGCTGGGCGGGGTCGCCGGGGTGTTCCAAACCCTCCACCAGGGTGAGGCGTCGGGCGCGTTGGTGGTCGAGCCAGCGGACGAAGGCGGATCGGCGGGCGGCGGCCCGTAGGGCGGGGGTGGGGTCGGGGGTCTCCGGAGCAATACGGGTGGCGAGCACGGCGGCCGTACAGGGGCCCACGGTGACCCACTCGCCCGGGCCTACGGCGCGTAGGGCCTCGGCGAGGGCGGTCGGCAGGGTGTCGGGGTCGGCTTCGAACTCGCCGTCGGGGAGGGCGAGTCGCCAGCGGGCGGACGGCGTTCGGGCGGTCATGGTGCGGTAGTGGGCGACGTCGGCGGGCGAGGGCTCGACGTCGGCCGTCACGGATGCGTACACGGCGCGCACTGCCGCACTGTCCTCGTAGGCGGCCGCCGTGATGGAGCCGAGTTCGACGGCGGCCCGGTGGTCGAGCCGGGCGGGGCCGTCCGGGCCGACGGCCAGGTGGCGTTCGACGGCCACCGCCTCGCACAGGGCCTCGGTGAGCAGGACCTGCGCGACCCACCGGGTCAGCTGGCGGTCCTCCGAACTGCCTGGCTGCGGCAGGGCGGTGGCGCGTGGGCCGGTGCGCAGGGCGGCGAGACGGCGGTCGAGGGCGGTGCGCGGGAGCGGGTTTCCGTCGAGCAGGCCGAGGGTCATGCCTCCACCACCAGGGCGACGGTCGGGGCGTACTGGCAGCGGCCGAACCACATGACCTTGGCGAGGGCCCAGAACGAGCCGGGGTCGGCCGCCGGCGGGACCGCGACGTCGAAGTCCACCGTCGCCGAGGAGCCGGCCGGGACGGTGAAGCCGCGTACGGGATCGGGGATCGCCTCCCAGGTGCCCCACGGGGAGACCAGCTGCAGCTCGCCCCGGATCTCGCCGCGTGTGCGGTTGGTGAGCGTGACGCCCAGGGTGGCCCGGTCGCCGGGGGCCACCCGCAGGGTCCGGTGCGAGACCTCGACGTCCAGGCCGGTGTCCCGGCCGGCCGTCGCCCTGGTGCCCTGGGCGGCCGTCCAGTCCTCGGGTGCGTCCCCGGTGACCGGCAGCAGCGCCGGGAGGTCGCCGACGGCGATCGTCACCACGTCCTCGATCCGCTGGCCGTCGTGCTCGATCCGGACGGCCGCGAAGTACAGTCCGGGCTCGGCGCCGGCCGGCGGAACCAGCGTGACCTCGAACCGCAGGTGACCCCCAGGCGCCAGCCGGTACGGGCGGCTGCCGAGGTCGGTGGCCCAGCCCTCGGGGGGCAGCACGACCGCCGTTCCCTCGACCGCCGTGTCCCGCAGTTGCGACGACAGGGCGATCGAGAGCGTCACCGGCTCCCCCGCCGTCCGCACCAGTCCCGGCGAGGCTCCGACGGACACCGGCAGGTAGCCGAGCGGTGCCGGGCCCCGGTTGTGCAGCCAGTAGCGGGCGTGGACGGGCTGGGCGGGTTCGGCCACCGGGCCGAGGACGGGGCCGTCGGCCGGGGCCACGGCTCCGGCCCCTGCTCCGGGCACGGCTCCGGGTGCGGCGAGCAGGGTGGCGATCCCGGAGCCGGGGAGATCGAGGCACGGGGAGGCGGCGTCGAGCGGCCGCTCCAGCAGGTCGGCCGGCCGTACGTCGCCCAGCCCGAGCGCGCCGCCGAGCCGCGCCGTCCGTCCGAGGCCGGTCGACTCCACCAGCCGGACGGTGAGGTCGTGCCCGCCCTCCGAGGCCGCCGAGCCGTGGGCGATCGGGTTCCCGGCGGGCTTGAGCGTGCCGAGCAGCACCTCCCGCTGCGGTTCGACCCGTAGCCAGGACACGGTGGCGGGCAGCGTGCCCTCCTGGGCGGGGACGATCCGCGCGTACAGCGGGTGGTTGAACTCCTGGCCCTGCGCGGGCAGCGCCTGCTGCCGCCAGTCGCCGTCCCCGCCGACCAGCGCGTAGCCGAACTCGTGCGTCCAGTGCTGGAGTTGGAAGGACGCCCCGTCCGGCAGGGTGCGCCGGGGCGGGTCGATCCAGACGCCCGACGGCCAGCCGGTGCACGAGCGCATCAGCGACAGGTGCAGCGCCCCGGTGGTGTCGACGGCGAAGCCGGGCAGGCCGAAGCTGAGCAACGCCACGCTGTGGTCGGCGAGTCGGTCCGGCACCGGCGCCGGGCAGGGGGCGCTGATCCGGGCGTCGGCGAGGTCGTCGACCAGCGCTGCCACGTCGGAGACGACCAGCGCCGGCAGCGCCCTCAGGTCGCGCAGGTCGGCGCCCGGCCGCCAGACCTCCGGGAGCGGGGCGAGGGCAGGCACCCACACCGCGCCGTGCACCTTCAGCACGGCCGCGTACTCCTCGCCCGCCCGCTCGATCAACTCCCTTGCAGCATCGTTGACTTCAGGCGATCCGACCAGAACCCGGAAGTCCGGCAGGTTGGAGTCCACCTCCAGCCAGCCGTAGCGCGCCCAGTCGGCGCCCGAGGTGGTGGCGGTGACACCCACCCGGGCGAGGGCGACCACCAGGGGCCGGGCGTCGGCGGCGTCGTCCAGCGTCGGGACGACGACCTCCGCCACACCGAGGGCCCGGGAGCCGACGACCGTCCCCGCCGGGTCGGTGAGGTCGACGCGCGCGGTGGAGCCGACCCCGAACCAGGTGTTGGCCGGGTTGTCCAGCGTCCACGGCGCCTCCGCCGAGTCGACGTCCGGCATGGCGAAGCCGCGGCCGACGACCGCTCCCGCGACCTCGCTGACCGGCAGCCCGCCGGGGACGTCCACGGGGAAGCGCAGCCGCAGCAGCCGGTCGGCGCTGCGGTGGTCGACGACTCTGGTCCGGCAGTCGACCCGGTGGAGCCCACGCCACAGGGTGACGGTCTGCTCGTACCGGACGCCGTCGACCGTGCCCTCGATCACCAGCCGCTCGCCGAGCTGCCCGGTCTCCCGGCGGACGGACGCGGCGGCCTCCCCGGAGCCGACCACCGGCCCGCTGGGCAGCAGGTGCCACGGGCCCTCGCCGAAGTCGGGGTGCTGCGGGTACTCCTCGTACACGCGCAGCTCGTTGCCGATCCGGCCGTCCTGGATCAGCTCCCGTTCGTTCCGCAGGTCCCACACCGAGGAGAGCCCGCCGCCGCGCGCCGGGTCGGCGGTGACGCGGTACCGGTCGTTTGCGATGACGGCCCCCTCGGCCGCCGTCCACGGCGGCTCCCCGGCGCCCTCGGCGGGGCCCGCCACCGCGCCCTCGGCAGTGCTCCCGGCGGGACCCGCCCCCAGCCGCCAGGTGCGCCAGCCGAGCGCGGGCACGCCCGTGGCCAGGAACCGCAGCGTCCCCTGGTCGACGGTGCTCGGCACCGGCTCGCCGGCGTCGTCCAGCACCCGCACCGACCGTACGTCGGCGGGCAGTTCGACCGAGACCAGGTCCGTCCGGTCGAAGGACAGCGTGTTGGTCACCACCACCGAGCCGCCCACCGCCGAACCGCCCACCCCCGAGCCGCCCACCGCCGAACCGCCCACCGCCGAACCGCCCACCGCCGCCGTGTCGATGCGGCCCGCCAGGGCGTCCAGTGCCGTGTCCCGCACCGCGCCCGCCAGGTCGTACGCCTCCCGCCAGCCGCCCAGCAGGTCCAGGTACACCTGGTCGGACTCCGAGCCGGTGATCGCGTCGTGGTGCGCCCCGTAGGCGAGTTGGCGCCAGACCTTGTCCAGCGCCGCGGCCGGGTACCGGCCCAGCCCGCAGACGCCGGCCAGCGTGGCGAGCTTCTCGGCGTCCACCGCCGCGACCTCGCCCGCCCGTTGGGCCTGCTTGGTGTCGATGTACGAGACGTCCTTGCCGGTGTAGACCGGGTTCATGTCGCGGGTCTGCGGGCTGGGCCGGCGCCCGGTGGCGGCGAGCTCGGCCCGGACGGCGTCGAGGAAGTCGCGCGGGGTGGCGCAGACGAACCGCGGCCAGCAGTACTTGGCGGCCCAGGACCGGTGGATCCCGGTGACCCACTTGTTCGGCGGGGTGTAGTCCGTCCCGACGGGCAGCAGCAGGTTCTTCGTCGCCCCGACCGGCTTGAGCTTGCGGTACAGCTCGTGGACGGCCTGCTCGGCGGTGGCGAGGTCGGGCGAGGAGTCCATCCACCATCCGGCCGAGTAGTGGTGCGGCATGTAGTGGGTGAGCACGCCCTCGCCGCCGGGCGCGATCCATTCGAACTCGCTCGGGAACTGCATGACCCGGGCGTCGTCCTTGGCCTCGCGGAAGTTCTTCTGGATCGGGCCCCACTGGTGGAACGGCCCGCGCGCCCAGGCGCTGCCGGTGAGGCCGGCCGCGGCGAGGTGGCCGGGGAACTGCGGGTCGTGTCCGAACACGTCGAGCTGCCAGGCGGTCCGGGGGTCCGCGCCGAGGATGTCGCGCTGGTAGCCGATGCCGTGGACGATGTTGCGGATGGTGGTCTCGGCGCCGGTGAGGTTGGTGTTCGGCTCGTTGTAGGTGCCGCCGACGAGTTCGACCTGACCGCGCTCCAGCAGCAGCCGCAGTGTCTCGCGGCGTTCCGGGTGCTGGTCGAAGTAGGGTTTCAGGTAGTCGACTTCGGCGAGCACGAAGCGGTACACCGGGTCCCGCAGGGCGAGGTCCAGGTGGGCGTCGACGAGCGCGAAGCCGTTGCGTTCCCAGCGCGGCCGGGTGGTGGCGTCGGCGGAGAGCAGCTCCCAGGGGGAGGTGTAGGCGGCCTGGGTGTTCCACCAGACCGGGTCGTAGTGGAAGTGCGAGACGAGGTACACCGTCCAGCCGGGCTCGGCGACCTCCACCACGGCGTCCACGGCCGCCGCCTCCGCCCGTACCGTGACGGGGAGTCGGGTGCCCGGCCGGGCGCCGGGAGTGATCTCCAGGGGGACTTCGACCGCCCCCGTGCCGGTCGCCCCGCCGTGGACGCCCGGGCCGTCGACGGTGATCCGGGCGGCCGGCCCCTCGGTCGTCACCCGCAGGATCTGGCGCGGGGCGTCCTCGGGGCCGACGAACAGGTCGGTGCTCTCGACGGCGGTGATGGTGACCGGCACGGGGTGCGTCCTTTCCTGGGAGCCGGAGGGGGCGGGCGGGCTACGCGCCCCAGGCCTCGAACTCGTAGATGCGGGCGGCCGGGTCGGTGGTCTGGGTGGGCTTGGTGACCACCAGCCGGACGTAGCGGGCGCTCGTGTTCACCGGGTGGGTGGTGGTGCCGGCGGTGTTGCCGGTGACGCCGACGACCGTCGTCCAGGGGTCGGTGGTCCTGGCGCGGACCTGGACGGAGAAGTCGCGGGTGTTGTACGAGCTGCTCTCGCCGCCGGCCGAGGCGTGTTTGACCACGAACTTCGACAGCTGCTTCACCGAACCGAGGTCCACCTCCAGCCACTTGGCGGAGGTCAGGGTGCACCACTTGTCGCCGTTGCCGCCGCTGACGCTGCCGTTGACGGCCTTGGCCGGGCCCTCGTCGGCGTTGCACTGGCCGGAGCCGGTGGCCGCGCGGTTCAACGCCAGGTTGCCGGTCGCAGGCGGAGTGCCCGTCCAACTCACGCTGGTGGACGCCGCGTCGGAGCGCCCGTAGGTGGTGGACACCGCCTCGACGTCGAGCGTGGTGGCGCTCTCCCCGCCCGCCCGGTCGAGCCGCCCGACGAAGTACGCGTCGTTGGGGGTCGCGCCGAGGAAGGTCCGGGTGCCGTCCGCGTTGCGGCGGTACACCTCGTAGTGGTGGACGTTGCCGCCGGGCGCCGCCGTCCAGGACAGTCGCAGTGACTGGCTGGAGCCCGGGGTCAGGTCGCTCGCGCCGAGCACGGTGAGGCCGCTCGGCGCCGCCGGTTTCTCCACCGCCCCGTCGTAGACGGCGACTTGGCCGATCCGGAGGTCGTAGGCGGGGTCGGAGCCGTCGACCCGCAGCGCGATCTGGGCGATGGTGCGGCCCGCGTACGGGGAGAGGTCGAGGCTGTGGCGCTCCCACCCGGTGCCGGAGTCGGCGCCGACGTCGATCGTGGTGAAGCTGTTCGGCGCGTCGGTGAAGGCGACGGCGGCCTTGAGCTTGGTGGGCCCGGCGGCCGGGGTCTTGACCACCAGGTCGAGCCTGGTGTCCGCGGCGACCGGCAGCGCGGTCTGGTACAGCCGGACGGTGTTGGCGGCGTCCAGGGTGCCGGTCAGTCGCAGCGAGGAGCCGCCCTGGTAGGCGTCGGTGAAGTCGACGGACGGGGTGAGCCTGCTGCCGGCGGAGTCGACCACCCAGCGGTAGGTGGGCGGCACGTCCTGGAGCGAGAGGTTGTTCCAGCCGCCGGTGGCGACCCGGGCGCCGCCGGCGTTGTAGAAGTCGCCCTGCCCGGCGTCGAAGTTGGTGACGAAGGGCTTGGCGGTGATCGGCGAGGACTCGGCGACGTAGCCGGCCAGGCCGGGCCAGCTCGACGAGAGGTCGATTCGCGACGGGTCGCCCGCGGCTCCGACCCAGTAGCGCGCGTCCTTGGCGTAGAAGTCGGCGCGGTCGGTGGCGGACTTCCAGGTCCACTCGGGGCGGTAGAGGCCGAGTGAGGTGGTGTGCGGCCCGCCGGACGGGAAGAGGGTGTTCCAGTCCACGGCCGTGTTGTAGCCGTTGGCCTCGGTGTCGATGCCGGAGTAGAGGTCGTACTCGCTGCGGCCGAGCTGCCGGGCCAGGGTGCGCGAGGAGTCGAGGCCGCTCGCGGACCAGTCGAAGTTCAGGAACATCGAGTCCGAGGTGCGCTTCGAACCGTCCTGCAGGAAGGGCGAGTTGGCGGAGGTCAGGGCGTTCTGCCAGTTCACCGCGCCGGAGGTGGTCATCGCGTCGTACCACATGAACTCGGTGCCGCTCTGCGCCTTGGTGTACTGCATCAGGTTGCGCAGCTCGCCGGCGAGGGCCTGATCGCCGCCGCCGGTCTCCTGGTTGATGAACCAGCCGTCGAAGCCGTAGTACCGGGCGGCCTGGACGAGCTTGTCGGCGACGGGGTAGCGGCTGCCGGACTTCTGGACGAAGTCGCGGACCCACTGGAGCCGGCCGCCGTACGCGCCGGGCGGGAAGAAGACGGTGCCGTAGACCTTGACGCCGTTGCGGTGGGCGGCGTCGATGACGGTCGGGTTGGGGGCGAGGATCAGGCCCTCGCCGGCCGAGCCGCCCCAGAACACCAGCTTGTCGACGTACTGCCAGTAGCCGAAGGCGTAGTAGTCGGGGTCGGCGGAGCCCTGCGAGGGGTTGTTCGACGTGGGCCCGAAGGAGACCAGCGAGGCGATCTTGCCTTCGCCCGTCCGGGCGTTGGGGTTGGCCCTGAGCGCCGGGTCGCCGGTGCGCGGCTGCAGCGGGACGCGGGAACGGTTGAAGCGGGCGTCCGGGTCGGTGGCCGGGTCCCAGTTCACGATGGTGTTCGGGTACCAGTACGAGGCGAAGGGCTGGTTCCCGGCGGCGGCCGCAGCCGGCGCCGCGGCGGACCCGGCCGAAGCAGTCGAAGCAGCCGAAGCCACCGGAACGGGAACGGCACGGGCGGCAGGCACGACGCCCAGCGAGGCCGTCGCGAGCGCGGCGCCGAGCAGCAGGGGGAGACGTCTTGACATGCGGTGGCTCCGATCGAGCGGAGTGGGTGGGGCCGGGCCCACCGGCAGCGGCAGGCCCGGGTGCATGCGGGCGTGGCGGTGCTCATCGAGGGGAGTTCAACGAACATGACAACGGGCGGTGCACAGGACCGGCCCCTCGGCGCAGCGAGGCTAAACCGGTTCAGAACCCGTGTCAACGACTCGCGCAGCAACCGCACCCGCCGGTGCGGGCGGCGCGGCACCCGGCGGCGAGGTGGACTCCCGGACGGTCAGCCGCGGTGTGGGCATCTGCAGGTCGCGCCCGGGCCCGGCCTCGTCCAGCGCCTCCAGCAGGCTGCGGGCGACCTGCTCGCCGAGCGCGAAGGTGTCCCGGCTGAGCGCGGTCAGCGGCGGGTGGACGATCCTGGCGAGCACCGAGTCGTCGAAGGAGACGATGGAGAGCTCGCCGGGCACCGCGACGCCCATCTCGCCCGCCACGCCGAGCCCGGCGACGGCCATCACGTCGCTGTCGTACACGATCGCGGTGGGCCGGCGGGTGCGGGACAGCAGCGTGCGGGTGGCGGCCGCGCCCTCGGCGTCGCTGAAGTCGGTGGGTACCGACACGGCCTCCTCCAGGCCGAGCCGGCGCGAGGCGTCGCGCAGCGCGCGGATCCGCCGCTGGGTGTGCTGGAAGTGCGGCAGCCCGGCCAGGTGGGCGATCCGGCGGTGCCCGATGGCGGCCAGGTAGTCGACGATCGAGAGCATCGCCTCCCGGTCGTCGGCCCAGATCCGCAGCTGGTTGCCGCCCTTGCCGGGCCCGCCCAGCACGACGGCGGGCAGCCCGAGCTCGTCCAGCACCGGCAGTCGCGCGTCCTTGACCTGCAGGTCGACCACGATGAAGCCGTCGACCCGGTGCTCGGAGGCCCAGCGGCGGTAGACCTCGATCTCGGCGGCGGTGTCCTCGACCACCATCAGGTGCAGTGCGACGCCGCCGGCCGAGAGCACGGCCTGGAGGCCGGAGAGCAGCTGGCTGAAGAACGGCTCGACGCCGATGGTGCGGGCCGGCCGGGCGATCACCAGGCCGACGGCGTCGGCTCGGGCCCCGCCGAGGGCGCGCGCGGCGCTGTGCGGGCGCCAGTTCATCTCCTCGGCGACCCGCAGGATCCGGGCCCTGGTCGCCTCGCTCACGCCCGGGCGGCCGTTGAGCGCGAAGGACACCGCGCCCTTGGAGACACCGGCCCGGCGGGCGATGTCGGCGATCGTCGGTCTGCCCACGGAACCCCGACTCCTCTCTTGACAGCCAAGTTTAGGCCGGAGCATAGTCCCTGCCATAGCTAGACCGGTTTAGTCGTTCAGCAGGTCAGGTTCCGGAACCCCCGAGCTCAGCACGATCCCCCACCCACCCCAGGACAGGGAGGCCCTCATGCGAAGAATCTGGGCGGCACTGACGACAACGGCCTTCACCGCCGCCGCGCTCACCGGCTGCGGACTCGGCTCCGGCGACACCAAGAGCGGCGACAGTGTGGCGAGTGCGGCCGCCACCGGCGAGGTCAAGGGCAAGGTCTCGCTGCAGACCTGGGCGCTCAAGCCGAAGTTCACCGACTACGTGCAGGGCGTGATCGACGGCTTCGAGAAGAAGTACCCCGGGGTCGAGGTCGAGTGGCTCGACCAGCCCGGCGAGGGCTACTCCGACAAGGTGCTCAGCCAGGCCGCCGCCGGCACCCTGCCCGACGTGGTCAACCTCCCGCCCGACTTCGCCCTCCCGCTCGCGCGGAAGGACCTCCTGCTGGACGTCGCCAAGGCCGACCCGAAACTCGCCGACGAGTACGTCGCCGGCGGTGTCGACGCCTACCGCTTCGCCGGCCACCCGGGCACCTTCGGCTACCCCTGGTACCTCAACACCGATGTGAACTACTGGAGTTCCGAACTCCTCACGAAGAACGGCCTGGATCCGAAGAAGCCCCCGACCAGCCTGGACGAACTGATCGCCCAGGCCCGGGTGATGAAGGAGAAGTCCGGCGGCCAGACCTACCTGATGAGCCGCAAGCCGGGCATCGGCGACCTCTACAACGCCGGCGTGAAGATCATGTCCGACGACGGCCGGTCCTTCACCTTCAACACCCCCGAGGCCGCCGCGCTCCTCGACAAGTACCGCGACGCCTTCAAGGAGGGCCTGCTCCCCAAGGACGTCCTGTCCAACACCTACGCCGGCAACACCAAGCTGTTCAACGCCGGCACCGCCGCCTGGACCACCGCCGGCGCGAACTACATCACCAGCCTCGCCACCGACAACCCGACGCTCGCCCCGAAGGTCGTCCCCTCCCCCGCACTGGCCACCCCGCCGCTGTACGTCCAGGGCATGTCCATCCCGAAGAGCACCAAGAACCCGGCGGCCGCGGTCGCCCTCGCCCGCTGGGTCACCAGTGCCGAGAACCAGGCCGCCTTCGCCCACCTGACCAGCATCTTCCCGTCCACCAAGGCCTCGTCGAACGACCCGTTCTTCAGCAAGAGCGACGGCACCAACGCGGGCGACGCCAGGGTGATCGCGTTCGCCTCGCTGGCCAAGGCCAAGCTGATCCAGCCCGTCCAGGTCGACGACGCGATGAGCACCGTCGTCAACCAGCAGATCGCCCTCGCCATCAGCGGCGACACGAACTCCAAGCAGGCGTTGGACACCGCCGTCGAGCAGTGCAACAGGCTGCTCAAGGGCTGACACCCGCCGGAGCTGTGCACCGCGCCCCGTCCGGTACCGGCGACGCGGCGGTCCCCACACCCGCCGCCCCCCGGGCACGAGCCGCACCACCCCTCGGCCGCAGGAAGGCATCGGCATGACCCACCGGCGTTGGTTCACCCCCTGGCTGCTCGCCGGGCCCGCGATGGTCTGGCTGGCCGTCTTCAACCTCTGGCCGGCCGTCAACACGGTGATCCTGTCCCTCACCGACGCCAAGCCGCTGGGCGGCGGGCACTTCACCGGCCTGGAGAACTACGGCCGCCTGCTGGACGACGACCAGCTCGCCGACGCCCTGCTCAACAGCATCGTGTTCATGCTGGTCTGCCTGCCCCTGCTGACCGTCCTGCCGCTGCTGCTCGCCCTGCTCGTCCAGCGCCGGATCCCCGGCATCACCTTCTTCCGCACCGCCTTCTACACCCCGGTGATCGCCTCCGCCGTCGTGGTGGCGCTGATCTGGGGCTGGGTGCTGGACGACCGCGGCCTGGTCAACGGCCTGCTCCGGCAGACCGGGCTGGCCGACTCCCCGGTCTCCTTCCTGACCGACCGCTGGCTGCTGCTGTTCAGCGCGATCGCCCTGACCGTGTGGAAGGGCCTCGGCTACTACATGGTCATCTACCTGTCCGCCCTCGCCAACGTCCCGCGCGAGCTGCACGAGGCGGCGGCCGTGGACGGCGCCGGACCGGTGAGCCGGTTCCGGCACGTCACCCTGCCGGGGGTGCGCCCGACCATGATCCTGATCTCCGCACTGATCTCGGTGAGTTCGCTGCGCGTCTTCTCCGAGCTGTACGTGCTCTCCAACGGCCAGGGCGGCCCCGGCGGGCGGGACATGTCGGTGGTGATGCTGATCCAGATGTACAGCCGCGGGTTCAACGGCCACCTCGGCTACGCCTCGGCGCTCAGCCTGCTGCTGTTCGTCGTCACCCTCGGCCCGATGCTGTTCCTGATGCGCCTGAACCGGAAGGCGGCCTGAACCCGTGACCACCAGCCCGCCGACGACCGCCGGGGCCACCGGGGGCCTGCGTGAGCCCGACGACGCCCGTAACGCCCGGAAGACCCGCGGCACCCGCGGGCCCCAAAAGACGCGCGGCTCCCGGGGCTTCAACACCCCGTCCCCCGCCCACACCGCCACCCGCTACCTGCTCCTGCTGCTCGTCCTGCTCCTGGTCATCGGCCCCTTCCTGTGGCAGCTGTCCACCTCCCTCAAGGGCCCCGCCGAGGACGTCTACACCCGCACCCCGGCCTTCCTGCCCGACCAGCCCACCCTCGGCAACTACGGCACGGTCGCCGCCACCATCCCGGTGTGGACCTACGCGCTCAACTCGGTGATCGTCGCCGCGGTCTGCATCACCGGCAACGTCGTCGGCTGCACGCTGGCCGGCTACGCGCTCGCCCGGCTGCGCTTCCGCGGCGCCCGGCTCGTCCTCGGCCTCTTCCTCGCCACGCTCGTGCTGCCCGGCGAGGTCACCATCGTCTCCCAGTACGTGCTGGTGCGCAGCCTCGGCCTGGCCGACACCCTGGCCGGCGTCGCCCTGCCGGGCTCGATCGCCATGCTCAACGTCCTGCTGATGCGCACCGCCTTCGCCGCCGTCCCGGCCGAGCTCGACCAGGCGGCCATGATCGACGGCGCCGACGTCCGGCAGCGGCTGTGGCACGTCGGCCTGCCGAACGTGCGCGGCATGATCAGCGTGATCGTGATCTTCACCTTCATCGGCGCCTGGGACGACTTCCTGTGGCCGCTGATCGTGCTCAACGACCCGCAGAAGTACACGCTCACCGTCGGGCTGCAGTACCTCAACGGGACCTTCTCCGCCAATCCCCGGCTGATCGCGGCCGGCACCATGATCGCCTTCCTGCCGGTCGTCGTGGTGTTCGGCGCCTGCCAGCGCTACTTCTTCAAGGGCGTCGAGGAGGGAGCCGTCAAGGGATAGCCGCACCGTCCGCACGCCCCACCGAGCCGAGGAAGCCCCCCGATGACCACCGCACCCCGCTTCGGCGTCAACTACACCCCCAGCGTCGGCTGGTTCCACCACTGGCTCGACTTCGACCTCGACGCCGTGCGCGCCGACTTCGACTCCGTCGCGGCCCTCGGCCTGGACCACGTCCGGGTGTTCCCGCTCTGGCCGCTGTTCCAGCCCAACCGCACCCTGATCCGCCCGCGCGCCGTCGAGCAGCTGACGGCCCTGGTGGACGCGGCCGGGGAGCGCGGGCTGGACGTCGCGGTGGACGGCCTGCAGGGCCATCTGTCGAGCTTCGACTTCCTGCCGGCCTGGACCCGGACGTGGCACCGGCGCAACCTCTTCACCGACCCCGAGGTCATCGACGGCCAGACCGCCTACCTGCACACCCTCGCCGGAGCGCTGCGCGAGCGGCCCAACTTCCTCGGGATGACGCTCGGCAACGAGATCAACCAGTTCTCCGGCGGCCCCCACCCCGACCCGGACCGGGCCACCCCCGCCGAGGTCGAGGCCTGGCTGCGCCGGATGCTCGACGCCTGCGAGCGCGGCGCCCCCGGGCGGCTGCACCTGCACGCCTCGTACGACGCCGCCTGGTACCTGGACGGGCACCCGTTCACGCCCCGGCACTCGGCCCGGCTCGGCGCCGCCACCGCCGTGCACTCCTGGGTGTTCAACGGCACCGCCCAGCGCTACGGCGCCCGCTCCACCGCCACCGCGCAGCACGCCGCGTACCTGGTCGAGCTGTCCAAGGCCTGGGCGGACGATCCGGCCCGCCCGGTGTGGCTGCAGGAGGTCGGTGCGCCCGCCCCGCACATCGCCCCCGAGGACGCGGCCCGCTTCACCGACGCCACCGTCGAGGCCGTGCTGGACTGCCCGGACCTCTGGGGCGTCACCTGGTGGTGCTCGCACGACGTGTCCCGCTCGCTCGCCGACTTCCCCGAACTCGAATACGGCCTGGGCCTGTTGACCACGGACGGGACGGTCAAGCCGGCCGGGGGCCGGCTCGCCGCGGCCGCCGCCGAGGCCCGCCGGAACTGGCGGCCGCCGAAGCCGCGCACCACCGCCGTGGTGGTCGCCACCGGGGACGAGGCCACCTCCCCGGGGCGTTCGGTCTGCGGCCCGGGCGGCCCGGTGTTCGAGGCGTTCATGCGGCTCGCCGAGGCGGGCGCCCGGCCGACCGCCGTGCTCGCCGAGCGCGCCGCGGACCGCGACCACCTGGCAGCGCGCGGCATCACCGAGGTGGTCCACCCCGAGGACGTACCGTCCCGGTAGCCGACTTTCCCACGGCCCGCAGCCCGCTTCCCCGGCCACCCGCGCTCCCGCAGCCCGTTCCCCAAGCCCGCTCCACCGCAGCCCGTTCCCCCAGCCACCCGACGGAGGCCGCTGACATGCACGATGACCGCACCCTGGTCGAGGCCCGCCTCAAGCGCGTCCTGGACGAGCGCATCCGCCCGGCCGTGTACCCCGAGTCCGTCCCGCTGGCGGTCGGCATCTGGACGGCGCCGGGCGAGCCCGTCCCGGTCGCCGAGGGCCTGGCCGCCCCGCGCACCCCGATCGCCGTCGGCGACGCCTGGGGCGCGCCCTGGGGCACCAGCTGGATCACCGTGACCGGTACGGTGCCCGAGGCCTGGGCGGGCCGCACCGTCGAGGCGCTGATCGACCTCGGCTTCGACGCCAACATGCCCGGCTTCCAGTGCGAGGGCCTGGTCTACCGGCCGGACGGCACCCCGGTGAAGGGCCTCAACCCGCAGAACCAGTGGGTGCGGATCGCCTCCCCGGCGGCCGGCGGGGAGCAGGTGCTGCTGCACGTGGAAGCGGCCTCCAACCCGGTCATCCTGGACTACCACCCCTTCCTGCCCACCGAGTTGGGCGACAAGGAGACGGCCGGCGACCGCCCGCAGTACCGGCTCGCCCGGATGGACCTCGCGGTCTTCGACGAGACGGTCTGGCAGCTGGTGATGGACCTGGAGGTGCTCGGCGAGCTGATGGCCGAGCTGCCGACGGACGGCGCCCGCCGCTGGGAGCTGCTGCGCGCGATCGAGCGGGCGCTCGACGCGGTCGACCTCCAGGACGTCAACGGTACAGCGGCGGAGGCCCGTTCGCAGCTGGAGGAGGTGCTGGCCGCACCCGCCGCGCCGTCCGCGCACCGGATCGGCGCGATCGGCCACGCGCACATCGACTCCGCCTGGCTGTGGCCGCTGCGCGAGACCGTCCGCAAGGTGGCCCGCACGACCGCCAACATGACCGCGCTGCTGGAGGACGAGCCGGACTTCCTCTACACCATGTCGCAGGCCCAGCAGTTCGCCTGGATCAAGGAGCACCGCCCCGAGGTGTACGCCAAGGTCCGCAAGGCCGTCGCCGAGGGCCGGTTCGTCCCGGCGGGCGGCATGTGGGTCGAGTCCGACACCAACATGCCGGGCTCGGAGGCGATGGCCCGGCAGTTCGTGCACGGCAAGCGGTTCTTCCTGGACGAGTTCGGGGTGGAGAACCACGAGGCGTGGCTGCCGGACACCTTCGGCTTCACCGGCGGCCTGCCGCAGATCATCCGCAACGCGGGCTCGAAGTGGCTGCTGACGCAGAAGATCTCCTGGAGCCAGGTGAACCGGTTCCCGCACCACACCTTCCTCTGGGAGGGCATCGACGGCACCCGGATCTTCACCCACTTCCCGCCCGTGGACACCTACAACTGCTCCATGAAGGGCAGCGAGATCGCCCACGCCGCACGGAACTTCAAGGACAAGGGGGTGGCCCGGCACTCGCTCGCCCCGACCGGCTGGGGGGACGGCGGCGGCGGGACCACCCGCGAGATGGTCGCCAAGGCGGCCCGACTGAGGGACCTGGAGGGCTCGGCCACCGTCCGCTGGCAGAAGCCCGCCGAGTTCTTCGCCGAGGCCGAGGCCGAGTACCCGGACCCGCCGGTCTGGGTCGGCGAGCTCTACCTGGAGCTGCACCGCGCCACCCTGACCAGCCAGGCGAAGACCAAGCAGGGCAACCGGCGCAGCGAGAACCTGTTGCGCGAGGCCGAACTCTGGTGCACCACCGCCACGTTGCGCACCGGCGCGGAGTACCCGTACGAGCAGCTGGACCGGATCTGGAAGACGGTGCTGCTGCACCAGTTCCACGACATCCTGCCCGGTTCGTCCATCGCCTGGGTGCACCGCGAGGCCGTGGCGACCTACGCGGCACTGGCCGGGGAGCTGGTGGACCTGATCGCGTCGGCGCAGCGGGCCCTCGCCGGGGATCACCGGGGCGAGCACGAGCTGGTGTTCAACGCGGCGCCGCACCCGCGTTCCACCGTCCCGGCCGGCGGCGCCGCCGTGGTGGCTCCGCCGGCGAAGGGCTGCACGCTGGCCGAGCGCCCCGAGGGCGGCTACCTGCTGCGCAACGGCCTGCTGGAGGTCGTGGTGGACGCGGACGGCCTGGTGGCGTCGGTGGTCGAGGTCGCTAGCGGCCGGGAGAGCGTCGCCCCCGGCACCCGCGCCAACCTGCTGCAGCTGCACCCCGACTTCCCCAACATGTGGGACGCCTGGGACGTCGACCGGTTCTACCGCAACACCGTCACCGACCTGACGGGCGTGGACTCGCTCACCGTCTTCGCGGAGACGGCGGAGAAGGTCTCCGTCCGGGTGGTGCGCTCCTTCGGCTCGTCCACCGCCGTCCAGACGCTCACCCTGCGGGCGGGCGAGCAGCGCCTGGACATCGAGACCCTGGTGGACTGGCACGAGACCGAGAAGTTCCTCAAGGCCGCGTTCCCGCTCGACATCCACACCGAGCGGTACGCCGCCGAGACCCAGTTCGGCCACCTCCACCGCCCCACCCACACCAACACCAGCTGGGACGCCGCCAAGTTCGAGGCCTGCAACCACCGCTTCGTCCACCTCGACGAGCCCGGCTGGGGCGTCGCCCTGGTCACCGCCTCCACCTACGGCCACGACGTCACCCGCACCGTGCGCGACACCGACGGCGGCACCACCACGACGGTCCGCTTCTCGCTGCTGCGCGCCCCGCGCTTCCCCGACCCGAAGACCGACCAGGGGCTGCACCGCTTCCGGCACGCCCTCGTCCCGGGCGCGGCGATCGGCGACGCCGTCCGCGAGGGCTACCGGATCGGCCTGCCCGAGCGGCGGATGACCGGCAGCGTCGAGCGGGTCGCGCCGCTGGTGGCACTGGACAACGATGCACTCGTGGTGAGCGCCGTCAAGCTCGCCGACGACCGCAGCGGCGACCTGGTCGTCCGCGTCTACGAGGCGGGCGGCGGCCGCGCCCGGGGCCGGCTGACCACCTCCTTCCCGCTGGCCGACGCCGTCCCCTGCGACCTGCTGGAACGGCCCTGGGACGGCACCCGCGGCGACGTGACGGTGGAGGACGGCGCGGTGCGCCTGGCGCTGCGCCCGTTCGAGCTGGTCACCCTGCGGCTGCGGACCGCCGGCTGAGGCGGGCCCGGGGCTGTTCTACGCTGTGCGGCGCCCCGGCCCTCCCCGGCCGGGGCGCCTACCCCTACCTCCGCTGGAGCCCACCGTGCCGCTCACCCCGCTGTTCGCCGCCGTCGACATCGGCGGCACCAAGATCGCCGGAGCGCTGGTCGACGGCGACGGACGGCTGCGGCACCGGCTCCAGCTGCCCACCCCGGCGACGGCCCCGGGCGCGGCCGTGCTCGCCGTCGTGCACCGGGTGCTGGACCGGCTCGCCGACACGCCCGACTGGGCCGCCGTGACGGCCGTCGGCATCGGCAGCGCCGGCCCGGTCGACCTCGCCGACGGCACCGTCAGCCCGGTCAACATCCCCGGCTGGCGCGGCTTCCCGCTGGTCGCCGAGGTCGCCGCGCACCCGTCGGTGGCCGCCCGCGCGCTGCCCGTCCGCCTCGCCGGGGACGGCGTCGCGATGGCCGCCGCCGAGCACTGGCAGGGCGCCGCCCGGGGCGCCGCCGACGCGCTCTGCCTGGTGGTGTCGACCGGCGTCGGCGCCGGGCTGGTGCTCGACGGCGCGGTGCGGCCGGGCCCCAGCGGCAACGCCGGGCACCTCGGCCACATCAGCGTCGACCTGGACGGCGAGCCCTGCCCGTGCGGCTCGCGCGGCTGCCTGGAGGGCCTGGCCAGCGGAACCGCGATCGCCCGCCGCGCGCTCGCCGAGGGCTGGCGGCCCCCGACGGACGACCGGACGGCCCGCGCCGTCGCCGCCTGCGCCGCCGCGGGCGACCCGGTCGCGCTCGCCGCCTTCGACCGCGCCGCCCAGGCCCTGGCCGCCGGCATCGCCGCCACGGCCGCCCTGGTGGACCTCGACCGCGTCGTCGTCGGCGGCGGCGTGGCCACCGCCGGGGAGGTGCTGTTCGCGCCGCTCGCCCGCCACCTGGACCGCTACGCCGCGCTCTCGTACATCCGCGGCCTGGACGTGCGCCGGGCCGAACTCGGCACCGACGCCGGGCTGATCGGCGCGGCCGCGCTCTGCCGCTGAGCGGGCCGCCGCCGGAGAGCGCCCCAGGCGGTGCCGCGTGCCCCTCAGGCCGGGTGCCGCACACCGCTCAGGCCGGGAGCCGCGTGCCCTCAGGCCGGTGTGGGATGCCCGAACAGCAGGTCGTAGCCCTCCGGGAGCTGCTCGACCACCCGGTCGATCAGCTCCCCCGGGACCAGGTCGGCCACCGTGCTGAGCACCGCCCCGATGTCCCACTGCGCCGTCGCCGTGGTCGCCCCGTCGATCCATCCGCCCACGGCCTGGACGAAGCGCTCCGCGGTCAGCGGCTCGGCCGCCGGCTTCGCGTCGCGCAGCAGCGAGGCGTACATCTCGGGCAGCGCGTCGGCGAGTTCGCCCCGGTCGGACCCCACCAGGTGCTCGCCGAGCAGAACGAGGACGACCCGGGCGGCGTGGTCCGCCTCCGCCTCGCCCCGGTACTCGCCGCGCTCCACGACGCGGGCGAGGAAGTCCTCCCAGGAGATGGTCATCGCGTCCTCCTTACGGTGGGCGGGATCCGGCAGGACCGACGGCGCTCCGCGCCCGGGCCAGGGAGGTGGCGTCGCAGCCCGCGACCACCGTGGGGCGTACCGGTGCCCGTGCTGCTCAGCGTAGCGCGGCCCGGCGCCCCGGGAACCGGCCCGACGGCATCGGGCCCGGCCGGACGCCGGGATTCCGGCCCGGCGGATCGACACCGTCGTCGATCCCGCCGCCGGCCGGGGGCTCCGCCCGGAACGAGCGCGGCCCGGACGCTCGGCGCGGCCCTCAGCCCGCCGAGGCCCGGCACCGCCGGCGCGGCCGGCGCGAGGAGGCGGTCCCGCCGACGGCCCCGGGCGACACCCGCTGCGCCGGCGTCGTCGCCGTCGCGGTGGCCAGGGCGCCGTCGGCACGCGCCGCGTCCGGCATAAACGCCGAGAGAAAGCGCCGCTCGTTCGGGCTCAGGGTGCGCGAGCGGCCGGATTCGCGGTCCCGGGCGACCACGACGGTCCGCGCCCGCATAAAGGTGAGCGGGTCCCGGCAGACATTCACCTCGACATGCGCGGAACTCCGCCCGAGCCGTTCCACGGTGAGCCGCACCGACAATGGCTCGGGCCGGTGGTGCAACTGCTCAAGATAATCGATCTCGTGCCGCGCGATAATGAATCCGGACGGGAACAGGGATTCCCGGACGGCGGTCGCGTGGTGGCAGAACAGGTCGTAAATCCCCTCCTGGATGTAGCCGACCAGCCGGGCGTTGTTGATGTGCCCGTTCTCGTCGACGTCGCTCCACCGGGTGGGGCAGGCCAGCACGTGCACGCCCGGCTGCGCCGCGCTCACTGCTGCGTCAGCCCGGCGCCGGCAGTGGCGGGGAGCAGCGCACGCTGCAACCTGGCGTAGTAGGCGGAGTGTTCGGCCGCCATCCGGGCCGCGGTCCACCCCTCTTCGGCGGCCTCCGCGGCCGCCTGGACGACCAGGCTGTCGAGCACCGCGTCGACCGAGCGGCACAGGTCGGCGACGGCCGCGAGGCGCTCGGTCACGTCCGCCCCGCTCGCCGCATTCCGGGACGGGAACGCGGCCAGCGAGTCCACCGCGAGCTGCAGATCGTCCAGTGCGTCCGGCCGGTTTTCCGTAGGGAAATTCCGCATGTTTTTCTCCAGGACTCAATCGGCCTTTACGGCCCGGTAGCTAGCGTTCGAATACACCGGATCGGTGTCGACCCCCCGACGCCTTCGACGCTATCCCAGTCGGCGGGGCTCGGCAGATCGTTTTCGGACCGCGACGGGAAACTGACTTCCATCGGAGTAGTTTGCCGGGGTACACAATATGCCCCGTCAGCCGAACGCTGTCCGCAATTCGAGTGGTATCGCCGACTCGACGCCCAAGATCGACTTCCCGGCGTCGCGGATCTGCTAGTGGACCGCCCCGCCACCCCGGCCCGCGGGACATGTCGCCCCCGCCCGTCAGCCCCGCCCCGTCAGCCCCGCCCGGAGACCAGGTCCGCGATCCGGGCGATCGGCGAGGTGGTGACACGTCCGGCCGCCTCCTGCCGGTCAGCCGCGTGATAGGCGGCGTACATCGCGTGCACGCCCAGCCAGCGCAGGGGCTCCGGCTCCCAGCGCCGCACCGTGTGCCCCACCCAGGGCAGCCGGGTCAGCTCGGTGTCCCGCCCCAACACCAGGTCGCACAGCGTCCGCCCGGCCAGGTTGGCCGTCGTCACCCCGCTGCCGACGTACCCGCCCGCCCAGCCGAGCCCGGTCACCCGGTCCAGCTCCACGGTGGCGCACCAGTCCCGGGGGACGCCGAGCACGCCCGCCCACACGTGGTCGATCCGGGCCTGCGCGGCGGCCGGGAAGAAGCGGTCCAGGACGGCGCGGAGCTGGCGCACCGTCTCCACCTGGGTGCTGCCGTCCGAGTCCGTCCGCGAGCCGAACCGGTACGGCACGCCCCGCCCGCCCAGCGCGATCCGGTCGTCGGCGGTGCGCTGCGCGTACATGTAGGCGTGCGCGAAGTCGCCCAGCACCTCACGGCCCTGCCAGCCCGCGTCCGCCCAGAAGTCGGCGGGCAACGGCTCGGTGGCGACCATCGCGGAGTTCATCGGCAGCCAGGTGCGCCGCTCGCCGCGCAGACCGGCCGTGAACCCCTCCGTGGCGCGCAGCACGCGGTCGGCACTGACGGTGCCGTACGGGGTGACGGCGCGCGGCCCGCGGTGGGCGCTGCCGGGGAGGATCGCGGTGACCGCCGTGCCCTCGTACACCTCGACTCCGAGGCCCCGCACCGTCCGGGCCAGGCCGCGTACGAGCTTCGCGGGCTGGATGCGGGCGCCGTACGGACTCCAGGAGCCGCCGAGGGTGCCCGCGACGTTGACGCGGTCGCCCGCCTCCTTGGCGCCCAGCAGCTCGACACGGTCCGCGCCGTACGCGCGCTCACTCTCGACGAAGGCCCGCAGCCGCTCCAACTGCGGCTTGCTGCGGGCGACTTCGAGAACACCCCCGCGCACGATGTCCGCCTCGATGCCCTCCTGGTCCGCCACGTCGACGACCTCGCCGACGGAGTCGTCCATCACCCGCTGCATCGCCGCCGCCCGCTGCTGCCCGTACCGCTTGGCGAACGCGCCGCGGCCCGCGAAACCGTTGTACAGCCAGCCGCCGTTGCGTCCGGAGGCGCCGTAGCCGCAGAAGCGCTGTTCGAGGACGGCGATCCGCAGCGAGGGATCGGCCTTCTTCAGGTAGTAGGCGGTCCAGAGCCCGGTGTATCCACCCCCGACGATGCAGACGTCGACGTCGCGGTCCCCCGGCAGCCCGGGGCCCGCCTCCGGCACCCCACCCGCCGCGTACCAGAACGACACCTCGCCGTTGACCGCCGCCACCGGAACCTCCCACACCGTCGCTGACCTGCCCGGACGCTACCCCGGCCCGGTCCTCGCCGACCACCCCTCACACTGCCAGGATCGCCCACCCCGATCAGCCACCCTGTCAGTCCCGCAACAACCCCAGCGCCCGCGTCCAGCTGTACGAACCGGGCACGAAGTCCGCGACCCGCACCCCCATCCGGCGAAGCTTCGCCAGGCTCTCCTCGTACGCCGGGTGCGCCGCCTGCGCGGTGCTCAGACACGGCTGCACCGCCACCGGGATCCCCCACCCGTACGACTCGCAGAGGATGCCGAGCGCGAGCGTGTCCGAGATGCCCAGCGCCCACTTGTTGATCGTGTTGAACGTCGCCGGAGAGACCACGATCGCGTCCGGGTCCGGCAGCGGCCGCGGCTCCCCGGGCTTGCGCCAGGCGGAACGGATCGGATACCCGGTCCGCGCGGTGACCGCGTCCTGATCGATGAACCCCATCGCCTGCGGAGTCGCCACCACCCCCACGTCCCACCCCTGTTCCTGAGCGGCCGCGATCAGCTCCCCCACCCCACCCGCAACCCCCGCCGCACACACCACCACGTACAGCACCGGCTTCTGCGCCATCCCCGGCACTCCCCTTCTCATCCCCGCCGACCCACCACCAGATCGGCGTGCACCACCTTCCCAAACGGCTCCGCCACCGCACCCCAACGCCCCCGCGTGAGTTCATGGATCAACGACAACCCCCGGTGCCCCTCCTCGTCCACCCCCGCCACCACCAACACGGGCATCACCCGCGACCCGTCCCGCACTGCCACCCGCACCGTCCGGTCGGTGACCCGGCGGACGGTCACGGTCATCCTCGTCAGGCACCCGGTCTTGACCGCATTGGCCACCAGCTCACCGACGATCAACTCCGCAGCGTCGATCAGCTCCGGCACCTCCCACTCGCTCAACTTCTCCCGCACCAATCGCCGGGCCGCAGAGGCCGACTCCGGGAGGTACGGCAACCTCGCACTCGCCGGCTTCGCCACCCGGTCCGGCTGGTCCACCGACAGCACCTCAAGCCGACAAGCGGCCATCGCGCCCTTCTCTTCGCCACACCGGCTCATCACGGGACACTCCTCTGTGAGGTCGGGGCCTCACCACGTCGAGGCCATCACCTGCCGACCGCTCCGGCCCGCGGGGCGACCCGGATCCGGACGACTCGCACTCACCCAACCCGCTGCCGGGCCACCGAAGGGACTCCGACCCCGTGACTCCAAGTCGAGGTCATCACACTCTCCGTGGCCGTACGATCGAACCCGGACATTCGAGGGAGTGAGCCGTGGACCGTCATCCGGACCCGCGCCAGATCGTCGCGGGCCTCCTCGACGACGCACGC
This sequence comes from Kitasatospora sp. NPDC085464, assembly GCF_044541955.1. NCBI lineage: Bacteria > Bacillati > Actinomycetota > Actinomycetes > Kitasatosporales > Streptomycetaceae > Kitasatospora > Kitasatospora sp. NPDC085464. The sequence continues at coordinate 110,474 of NZ_JBITTM010000017.1, forward strand.
TTCCTGGCAGCGTGCTCGGCGCGTGACATGGGGGCCGTGTTCCGCCTCCTGAACTCCCATGGCGTCAGCACCCGTCGCCTGGCCGCGGCCGCCGACATCACCCAGGGCCGGCTGTATGACTACATGAACGGCAAGACCCGCGTGGAGAAGCTGGCACTCTTCGAGCAGATCGCCGATGCCCTTCACATCCCCGGCCAGCTGCTGGGCCTCGCCGGACGCCCGTGGGAGCCACGCACCACCGCAGTGAGGCCGGCGATGCCCATGGCTCTCCCCCCGGCGGCCGACGGCGACCTCGCGGCGATGGAGGCCTTCCGCGCTGCCGACCGGCAAACCGGAGGCGGCCGACTCTACGCCGCCGTGGTCCGCCACCTGTCCGTGAACGTGGCACCCCGGTTGGTCGACATCGCCGCCGGCTCCCAGGTGTTCGCCACCGCCTCCGCCCTCACTGAGATGGCCGGCTGGATGGCGCACGACTCAGGCCGTGACGAACTCGCCGCGAACCACTTCACCCGTGCGTTCGCGCTCGCCCGAGTAGCGGGCGACCTGCCGCTCGCCGCTCACATCGCCGCCAGTACCAGCCACCTGTCGCTCCACAACGGCGATCCGTCCATGGCCTCGCACTGGGCGACGACCGGCATCGGACTGGCACGCCGCGGGCCTCACCTGCCGAGTCTGACGGCCCGACTCCACGCCGCACTCGCTCGCGCTCTCGCCGCCGCGGGTCAGTTCGGACCCGCCACTCGCTCACTCGATCTCGCCTGGTCGGCCCTCACCGCACAGGCGGACGAGTCGCATCCGTGGTTGAGCCCGTTCGACGACGCCACACTTGCCGGAGATTCCGCTCTGGTCCTCGCCGACCTCGGACGGCACGCCGATGCACTCCGGTCCGCCGAACGGGCCGTGGCCCTCCGGGAGCAAGGCCGCACACGTTCCCTGGCACTCAGTCGGATCGCCCTCGCCCGCGCGCACATCCGGTGCGACGACCTGGACGCTGCGGTCTCGGTCGGCGCCGACCTCCTCGCGACCGACCCTACGCTCGGTTCGGTTCGGGTCGTCGACCAACTCGACGAACTCGCCGAAGTCCTCGGCAGCTACCGTGACTACGGACCCGTGCGGGCGTACCTGGCACGATTCGAAGAAGCGAGCAGAACCCGACTCCTGTTGCTCGCCGACATCATCCCGGAGTCTCGGGGAGGTTCATCGTGAGGCCGGCACCCACCGACACCAAAGCCTGGAACGCCTACCTCGCCGAGGGCAACGCCAAGCAGGCCCGCAAGCGCGTCTCGGCGGACGTCATCCTGCGCGACGCGCACGACCGCATCCTCACCGTCAACCCGACCTACAAGGACGGCTGGGACCTGCCCGGCGGCATGGCGGAGGCCAACGAGTCGCCCGACCAGGCCGCCCTCCGCGAGCTGCACGAGGAACTGGGCCTCACCCTCACGCTCCACCGCCTGCTCGTCGTGGACTGGGTTGCACCGCACGAGCCCTGGGACGACCAGCTCGCCTTCATCTTCGACGCCGGCACCCTCTCCCCCGCCCTCGCCGCCACCGTCCGCCCGCACGACGACGAACTCTCCGAAGCCCTCTTCCTCCCGGCCACCGAAGCAGCCGCGCGCCTCCGCCCGCGACAGCGCGACCGGCTGTGCGGCGCCCTGCGATCGCTCGCCGACGGCCGGACCCGCTACCTGCGCAACGGAGCAGAGCCATGGCAGGTCTGAACCGCTCCGACCCCGACGAGACCCAGGCGGTCGAGTACCGCGAACTGGGCTACCGCACCGAAGGGTGACAACCATGACCGAGGACGGCCGGATCTTCCGTGAGGCGTGGATCGCCGGGGTGCGCAAGCACTTCCCGGGTGAGCCGAAGCCCGGGTACGTCACGCCCTGGAAGGAGACGCCCGACTGGGAACGGGCTTCCGCTGCAGCGGTGTTCGGGCAGGTCCGCGACTTCGTCGCGGTCAGCGCGGGCAGCACCGCCAAGCTCAGCCGGGAGCAGAAGGGCCGCTTCGTGGCCACCTGCTGGATCGCCCAGATCCACAAGCACGTCGCCGACCCCAAGCCCTCCTACGTCGCCGACTGGGACGACCTGCCCAAGTGGCAGCAGGAAACGGACGCCGACATCTTCGAGGCCGTCGAGCGCCGGGTCTGAGGTCGTTCGCCCTCCCGTCACCGGCTGCGGCCGGTGACGGGGACGGCTTGGCGCCGAGGCTCAGCCGAGCGGGGGCGACGGCCGGGCGTCGTGGATCTGCCGGAGGTCGTCGAGCAGCCCCGTGAGCCAGACCGCGATGTCGACCGAGTGGAGCGAGACCCGTCCGTCGCCCCGCAGCGGGGCCGCCCCGTCGAGTTCGGCGGCCAGGGCGCCGCGGGCCCGGGTGAGGGCGGGGTGCGCGGATCCCGCCGGTTCGCGGGCGCGCAGGGCCGCCGCCTGGCGGTGGAAGGCCCCCGCCACGTCGTCCGCGTGGCGCATCAGCACCTGTTGCCCGTTCCGGTGGACCGCCGCGGTGCCGGGCGGGACGCGGGCGAGCAGTGGTTCGGCCCCGCGGACGGTGTGCTGCCCGGTGAGGATCGCCGCCTGCCAGTTCGGCCCGTCCTCGGCCTGGTCGTGCCGTTCGCTGCGGTACTGCGCGTACATCGCCTCGGTGAGCAGGGCGGAGCGGCGGGCCCGGTGCAGGGCTCCGGCCGCCGGGCCCGTGCCGGTCAGCACGGCGACGGTCTCGCGGAGCGCCTCGGCGCTGTCGTCCAGCATCCCGGCGGTGCACCGCCGCAGGTCCTGGCCGCCGCCGCGCGGCCAGGCGCAGAGGCCCGCCAGGATGCCGATCGCCGCGCCCGCGACCACGTTGACCACGCGCGCCTCCGCCAGCTGCCAGTCGGCGGGCGCCAGCTGGGTGAAGACGAGGGCGACCACGACGGTGAACAGTCCCTGGCCCCAGGCCGGCCCGAACGCCGGTCCGGCGGCGAAGGCGATCAGCATCACCGGGGGCAGTGCGAGGGCGTACACCAGGGGGCGCTCCCCCACGCCCAGCAGCACCGCGGCGGTGACGGCGGCGCCGGCGAGCGTGCCGACCAGCGCGGGGCGCAGCGTGATCCGGGTGTCGGCGGCGCTGGTGCGCATCAGGGTGAGGGTGGCGAGCAGCACCCAGAAGCCGTGCGAGAGGTCGAGGGATCCTGCCAGCAGCCGGGCCGCGCCGAGGGCGCCCGCGGTGCGCAGCGCGTTCTGGAAGGCGACCGAGCGGGGTGTGAGGTTGGCGCGCAACCGCCGCCACCACAGCAGCGGGGCGGGGTCGTAGGCGTACCAGAACGGGCCCGGCCGCTGGTCGGCGGGCGTGTCGTCGGGGGGCAGGGCGGCGTGGCGGCTCACCCGCACCGCCCGGACGGCGAAGCGGGCGCCCTCGGCGGCGTCCAGGGCGGCGGTGCCGAGCGCCGGGCGGGCGAGGTAGCAGGGTTCCGGGTCTGCCGCCGGGCCGGCGGGTTCCCGGCCGGCGGCCCGGGCGGCGGCCCGGTCCACGTCCCTGCCGGCATCCCGGTCCACGTCTCGGTCGGCATCCCGGGCGGCGGCCCGGTCCACGGCCCCGTCGGCGTCCCGGTCGGCCTCCCAGGCGGCCGCTCGGGCGGTGTCGAAGGCCGTGAGGTCCCGGTCGACCTGCCCGGTCTCGGGGACGGGTCCGGTCCGGACCACCCCGGCCGCGACGGCACGCAGGGTCCGTCCGGTGGTGGCGGTGAGCCGTGCCGCGGCCGGGTCGGGCCGGGCTTCGGCGAGCCGCAGGATGCCGAGCACCCGCGGGCCGGTGTAGCGCAGCGCGACCGCGCAGTGGGCGAGGGCCCGGTCGACGGCGCCGGCCGAGGCGGGCCGCTGCATCAGTGGGACGTGCCTGAAGCGCAGCTCGTCCAGGTGTGTGCCGGCCCGCTCGGCGGCCTCGGTGACGACCCCGACGGGGGTGGCGCGGCCGGCGCAGGCGGCGGCCGCGAGGTCGGCCAGGTCGGCGAGGGCCGAGGCGGCGCGCGACAGCCGGCCCCGGTAGTCCGGTGGCGCCGGCTCGGGCCACAGCAGCAGCTCCGCGCCGGCGAGCAGCAGCAGGCCGACCACCACGCCGAGCAGGCGCTGCAGGAGGGTGTCCGGGCTGTAGGGCGGGAAGCACGGGAGGATGTAGAGCAGCTGGAGCCCGTTGGCGAGGCCCACCATCCGGGGACCGCCGACGGTGCCGAAGGACACCGCGAAGCCGACGCCCACCATGCCCAGGGCCGCCGCCCAGTCGCGGACGGCCAGAAGGGTGCCGAGACAGACCAGCCCGCAGGCGAACGGCAGCGTCCACAGGATCGTCCGGGCCCGCGTCCGGGCCGCTCCCTCGACCCGGGCGAGGACGCCGAGGGCGACCGCCGCGAAGAGCGCGTAGGTGGCCGACACGGGGCGGTGCAGGCCGTAGCGGAACGTGTAGAACCCCGCGCAGGCGGCCAGGGTGACCCGCACCGCGCGGTGCACGACCGCCGCGTCGGGACGCCCGCCACGCGGCCGGTCCGCCGGCCCTCGCGACCGGTGCATCGCACCTCGCTCCCGTGGGTGTGCCGCCCCGGCGGGCGGAGCCTCGGCCGGGTACGGGCGTGGGACTCCTTCACGGTAGGACGGCACCGGGCCGGCCCGCAGCCGGAGCGCCGCCCCGGACCGGCGGCCCCGCCGTTAATTCGTTTGACCCGGGAGCACCGCCACGGTGCAGTGTGGCCGGGGCATCGCAGGTCGTGGTGCCGTTACCGGGGGAGGCAGCACAGCGATGGAGATCCGTTCCACGACCGACCGGGACCGCGAGGTCTTCGTCGACACCTTCCACGCCGCGTTCGCGCGCTTCCCGGAGACACCGGCCGGGGAGCGCACCGGGGTGTGGGCGGCGTTGGAGACGGACCGCGCCTGGCTCGCCGTCGCGCCGGACGGGCGGCCCGTCGGAACCGCCGCCGCGTACTCGTTCGAGCTGACCCTGCCCGGTGGGGGACTCGCCCCGGTCGGCGGGGTCAGCGCGGTGGGTGTCCTGCCGTCGCACCGGCGCCAGGGTGTGCTCACCGGGATGATGCGGCATCAGTTCACGGACGTGCGGGAGCGCGGGGAGTTCCTGTCCGTGCTGTTGGCGTCCGAGGCCACGATCTACGGCCGGTTCGGCTACGGGCCGGCGACCTTCACGCAGCGGCTTACGGTGCCGCGCCATCGGGGCGCGCTCACCGCTCCCCGGGCGGGCGGCACCGGCACCGGCGAGGACACCGGCTCGATCGAAGTGCTGCGGCGTGCGGAGTGCGGCGAGATCCTGGAGGCGGTCTACGACCGGTACCGCCGTGCGCAGCCCGGCGCGCTGTCCCGGCCGCCGCACTGGTGGAGCCTGGGCGCGGGGCAGCCTCCGATCGCTCCGTCGCCGCGCTACGTCGCCGTGCACCGTGACGCGGACGGCGTCCCGGACGGTTACGCCTGCTACTCGATCGGGGAACCCGACTCCCTACTGGTCGACGAGACCATCGCCGCCGACGACACCGTGTACACGGCCCTGGCCGGCTTCCTGCTCAACCACGACCTGGTCTCGGAGGTCGTGTTCAAGCACTCCCCGCCGGAAAATCCGCTGCGCTGGCGGCTGGTGGACCTCAACGCCGGGCAGCTCACCAGGCACACCGAATGGCTCTGGGTGCGCATCCTGGACGTCCCGCGTGCGCTGACCGCGCGCGGCTGGTTCTGCGACGGGGAGCTCGTCCTCGACGTCGACGACCCGTTCCTCGGCGAGCGCGGCCGCTACCTGCTGACCGTCCGGGACGGCAAGGCCGACTGCGTCCCGACGGACCGCGAGCCCGACCTCTCCCTGGACGTGCGCGATCTCGGCGCGGTCTACCTCGGTGGTACGGCTCCGAGCACGCTCGTGCGCGCCGGCCACATCCGGGCCCACGGCCCGGACGCGGCCGCCCTCGCCGACGCCCTGTTCCGCGCCGAGCGCCCCCCGCACTGCCTGCACTGGTTCTGACCGGCCCCGCGCACACCCGTCGGCCCCGCCGGCCGGTACACAGGCGGCGGGGGCGACGGTCCGGTGGCTTCCCGGGCGCCTACGCCTGCAGCCACTCGTCCGGCCCGGGGTCGCGCCCTTCGGCGCGTGCGACCAGGCGGTCGAGGTAGTGGGTCCAGCCTTCGAGGTGCGGGGCGCGGGCGTCCGGGGGCAGGTCACGGTGGACGAGAGTGAGCAGGGTGCCCTCCCCGTCGGGGGTGAGGGTGACCTCGACGACGCTGGCGCCGGGCGGGACGCCCATGTCGCCGCCTTCGAGGCCCCAGGTGAAGACGACCCGGTGGTACGGGTCCAGGGTCAGGAAGGCGCCGGCGGCGTGGTGGTCGGCGTTGACGTTGGTGCGGTACTTCCCGCCGGGGGTGAAGGAGAACTCGCCGTCCCGGCCCATCCAGGAGAGCCACCGCTCCCGGTCGGTGAAGAACGAGAACACCGTCTCCGGACGGGCGGCGATCCGCCGCTCCACCACCACCTGGTCGGTCCTCATCGGGCGCTCCCCCTCGTTCCCGCGGCCCGCTCGGCGGCTCCCGCCGTCCTCGCCGTCCCCGTCGCCGTCCCGGCGGCCTCCGCGGCCTCCGCGGCCTCGGCCGCTTCCGCCAACTCGGCCAGTACGTCCAGCTTCTCGGCCCACATCGACTGCAGGTAGGCGGCCAGCGGCCCGAGTGCTTCCCGGTCGGCCCGGTAGTAGCGCTTGCGGCCCTCCTGGCGCAGCGTGACCAACCCGGCCTCCCGCAGCACCTTCAGGTGCTGGGAGACCGCGCCGAACGTGACGTCGAACCGTTCGGCGATGTCGCCCGCGCACAGCTCGTCCTCCCAGACCAGCCGCAGGATCTCGCGGCGGCGGGGTTCGGCTATCACTTGGACCGCTTCCATGGACGTCATTTTAGTCGAGGCTTCAGCTTGCGCTCCACGCCCACGTCATTTTAGTCTCGACTTAAGCAATGAGCCCGGCGCCGACCGGGCCCGGAGCGTCGAGTACCGAGTACCGAGTACCGGCTTCTGAAGATCAAGCGCTGAAGATCGAGGACCGAGGACCGACGATGCAGACCGCAATGACCGAGTTCGCCGCCCTGTTCGCCCGCACCGCCCAGGCCGTCCCGGCCGACCGGTTGACCGCCGCCACCCCCTGCGCGCAGTTCACCGTCGCCGACCTGTTCGCCCACCTCGGCGGCGTGCTCTCCGACTCCGAACGCGCTGCCGCCAAGCTGCCCCGCAGCACCGAGCCCGCATCCGTCGACGAACCCCGGGCCGTCGCCGCCAGCGCCGAGCGCGCCGCCGCTGCGTGGGTGCGGCCGGACGCGATGACCGGCGAGACGGAGTTCGGCCCCAACACCCTGCCCGCGAGCGCGGCCGCCGCCATCACCCTGCAGGAGTTCGCGCTGCACGGCTGGGACCTGGCCCGCGCCGCCGACCTGCCCTTCGCGGTCGGCGAGGAGGCCGCCACTGTCCTGCTCGGCGTGGTCGAGCAACTCGCCGACCAGGCCCGCACCGGCGGCGTCTACGGCCCGGCCGTCACCGCCCCGGCCGACGCCTCGACCTTCGAGGTCGCGCTCGCGCTCAGCGGCCGCGACCCGGGCTGGACGGCCTGACCCTCCGGCCGACGGCCCCGAGCCCACGGGCCCACGGGCCCACGGGCGGGGCGGATCGCGCGAGCAGGGGACGCGCGATCCGCCCCGCCCGCCCCGAACCCGCCCCGAGCCCGCCGCGGCACAAAGGGCGCAAGGCCACGAGGCCACGAGGCCGCAAGGCCACCAGGGAAGCAGTCACACCGGAACAGCGGCGGTCAGGCGTGAGCGCTGATCTGCCCGCCCGCCGAGAGCACGATGTAGATGCCGTTGGCGTTGACTCCGACGTCCTGCCCGTTGGTCTCCAGCGTGCCGTTCACCGCGTTGTCGAGGCCGAGGATCTCCGCGCGGTACTTCAGCTCGCCGGTCTTGGTGACCTTGGCCGTCCAGTCGCCGGGGAGCTTGAAGGTTCCGGGGCCCTGGTGCCCGCCGCCCATCCAGGCGTGGACCGTGCCGTCCAGCGAGAGCACGATGAACATGTCGTTGGCGTCGAGTCCGGCGTCGGTGTCCTTCGTCTCCAGCGTGGCGAGGACGTCACCGCCGTGGACGATCTTGGCGACGAAGTGCTGGGGGGCGACTTCCCGGATCTCGGCCGTGCTGCCGTCCGGCAGGGTCTGGGTGCGGGCTCCGGGCGCCGGCTTGCCCGGGGGCGCCTGGGTGGTGCTGGGGTGCGCGTCCGGCTTGGCGGCCGTGGTGCCGCCACCGGGCTTGCCGGACGGCGTGGACGCGGGCGACGCCGTGGACGTCGCGGCCGGCGCAGCCGTCGTGGCCGTGGCCGCCGGAGCGCTGGCGCCGGGCGTACCGGCCGTGGTGGCGGTCGCGGCCGGTGAAGCCGCGCCCTGGGCACCCGACGTGCTGCTGCAGGCGGTTGCGGCGGGCACCAGCAGCCCGACCGTCAGGACGGCCCCGGCCAGCGTGCGGACGGTGGTCGCGCGACGGGTCGTCGAAGGGGACATGCCGGTTCTCCTGAACGAAGTACGGGTGGGGACGCGAACGTTGCCCGTTCCGGCCGGTGCGGGAAGCACCGGCGCCGCAGCGGGCGTGCACGATCGAAACTAGTCCGAACAGTCGACGGAATGGCGCGTTCCGTGTCACCGGACTGCAACGCCCGTACAACGCCGCATCGATCACGTGTCACACCGACAGGTTCCGCCCCGGCCGGAGGAGTTGTCGGGCAGAAACCCAGGTCGCCCGCCTCGACACCCGCCCCCGGCGCGGCCGTGCCCGCCCCCGTCATGCCGCGGGGGCGGGCACGGCCGCGTCAGGCCCGCCGGAGTCAGCCGATGGTGGAGCCGGCGATCGGGGCGGAGAGCTCGACGGTCTCGCCCTTCAGCCCGGCCTTGACGAACTGCCAGGTGAGGCCGCTGATGACGCCCTTGCTCAGCGGGGCCAGCTTGGCGAAGGCCGGCTGGCTGAGGTCGATGTGGGTGGAGTCACAGGAGGGGCACTGGTCCTTCACCGGGACGGTGATGGTCTTGCCCTGATAGGTCACCTTGACCGAAATGCCCTTGCAGACCGGGTCGTTGTTCGGGTTCGCGGTGGTCCACCAGGTGTGCGAGACGGCCACCAGCATCTGCGACGAGGCGTTGATCTGGGTGCCGCAGGCACCGAAGCCCGAGTCGTTGTAGTAGGTGGCCTTGCCGTTCATGGGCTTGTTGATCGGAATGGCGGCACTGGCGGTGCCGGCCGTGAAGGCGATGAGAGCGGCTGCGGCGAGCGGGGCGCCCGCGAGGATCCTGAGGTTCTTGCCGATGGCGCGCATGGTTCGTTCCCTCCGGTTGCAGTGCTGACAGGGCGTGCTGGTCCGACACCCCGAGTAGAGGCATGGACATGACAGGCGCAAGTCGCCGACACCGCCCGGTAGTTCGGCGGCCCGGCACCCGTCCTTGTGAAGGGAACGTATGCGCCCTTCCTTGGCATGGTCCAGACCTCCTTGATGTTGGCATGAACACAAGGCAAGAATCTTTACGAATGCCGCCGAAGGGGCGAAGATGCGTGACCGCTCCGCCACTGGGGGTGTTGACAGGCCGTCATCCGCAGGCATGTCTTTCTGCCTCTCCGCCTGTACGCCTGTGCCGCCTGCGTGCCCGTGCACCCTGTGCGCCTGTCCGTCCGGCTGCCCGCATGCCTGCCCGTCCGCCCCGGAGGTCCCCTCACATGCGCACCGCACTCGCCGCCCTGCTCCTCGGCGCCGCCCTGATCCCGGCCGCCGCCACGCCGTCAGCAGCCGCCCCCGCCCCCAGCCCCACCGTCGTCGGCTCCGCGCTCCGCGTGGTGAACCAGGGCTACAGCATCCCGGTCGGCGGCGTGACCGACCTCGGTGCACTGCCCGTCCTCGGCAGCCTCGGACTGGACTTCGCCCGGCTCCTCGGGCAGTGACCGATCACGTGCCGTAACCGAGCGACCGCCGCCGGCCAGGCGTCGACCCCGGCGCGGGAGCTGCCCGCGCCGGCCCTGGCCACTTCCGCTCCGCACGTCGGCAACCGCCGCACCCGCACGGCAGAGCCGACCGACCGCGCGCCGGACCGCCGTGCCCCCGCAATCCGCCGCAACGGGACGCAACAGACCGCAAGGTGGCGCAAGGAACCGCAAGCGGCCGAAACGAAGCAGCAACACCCTTTCCCACCAGGCAAGATGACGATTGACAGGCAGTCCTGCGCTTCAGCACGATGAGCACCGAGCCCACACGCAGCGAGCCGGAAGGAGGGCCGATGCACACCGTCGTCCGCCCAGTTCCCCGCCGCTGCCCGCGCCGCTGTTGTCGCGGCGCGCTCGCGTCCTGACCGCCCGCCGGGCCGGACCTCCCTCTCCCGGACTCCGTGTCCGGCGCTGCCCCCGCACACCCACGCCCCACCCGGGCGCGGCCGCCATCAGTCACTCTCCGTCATTGCACCCCGGAGGCGAACCGCCATGACCACCACCGCAACCACCACCCCCACCGCAACCACCGAAGCCGTCGAAGCCGCCCCCACCCCCCTCCGCCTCACGCCCGCCGCCGGCCGGATCGGCGCGATCGTGCACGACATACGCCTCGGCGGCGAGCTCCCCACCGAGACCGTCGCCGCCCTGGAAGCCGCGCTGTACGAGCACAAGGTGCTCTTCTTCCGCGGCCAGCAGCACCTGGACGACGCCGAGCAGGAGGCCTTCGCCCGCCTCCTCGGCCACCCGGTCGGCCACCCCACCGTGCCCAGCGCGGACGGCCGCTACATCTTCGAACTGGACGCCACGAAGGGCGTACGCGCCAACAACTGGCACACCGACGTCACCTTCGTCCCGTCGTACCCGAAGGCCTCGATCCTGCGTGCCCTGGAGGTGCCGCCCGCCGGTGGCAGCACCGTGTGGGCCAACACCGCGGCCGCCTACCGGGACCTGCCCGCGCCGCTGAAGACGCTCGCCGAGAGCCTGCGCGCCGTGCACACCAACGACTACGACTACGCCGCCCGGCTCGCGCTGCGCCCGGAGCTGGCGAACAACGCCGAGGTCGCCAAGCTGTTCCGGGAGGTCTTCGTCTCGACCGCCTTCAGGACCGAGCACCCGGTGGTCCGGGTCCACCCGGTGACCGGCGAGAAGACCCTCCTGCTCGGCGCCTTCGCCCAGCGCATCCAGGGCGTCTCGGGTGACGACGGCAAGGCGCTGATCGACCTCTTCCAGCGCTACGTCGAGCGGTTGGAGAACACCGTCCGCTGGGACTGGCAGGTCGGCGACGTGGCGATCTGGGACAACCGCGCCACCCAGCACTACGCGGTCGCGGACTACGGCGACGAGCCCCGCCTGGTGCGCCGGATCACCCTGGACGGCGACCTGCCGGTGGGGGTGGACGGCACCCCGAGCCGTCTGCTGGAGCCCGCCGAGCCGCCGCGGGTGCCCGGTCTGGTGCCCGCCGAGGAGCTCGAAGCGGCCAACTGACCGCACCGGCCCCGCGAACACGGCAGCCACCGCCCCGCTCCGTACCGACGACGGTCCGGAGCGGGGACCGGCGCTGCGCCACGGGCCGTTCCCACCCCCTCCTCCGCCCCCAGCCCCCACCCCCCTGCCGACTCCCGAAGGACCGCCATGACCGCGCTCACCCGTCCTCCCGCCCCGAGCCGCCGCGCCCTGCTGCGCGCGGGCCTCGCCGGTGCCGGCCTGCTGACGCTCGCGGCCTGCCGGTCCGCCGTCGACGAGACTTCGAACGCCGCGAACGCGGCCGACGCCGTGGACGGTTCGGGCACTCCCCGCCGGGGCGGCGTCCTCTCCGTCGCCACCGGCATCGACGTCACCCCGAGCCTGCTCTTCGCCCAGAGCGCCAACACCCTGATCCAGCGCCTGGTCTTCAACACCCTCACCAGGTACGACGACCGGCTGCGGCCGCAGCCCGAACTCGCCACCGCCTGGCAGGTCGCCGAGGACGGCAGGAGCGTCACGCTCAAGCTCCGCGAGGACGTCACCTTCCACAGCGGCCGCCGGTTCACCGCCGACGACGTGGTCTTCGCGGTCAAGAACCTCCAGAACCCGGCCCGCTCCGCCCAGTTGCGCTCGACCGCCGCTGCCGTCACCGACTTCCGCAAGAACGGCGACTTCGAGCTGACCCTGGTGTTCGCCCACCCGGTCAGCAACCTCTTCGACCTCTTCGAGTTCATGATCATCCCCGATGCCGGCACCGTCGAGGACGCCGTCGCCGGCACCAGGCTGATCGGCACCGGCCCGTTCGTCCTCACCGACCGCAAGCCGGGCGCCTCGCTCACCCTCGCCCGCAACGACGCGTACTGGAACCCCGGCCGCCCGTACCTGGACGGCGTGGAGATCCGGATCGTCCCGCAGGCCGAGTCCCTGCTGTCCTCGCTCAGGACCGGCCAGACGCACCTGTCGTACAACGTCAGCGGCAAGGACGTCGCCACCCTCCGCACCGACCCGCAGTTCCGGATCACGCAGTACGACACCGGTGCCGGCGCCTACTACATCGGCGCCAACGTCACCGCCGAGCACGTCGGCGACAAGCGGGTGCGCCAGGCCATCGCCTGGGCGGTCGACCGCGACCGCCTCGTCCGGCAGGCCCTCGGCGGCTACGGGACGGTCTCCTCCGTGCCCTGGCCCAAGTCGTCCCCCGCCTACACCGAGGCCGGCGCCACCCACTACCGCCACGACCCGGACAAGGCCCGCGCCCTGCTCAAGGAGGCCGGCCTGGACCGGATCACGCTGCCCTTCGCCCACTCCAGCGAGCCCGGCTCGACCGCGATCGCCCAGATCCTCCAGTACGACCTGCAGCAGGTCGGCATCGACACGGTGCTCCAGCCCACCGACTCGCCCACCATGCAGAAGCAGCTCATCTCCCAGACGATGCCCGCACTGTGGACGCTCAGCCACGGATTCGCCCAGCTCCACCCGGCCACCCTCGCGGTGAGCGCCTACCCCTTCAACGAGGCCCGCAACAGCTCGCACTTCGCCTCCGCCGCCTACACCGACGTGGTGCAGCAGGCCTGGAACCGCGCCGACAGCGACAGCCCCGAGGCCAAGGCCCTCTACCAGCAGATCACCGACGTGCTCCTGGACGAGGAGTTCGTGATCGACCTCGCCATCGCCGGACTGGTCGAGGTCGCGGGCCGCAAGGCCCGGGGCGCCACGCTCAACAAGTTCGGCTACCTCAACCTCGACGACGCCCACCTGACGGCCTGAGCAGGACGGCCCGGTACCCGACCCATGCGCACCTTCCTCCTCAAACGCCTCCCCAGCGGACTGCTGGTCCTGGCCCTCGCCTCCTTCCTCGTCTTCCTCATCCTGCGCCTCATCCCCGGCGACCCGGCAACCACCCTCGCCGGGCCCGACGCCTCGCCCGCGACCGTCGAGGCCGTCCGCTCCCGACTCGGCCTGGACCAGCCGGTCCTCGGCCAGTACGTCAGCTGGCTCGGTCACCTGCTGAGCGGCGATCCGGGGCCGAGCTACGCGATCGGCGGCCAGGTCTCCGACCTGATCGGCAACGGGCTCGACACCACCGCCCAACTCGCCCTCGGCGCACTGCTGCTGGTGGTGCTGATCGCGCTGCCGCTGGCGCTGGCCGGGGCGACCACCCGCAGCCGGCCGGTCGCCGTCGCGGTCCGGGCGCTCACCACGGCCGCGCTCGCCGTGCCGCCCTTCGTCACCGGTGTGGTGCTGGTCCTGGTGTTCGCCGTCTCGCTCGGGCTGCTGCCGCCCGGCGGCCACGAGTCCCTGCTGGACGCACCCGACCTGGCCGTCCAGTACCTGGCGATGCCCGCACTCTGCCTCGCCCTGCCCAGCGCCGCCGTGCTCGCCCGCCACCTCAAGGACGGCATCGAGCGCGCCCTCGCCGAGGACTACGTCCGCACCGCGACGGCGCTGGGCGTCTCCCGCCGACGGATCGTGTGGCGGCACGCGCTGCCCAACGCGCTGCCCTCCACCGTCACCGTCCTGGGCCTGCAGATCGGCCACCTCGTCGCCGGGGCCGTCCTGGTGGAACGGATCTTCGCCTGGCCGGGACTCGGCCGGCTGATCGAGCAGGGAGTCGCCCGCCGGGACTACCCGGTGGTGCAGGACCTGCTGTTGCTCGTGGTGGCGGTCTACGTCGCCGTCCAGCTGCTCACCGACCTCGCGTACGCCTGGCTCGACCCCCGGATCCGCTGGGAGTGACCCGATGACCACCACCACCACCGCGACCGCTTCCCCCGCCACCGCTTCCCCCGCGACGAAGCACCGTCACCTCTCCGCCCTGCTCACCGGACGCGGCCTGACCGGCCTCGTCCTGGTGGGCGTGGTCGCCCTCGCCGGCCTGCTCGCACCGCTGCTCACCGGGTCCGACCCGAACGCCCAGAGCGCGCTCGCCCTGGCCGGCCCGAGCACCGCCCACCCCTTCGGCACCGACGACCTCGGCCGCGACCTCTGCAGCCGGGTGCTGCACGGCATCGGCACCGACCTCGCACTGATCGTCACCGCCGTCCCGGCCGGCGCGCTGCTCGGCTGCTCGGCGGCGCTGCTCGCGGCCACCTCCAGGTGGGCGGACCTCGCCGTCCAGCGCGCCTTCGACCTGCTGCTCGCCTTCCCCGGGCTGATCCTCGCCCTCGCCGTGACCGCCGTCCTCGGCCCCGGCCGCTGGCCGGTGGTGATCGTCATCGCCCTGGCCGAAGTACCGGGCTTCGGAAGGCAGTTGCGCGCAGGCATCCTGGTCCAGCGGGAACGCGAGTACGCCGTGGCGGCCCGCGTCTCAGGCGCCTCCCGCAGCCGGGTGCTGCTGCGGCACGTGCTGCCCAACGCCGTCGACCCGCTGGTCGTGCAGACCGCCGTCGCGCTCTCGCTCGGCGTGTTCATCGAGGGCGCCATGAGCTTCCTCGGCCTCGGGGTCCGCCCGCCGGAGCCCACTCTCGGCAGCATCCTCGGCCAGTCCGTCGGCTACCTCGCCACCGACCCGACCTTCGCGGCCGCCCCACTGGCCGCCACCACCGCGCTGGTGCTCGGCTTCACGCTGATCGCCGAGGCCCTGAACCGGGGGATCCGCCGATGACCACCGTGCCCGACGTGCTGCACGTCAGCGGCCTCACCGTACGGTTCGACGACACCACCGCCGTGGACGGCGTCGACTTCCGGCTCGCGGCGGGCGACACCCTCGGCATCGTCGGCGAGTCCGGCTCCGGCAAGTCCACCACCGCCCTCGCCCTGCTGCGGATGCTGCCGCCGGGCGGCCGGATCACCGCCGGTTCCGTCGAACTCGCCGGACAGGACCTCGGCGCCCTCCCCGAGCAGGCGCTGCGCACCCTGCGCGGGCGACGGATCGCCATGGTCTTCCAGGACCCGATGTCCTCGCTCAACCCCGTCCTCACCGTCGGCAGACAGCTGGACGAGGCGCTGCGGGCGCACGGCGGGCGTCGACCGAAGGCCGAACGCACCTCCCGGGCAGTCGAGTTGCTCGATCTGGTCGGCATCCCGGACGCCGCCGGGCGGCTACGCGACCACCCGCACCGGTTCTCCGGCGGCCAGCGCCAGCGGATCATGATCGCCCTCGCGCTCGCCCACGACGCCGAGGTGCTGGTCGCCGACGAGCCGACGACCGCCCTCGATCCGACCGTCCAGCGGCAGATCCTCGACCTGCTCACCCGGCTCAACCAGGAGAAGGGCACCGCGCTGGTGGTGATCAGCCACGACCTCGGCGTGATCGCCCGGACCTGCCGCCGGCTCCTGGTCATGCGCCACGGCCGGGTGGTCGAGCACGGCCCCACCGCGCGGCTCCTCAGCGAACCCCGGCACCCGTACACCCGCGAACTCCTGGCCGCCGTCCCGCGCCTGGACGAGCCCTCCCGGGCCGCCGCCAACAGCACGCCGGGTTCCCGGCCCCTGCTGACCGTCCGGGGCCTGACCAAGACCTACGGCTCCCGGCGCCGCCCCGCCGCCGCCCTGCGGGGCGTCGACCTGGACCTCTACCCCGGCGAGACGCTCGGCCTGGTCGGCGAGTCCGGCTCCGGCAAGTCCACCCTCGCCCGGGCGCTGGTCCTGGCCCACGCGCCCTCGGCCGGCAGCATCCGCTTCCGCGGCCAGGACCCCGGCCCGCGGCCGCACCGTGAGGTCCAACTGGTCTTCCAGGACCCGTACTCCTCGCTCAACCCCCGGATGACCGCCGGGCAGATCATCGCCGAGCCGCTGATCGCCCACGGCCTCGGCGACCGCGACCGGCGCGCCGAGCGGGTCGCCGAGTTGCTGACCCAGGTCGGACTGGACCCGGCCGCGGCCGACCGCCACCCGCGCGCCTTCTCCGGCGGCCAGCGCCAACGCATCGGCATCGCCCGCGCGTTGGCCCCCGAACCGAGCGTCCTGATCTGCGACGAGCCGGTGTCCGCGCTCGACGTCTCGGTCCAGGCCCAGGTGATCGACCTGCTCGCCCGACTCCAGCGCGAACTCGGTCTGGCCGTCCTCTTCATCGCCCACGACCTGGCCGTGGTCCGCCGGGTCAGCCACCGGATCGCCGTGATGCACCGCGGCCGGATCGTCGAGACCGGACCGGCCGACCGCGTCGTCACCGCGCCCGAACACCCCTACACCGCCGAGCTCCTGGCCGCCGTCCCGCGGCTGGAGCCGGCCCGAGCCACCACCCGGAGCCCCGCATGACCGGCACGCCGCCCGAAGCGAACCCGCACCGCCGCGACCCCTACGCCGACTTCCCCGGCACCGTCGGCCGCACCTTCCGCGAGTCCACCCCCGCCTGGCCCCGGCGGGTCCGCCCGCGCGAAGGCGCCCCCAACATCGTCGTCGTCCTGATCGACGACATGGGCTACAGCGACATCGGACCGTTCGGCGCCGAGATCCCCACCCCGAACCTGGACCGCCTCGCCGCCGCCGGCGTCAAACTCGCCAACTACCACACCATGCCGCTCTGCTCCCCCGCCCGGGCGGCCTTGCTCACCGGCCTCAACCCGCACCGCGTCGGCTACTCCTTCGTCGCCAACGCCGACCCGGGGTTCCCCGGTTACGGCATGGAGGTCGCCGGGGACATCCCCACCCTGGCCGAGCTGCTGCACGACGCCGGCTACGCCACCTACGCGGTCGGCAAGTGGCACCTCACCCGCGACTCGGCCTCCAACGCGGCCGACGACCGCGCCAACTGGCCCCTGCAGAAGGGCTTCGACCAGTACTACGGCGTCCTGGAGGGCCTGACCAGCCTCTTCCACCCGCACCAGCTCGTCCGCGACAACACCCCGTTGGACATCGACGAGTTCCCCGACGACTACTACTACACCGACGACCTCACCGACCAGGCCGTCAAGATGGTCAAGTCGCTGCGCGCCCACGACGCCGACAAGCCCTTCTTCCTCTACCTCGCCCACAACGCCGTACACGGCCCGCTCCAGGCCAAGCCCGCGGACCTCGCCCGCCACCGGGGCCGCTACGACGGCGGCTGGGACGAACTGCGCCGCAGCCGCTTCGCCCGCCAGCTCGCCGCCGGTCACTTCCCGCCCGGCACCGAACTGCCCGAGCGCAACTCCGAGGCCGGGTACGAAGTCGGCGCCTGGGACGAACTCACCGACGTCCAGCAGAAGTTGTACGCCCGCTACATGGAGGTGTACGCGGCGATGGTCGACAACGTCGACCAGAACCTCGGCCGGCTCACCGACACCCTGGCCGCCCTCGGAGAACTCGACAACACCGTCATCGTGTTCACCAGCGACAACGGCGGCACCGGCGAGGGCGGCGCCGAGGGCACCCGCAGCTACTTCAGCCGCTTCGTCCACCACCCGAACCTCCCGGACGACTGGAACCCCGACGTCCGGCGCGAGATCGACCTCATCGGCGGCCCGCAGAGCCTGGTCCACTACCCGCGCGGCTGGGGGATGGCCTCCAACACCCCCTTCCGCCTCTACAAGGGCCAGACCTACGCCGGCGGCGTCCGCGTCCCCTTCGTCCTGTCCTGGCCGGCCGGACTGCCGCGCGCCGAGGGCGACGACGGCGTCCGCGCCCAGTACCAGTACGTCACCGACGTCCTCCCCACCCTCCTCGAACTCGCGGGCGTGCAGAGGCCGTCGGAACGCCGGGACCGCCCCGTCCAGGAACTCGACGGCATCAGCTTCGCCACCGTCCTGCGCGACGGCGCGGCGGCCGGCACCCACCCCGAGCAGTACTGCGAGATGACCGGCAACCGCAGCTACTACCGCGACGGCTGGAAGCTGGTCACCCTGCACCGCCCCGGCGCGGAGTACGACGACGGCGAATGGGCGCTGTACGACCTCCGGACCGACCCCACCGAGATCCACGACGTCGCCGCCGACCACCCCGGCCTGGTCAAGGAGCTGTCCGCCGC
Source organism: Kitasatospora sp. NPDC085464 (assembly GCF_044541955.1). Lineage (NCBI taxonomy): Bacteria > Bacillati > Actinomycetota > Actinomycetes > Kitasatosporales > Streptomycetaceae > Kitasatospora > Kitasatospora sp. NPDC085464. The sequence goes on from NZ_JBITTM010000017.1 coordinate 128,829, forward strand.
CTGGGAGGCCGCCGCCTGGCGCAACGGCGTCTTCCCGCTCGCCGACGGCAGCGGCGCCCTCGCCCTGCGCGGCCCCGAGGCGGACCGCCTGCGCCGACCGGTCACCCTGCTGCCCGGCACCCCCGAGCTGGAGCGCTACCGCTCCTCCCGGCTGATCTCCTTCCGCTCCTTCACCGTCGAGGCCGCCCTCGACGGCTACCGGACGGGCGACCAGGGCGTCCTGGTGTCGCACGGCGACCAGGGCGGGGGCTATAGCCTGTACGTCGAGGACGGCCGGCTGCGCCTCGCCTACAACCAGTACGGCGACCTACTGGAGGCCGACGGAGGCCCCCTGCCGGACGGCACCCGGCTGGTCACCCTGGAGGCCACCGCGGTCGCCGACCTCAGGTGGGAGTTCCGCCTGCTCGTGGACGGCACCGAGGGCGGCCGACTCGGCCCGGTCCACCAGCTGATCGGCATGGCGCCGTTCCAGGGCATCAGCGTCGGGATCGACCGCAAGTCGCCGGTGTCCTGGCCGGTCCACGAGCGCCACCGCTCCTTCCGCTACACCGGTGCCCTGCACGCCGTCACCTACCTGCCCGGCGAGCCGGCGCCGTACGACCCGGAGACCGTCGCCCGGGCACTGCGCGAGGCGGCGGCCGCCTTCGAGTAGCGCACGCGTCCGCGCACTCCGGCCGCAGTCCCCGTTCGCCCCCGGAGATCCCCCCGGCCGGGTTACCCTCGTGCCGCGCGGCGACGACCCCGCGCGACCGACCGAGGGGGGAACGGGTGATCGGGGACCTGCTGCCGGACGTCGTGGTGACCGAGGTGGCGTACGACGACCCCCCGGAGGCCCGGCTGGAGCCGGAGGAGGCGGCGGCCGTCGCCAACGCCGTCGACAAGCGGCGCCGCGAGTTCACCACCGTCCGGCACTGCGCCCGGACCGCCCTCGCCCGGCTCGGTGTCCCCTACCGCCCGCTCGTCCCGGGCCTGCGCGGCGCGCCGAGCTGGCCGGACGGCGTGATCGGCAGCCTCACCCACTGCGACGGCTTCCGCGCGGCTGCCGTGGCCCGGGCCGGCACCCTCGCCTCCGTCGGCATCGACGCCGAGCCCGCACTGCCGCTGCCGGAGGGCGTCCTGGACGTCGTCGCACTGCCCGTCGAGCAGAAGCGGCTCGCCGACCTGGCCGCCACCGACCCGGGCACCCCGTGGGAACGCCTGCTGTTCAGCGCCAAGGAGTCCGTGTACAAGGCGTGGTTCCCGCTGACCGGGCTCTTCCTGGAGTTCAGCGAGGCCGAGCTGGACCTCTCCCCCGACGGCACCTTCACCGCCCGCCTGCTGGTCCCGGGCCCGGTGGTCGGCGGGCGCCGGCTGCCGGGATTCGACGGCCGCTGGACCGTCCGGGACGGCCTGCTCGCCACCGCCATCGCCGTGGAGCCGGCGCAGTAGCAAGAGCGGCAGCGGCAGCGGCAGCGGCAGCGGCCTCGTCCGGAGCAACGGCGTCGTCGCGGCGGCCGCCGATCACCGCACCGGCCGTTCACCACCCGGGCCTATCCTCGACCCCGTGACGGTGACCTACGTGATCGACGGCAGCAGGATCGGCTCCCTGGAGGACTTCTGGGACGTCGTCGGGCAGGAGATCGGCGTGGACGGCTACTTCGGCCGCAACCTCGACGCCTTCGCCGACTGCCTGCGCGGCGGCTACGGCACGCCCGAGGACGGCGACTGGCTCATCGAGTGGCGCGACCACGAGGCCTCCCGCCGCAGGCTCGGGTACCCGGAGACGGTCCGCCAGCTGGAGCTGCGGCTGGGCCGCTGCCACCCCACCAACCGCGAGTGGGTCGGCGCCGAGCTGGCCGCCGCCCGGGCGGGCGAGGGGCCGACGGTCTTCGACTGGCTGGTGCGGATCATCGAGGAGGAACACCCGGGCGGCCTCCGGCTGGTGTAGCGCGCCCAAGGGCCGACGCGGCCGGCCCGGCGCCGCGCGCCCGAGGGCCGACGCGGCCGGCCTGGCTCCGCGCTCCCGAAGGCCGGCCGGTCCGGGCCCCGGGACTACAGCACGTCCGAGAGCCGGACGAAGCGCCGTCCCGCCGCCAGCATCGCCGGCAGCGCCGCCGCCACCCCGGGGGCGGTCCCGCCGCCCGGGTGGTTCATGTGGCCGATCACGATCGCGCCCGGCCCGGCCGACCCGACCTCCTGCCGCACCTGGGCGGCGCTGAGCGTCGCACCGCCGTCCCCGTTCACGGTGAAGCCGGCCACCCGCTGGCCCAGGTCGGCGACCACCCGGGTGGCGACGTCGTCGTAGTGCGCGGTGCCGGAGCGGAAGAAGCGGGGCGGGTGCCCGAGCAGGCCGGTGAGTTTGCCCGCGTTGCCCGCGACCTCGTCGTAGACCTCGCCGACGTCGCCGGTGCCGGCGATCCCGTACGCGGAGCGGCCGGTGACCGAGAGGGGGCGGTGGACGGTGCCGTGGTTGCCGATCTCGAACAGCGGGTCGGCGGCGAGCTGCTCGAACTCGTCCGGGTTGGCGTCGATCCAGCGGGCGTTCAGGAAGAGCGTGGCCGGGACGGCGTTCGCCCGCAGGAAGTCGATCAGGTCGGCGTCGTAGCCGTTGCCGCCGGGGCCGCCGCAGGCGTCGAAGGTGAGGGCCGTCGCGCGCTCGCCGTCGGGCAGCTCGGTGATCACCCCGGCGACCTCCAGGCCCCAGTCCGTCGGGGCCACGGCGGCGTACCGGTCCACCGTCTCCGCCCGGGTCGGCTCCTTCGCCGGAGCCGGGGTGGGCGCGGGAGTCGCCGCGGCGTCGGCCGTGGCGGTGGCCGTGGCGGTCTCGGCGGGCACGGCGGTCGCCGGATCCTGGGTCGGTGCGGCGCTCGCCGCCGAGGATATGCCGCCCACCGTGGCGTCCGCCGCCCCCGGAGCGGAGACTGACGACGGGGCCGCCCCGGCGTGCGAGGTCGGCGCCGGCCTGGCCCGGCACCCCGTCAGTACGCCTCCGGCCACTACCACGAGCAGCGTCCGCCGACTCAGCGCCACGCCAGCCTCCCTGTCCATTCCATCCGGATATCCACTGATTACATGACTATGAACCGACCATTCGTCACTCCCCGCAACTCGCCCCCCGCCCCCGCCCGCCCCCTCTTCACCGACCCGCCCCGCCCCCGTGGGCCCCGCCTCACCCCGGAATCACCCCCGGTTCACTCACCCGGGTAGGCACGCGAGCGACCCGACCCGCCCCGCCCCGGAGACCTCGATGCCGACCGAACCCAGCGCACCCCGCCCCACCCGCCGGGACCTGCTCCGCACCGGCCTGGCCACCGGCGCCACCACCGCCCTCGGCCTCGCCGCCACGACCGGCGAGGCCACCGCCGCCCCCGCCGCGCCGGCCACGCCCGCCGCCACGCCCCCCGATCGCACCCTCACCCTCACCGGCCATCTCCCCACCGGCGCCCCCGACTTCGTCTACCTCCCGGTCGAAGTCCCCGAGGGCGTCCGGGAGATCGCCGTCTCCTACGGCTACGACAAGCCCCCGGTCCCGGCCGGCACCCCCGGCAACTCCTGCGACATCGGCATCTTCGACGAACGCGGCACCGACCTCGGCGGCCCCGGCTTCCGCGGCTGGTCCGGCGGCTTCCGCACCGAGTTCAGCCTCTCCCGCTCCGCCGCGACCCCCGGCTACCTCCCCGGCCCGATCGGCCCCGGCACCTGGCACGTCGTCCTCGGCCCGTACCAGGTCGCGCCGCAGGGCCTGGACTACCACGTCGAGGTCACCCTCCGGTTCGGCGCGCCCGGCCCGCAGTTCACCCCGCGCTACCCGGCCGAGCGGGCCCGCGGCCGCGGTCGCGCCTGGTACCGGGGCGACTGCCACCTGCACACCGTCCACTCCGACGGACGGCGCCTCCCCGAGGAGGTCGCGGCCGGGGCCCGCGCGGCCGGCCTGGACTTCATCGTCTCCACCGACCACAACACCAGCTCCTCGCACGCCGTCTGGGGCCCGCTGGCCGGCCCGGACCTGCTGGTCGTCCCGGGCGAGGAGATCACCACCCGCAACGGCCACTGGCTGGCCCTCGGCCTGGAGGCCGGCCAGTTCGTCGACTGGCGCTACCGCTCGCGCGACGAGGAGTTCCCGCGCTTCGTCCGCCAGGTCCACCGCTCCGGCGGCCTGGTGGTGCCCGCGCACCCGTACTGCCCGTACGTCGCCTGCCAGTGGAAGTTCGGCTACGAGCAGGCCGACGCCGTCGAGGTGTGGAACGGTCCCTGGACGTACGACGACGAGTCCGCGGTGGACACCTGGGACGGCCGGCTCGCCGTCGCCCTGCGCGAGGGCCGCTCCTGGCTGCCCGCCCTGGGCAACAGCGACGCGCACAGCGAGCCGCAGGTGATCGGCTCCCCGCACAACGTGGTGCTCGCGGAGGACCTCACCCGGGACGCGATCCTCGACGGGCTGCGCAACGGCCGCAGCTGGATCGCCGAATCCGGCGCCGTCCGGCTGGAGTTCACCGTGACCGGGCACGGCCGGCGGGCGGGCGTCGGCGAGGAGCTGACCGTCCCGGCCGACGCGCCCGTGGACGTCACGCTCACCGTCTCCGGGGTGCCCGGCGGGACGGTCCGGCTGATCACCGACGAGGGGCAGATGCACCAGGAGTCGCTGCCGGCCGGCGGCTCCGGCACGGTGGTGTGGCGCACCACGGCCTCGCTCGCCGCGTACGTCCGGGCCGAGGTGCGCCACCCGAAGCCGGACGGCACCCCGGGCAAGGGCAACGCGATGGGCCCGGACCTGCCGTGGGGCCCGATGGCGGCGCTCACCAACCCGATCATCCTGCGCGCGGAGGGGAACGAGAACCGACACCGGGCGGTCACCGAGCGCTTACCGGGCGGTCACCGAGCGACCGCGGCCACCCGTCCGTAGGCCGGGTGGGGGACGACTCGGGGCACCCGTTTGGACTAGGTTGATCCCCGAAACGCATCAGTCGTAGGGACGAGGCGGTCGGCTGTCCGGATATGTGCCGACCAGCCCCTTCGCACTCCGACCGCCTCGCCCCGGCTACCCGACCGTCCCCGGCCCGCGAAGGGATCAGCAGCTGTGAACCGTACGACCGTAGGTGGGCCGGAGCTCGGGGGCGGCCGGGGCGCCGGGGGCGTCCTGGTCCTCGTCGACCCGTCCGGGGCCGGGAACAGCCCGGTCGCGGAGCTGCTCGCACAGGAGCTGCACCCGAGCGTCCACCTGCGGACGGACGACTTCCTGCGGGTCATCCGCAGCGGCCGGCTCCCGCCCCACCTGCCGGAGGCCGGCCGCCAGAACGCGACCGCCCTGGCCGCCGCCGCGCAGGCCGCCTTCGCGTACGCGACCCGCGGCTACCAGGTCGTCGTGGAGTCCCCGGCCGTCCCGGCCGGGCTGGACACCTTCCGCCGCGAGAGCCGCGCCACCGGCTCCGCCCTGCACTACGTCGTCCTCCACGAGGGCCCGGCCGGGGACGGCGGCTCGCACACCCTCGACACCGCCGACCTCACCCACGAGACCGTCGCCAAGTCCGTCCTCACCGCCCTCACCCGCCGCACCCACCTCCTCGGCTGGTAGCGGGCCCCGCCGGAGCCGCCGGGGCTACGCCCCCACCGCGCCGTCGATCGCCTCGCGCAGGAAGTCGGCGTGCCCGTTGTGCCGGGCGTACTCGTGGATCAGGTGCAGCATCACCAGCCGCAGTGACACCTCGGTGTCCCACCGGGGCTGGAAGCCGGTGACGTCGAGGTTCTCGGCGGCGAGCTCGATCCGGCGGGAGTGCTCGACCTCGGTCCGCCAGGCGGTGAAGGCCTCGGCCCGGGAGGCGCCGGTGGCGTCGTACGCGGCCTGGTAGTCACCCTCGGCGGACCAGACCAGCGGGACGTCCTCGCCGTCGATCACCCGGCGGAACCAGGTGCGCTCGACCTCGGCCATGTGCCGCACCAGCCCGAGCAGGGTCAGGGTGGACGGCGGGCTGGCGCGCTGCCGCAGCTGCTCGTCGCTCAGGCCCTCGCACTTCAGGGCGAGGGTCGCCCGGTGGAAGTCCAGGAAGCCGCGCAGCATCTCGCGTTCGCCGCCGGTCAGCGGCGGTGCGGGGCGTTCGTCGGGGACGTTCACGGTGTCGTTCTCCTCAGGTCCGGTCGGGATCTCGTCAAGGCCGCGGAGCCGTGGCCGCAGGGCCGAGACCCGGGGTCGAGGGATCAAGGCCCCCGGCGTCGAGGCCGCAGGAATCCTCGCGGACTGTAGCGAACCCGCCGCCCCGCCCGGCGGGAATTTTTTCCGCCGCCTGTCACATCCGGCCGCCCTGCGGTGTCTTCATGCCCGAACGAGCCACCACACAGGGAGGAAACCCCATGGCACTCCGTCTGCCGAAGGCCCAGCTGCCCGCCGAACTCGGCGAGACCATGGTCAAGGCGTTCGGCGCCGTCTTCGAGCCCACCGAGGTCCTCTGGCACAACCCGGAGGTCGCCGTCTCGAACCAGGAGTTCGCGGGGCGGATCGCAGCCTGGGACGCGCTCGACGAGAGCCTCAAGTCCTTCGCCCACATGGCCGTGGCCTCGCTGGTCGGCTGCAGCTGGTGCCTGGACATCAACTACTTCCAGGCACAGAACCAGGGCCTGGACCTCGCCAAGGCGAGCCGGGTGCCGGACTGGCGGGCCTCGGACGTGTTCACCCCGCTGGAGCGGGACGTGATGGCGTACGCCGAGGCGATGTCCGTCACGCCGCCCACCGTCACCGACGAGCAGTACGGGGATCTGCTCGACGTCCTCGGCCCGGCGGCGATGGTCGAACTCACCGCCTACGTCGCCTTCGTCAACATGGCCGCCCGGAGCAACATCGCCAACGGCGTCTCCTCGCAGGGCTTCTCCGACTCCTGCGCGGTCCCGCTCGCCGGGCGCCCCGCGAACGGAGGGCGCCCGGCATGACCGGGGCCCCGACCGGCGATCCGTTCGTCACCCACCGCAGAGCCGGCTCGACCGGCCGACGGCCCTCAGCCGCTGACCACCCCCGCGGCAACCGGCCCCGCCCGGTAGCCGCCCCCGGTCGCGCGGCGGTGTTCCGAGCCCCCTCGCAACACCGCCGCGCCCTTTTCCCACCGGGCACACCCGTCCATCACGTACCGTGTTCGGGCAACCACCGGTTTGGGTACGTACCTCGGCGCGTCCGACGGCCGGGCGCCCACCGAGCAGGAGACCCAGCGGCCCATGGACCACAACCGCATCCCCCCGACCGTACGGCAGACCTACGGCGCCGGCGATCTGTCCAAAGCAGCCAGCTTCGCAGGAGGGTTCATCAACTTCGGCGACTGGCACGGCATCGACCTCACCGCCCTCACCCCCGAGGACCGGGTGCACAGTCAGGAGCAGCTCTACCGGCGGGTGTTGCGGGCCCTGCCCGAGCCGCACGAACGGCTGCGTCTGGCGGAGGTCGGCTGCGGTCGCGGCCTGGGCGCGGCCCTCGCCCTGCGCGAGTTCCGCTTCGCGGCCGTCACCGGCGTCGACATCCACCCCGACCAGGTCGAACGCGCCCGCGCCGTCAACGCCAAGGCGCTGGCCACCTACCCCGACCGGCTCGGCTACACCATCGGCGCGGCCGACGAACTCCCCTTCGCCGACGCCTCCCTGGACGGCCTGTACTCCGTCGAGGCCGCCCAGCACTTCCGCGAGCTGACCGGCTTCGCCCACGAGGCCGCCCGCGTCCTGCGCCCCGGCGGCCGGCTCGCCGTCACCACCTTCTTCGCCGCCGAGGGCCCCGAGATCGCCGAACGGCTCAGCATCCTCCTCGCCAGCTTCGCCGACGGCCTCGACGTCCCGCACACCCTCGCGGGCTTCACCACCGACCTCGCCGGGGCGGGCTTCACCAGCGTCCGCGCCGAGTCCATCGGCCCGGACGTCTGGCCCGGCCTCGACCGCTACCTCACCGACACCGTCCCGCCCGGCCACTGGACCCGCAACTTCCTCCCCGCCTGGCGCAACGGCCTGCTCGACTACCACCTGGTCACGGCCACCCGCCCCTGAAGCCACGCGATTCGGCGCCGGCCCGCAGCCGGCCGCGGCCCGTCCCCTCGCCGGGGGACGGGCCGCGGCGTGCCCGGGCTCAGGCGGTGGCGAGCGAGACCTCGGTCGACTTGATCAGGGCCACGACGGCGCGGCCCTCCGCCAGGTCGAGATCGCCGGACACCCTCGCAGCTGCGCTCGGGCCCCCGCGGGCCGGGCCCGTCGGCCCGCCCCGCGGCGGCGTCCCGCCTCAGCCCCGGCGGACGGCCGCCAGCCGGGTCGGGGCCGCACCGCGCCACCAGGTGGGGTCGGCGCTGCCGTCGGTGGTGCGGCCGTCGCGACGGACGTAGTGGCGCACGTCGCGGCCAGGCTCGGCGAATCCGCCGGCGAGGGCGCGCTCCAGCCACTCGGCGCCGAACCGGAACGCCTCGGCCGCCACGCCGCCGAGCGGATGGAACTCGTCCTCGTAGACCCGCAGTTCCTTCGGCGCCCGGATCCGCTCGAAGCTCTCGATCGCCTGGCCGAGGTCGGTGAGCTCGTCGAACTCGCCGATGCCGTACAGCACCGGGCAGGTGATGTCGGCGACCAGCTCGCCGAGCGGCATCTGCCGGGCGAGGTCGCGATCGAAGGCCGCCTCGTCGGTGTACCCGGCCATGTACATGTAGTTGTTCTTGAAGGTGGGCTGGGCGCGCTCGAAGATGGTCGCGAAGTCGCCGGTGACGGCCTCGAACGCGGCGAGCGCGGCCAGGCGCCCGTCGGTGGCGGCCGCCCGGGAGCCCCAGTAGCCGCTCATCGAGATGCCGAACATGCCGATCCGGGTCTCGTCGACCTCCGGGAGCCCTGCCAGGTGGTCGAGGTAACGGCCGATCGCCCGCTCGTAGTTGGTCAGATCGACGGTGAGCCCGCCGGCCCGGCTCTCGCCCTGGCCGGGCCCCTCGACGGACAGCGCGACCATCCCCCGGGAGGTGTAGTACCGCTCGGCCGCCCAGATGTAGTCCTCCTTGATCATGTCCATCCCCGGGCCGAGGATGACGGCCGGCGCGTTCTCCACGGGGCCGGCGGGCAGGTGCAACAGGGCGTGGATCGTGGAGCCCTCGAAGTCCAGCTCCACCCGCCGCACCCGGCCGTCGCGCAGCGCGCCCAGCCGGGCCACGCAGCGGTCGGCGCACTCACGCATGGCCGCCTTGCGCGGGTCGGCCGCGTCGAAGATCGAGTACTGCGCGCGGCCCCACATCACTGCGGCCCGCAGGTAGAGGTCGGCGGCGGTCTGCGCGAAACCGCCCCGCTCGTGGTGAGCGGCCCTCTCCTCGGCCTGGCCGGCCACCGTCGCCCACGCCTTGGGCAGCATCGCACCGCTGCGGACCAGCGCGAAGACCTTCGCGAAGTCGGTGTGGTCGTGGCCGAGCTGCTCCATAGTCCCGACGGCCTCGGGGTGCAGCGCATCGAATCCGCCCTGAGCGAGGGCGATGTCCAGGGCCCAGCTCTGGCCGGTCGAACGGACGGTCATGAGGTCTCCTCCTTGGATCGGAGCAAGTAGCTAAGTACTTAATTTGTAAGTACTTAGCCATTAAGTACTTAGACTAAGCTGTTGTCAACCCACCACGGAGGACCGACCATGGCCGACCGGCCGCCCGCCCCCGAGCGCGCACAGGCGCTGGACCGCCTGGCCCGCGCCGCCTACCGACTCAGTGCCTCCGACGCCCGCCTGCGCGGTCGCGCCACCCGAACCCCCGGGGCCCTCTCACTCACCCACGCCCGTGCCCTGCGCACACTGGCCGACCAGGGCCCGTTGACCATCAGCGCACTCGCCGCGGGCACCGAGACCACCGGAGCCGCCACCACCCAACTGGTCAACGGCCTGGTCGCAGCCGGGTACGTCACCCGCACCCGCCCACCGGAGGACAAGCGCTCCGTCGTGGTCGCGCTCACCGACGACGGGCGCGAGCGGCACCGACAGCGCCAGGAAGCACTCACCGAGGCCCTGCACGCCGACCTCGCCGACTACGACGCCGACGACCTCGACCGCGCCACCGAGGTCCTGCACCGGCTGTCCGCCGTCTACGACCGACTCTGACGGGAGCCCCGACGGAGCCGACTCCGACGGGGCCCGGCCCTGCACGGCGTCACGCCCGGAGGAACTCCAGCACCGCCAGCACCCGGTGCCCGAACCGCGCCAGCAGGCCGACCAGCCCTTCGCGCAGCAGCACGCCGTCCTCGGCGACCACCACCCGCAGGCCCTCCGCCGGGCGGACTGCTGACCGTCAGCGTGCCGTCCACGACGGCGATCCGGTCGGCCGGCCCGGCCAGTCCGGTCCCGCGCTCCGGGCCGGCGCCGCCGCGCGCCGACCCCGAGCGGCGTCGGGCCGGCCGGCGCCGACGCCCGCAGGCTCAGCCGACCCCGGCCCCCGCCCGCTTCGCCGGCTCGCCCGCGGGGACAGCGGGCGCAGCGGCAGACCCATCGGGAGCCGACGGGCCGGCCAGCGCCGCCAGCCGGCGCAGGCCGGCCCGGCGCTGGAGCGCGCCGAGGCCGACGGTCGCGGCGCCGAGGCCCACCCAGCCGACCGGTCCGGCCGCCATCACCACCCCGGTCAGCAGCAGCGGGCCCACCGACTTCTGCACCGACTGGGACATCCCCGCCACCCCCAGGTAGGAGGCCCGGGCCCCCGGCGGCGCCAGGACGACCGCCAGCTCCCAGGAGCTCACCGACCGCATCAGCTCCGCCAGGGTGACCAGCATCGCCGCGGCCAGCAGCGCGATCGAGGCGGTCCACGGCCCGCCTCCGGTGGCGAGCACGATCAGCAGGCAACTGCCGAACAGCGTCACCCCGTACCAGCCCACCGCCGCGGCCGCCCCGCGCGGGCCTTCCGCCAGTGCCGAGACGCGCAGTTGCAGCAGTACCACGAGCACCGTGTTGAGGACCAGGAAGACCGGCACGACGGCGCGCGGCGCGGCGGTGTGGTGGACGAGCCAGAGCGGCAGGCCGACGTTGAGGATCGAGTCGTCCAGGTTCAGCGGCATGTCCAGCAGGACGAACAGCAGGTAGCCGCGGTCGCGCCAGGGGCTCGGCGCGGCGGACGGGACCGCCGCCGGCTCCGCACCGGAGGCCGCCGTCACCAGGCCGCGCCCGGCGGGCTCCCGGGTGCGCCAGACCAGGACGGCGGCCAGGACGAAGGAGAGTCCGTTGGCCAGGATCAGCGTGCGGTAGGCGGCCGTGGTGCCCACCGCGAGGCCGATCGCCGAGATGCCCGCGCCGAGCGCGTACCCGGCGTTGGCCACGCTGCGGAACAACGCCTGGTAGGTGGCGCGCCGCTCGCCCGCGACCCGGGTGGCGAACAGCATCTCCAGGGTCTTGGCGGCCCGCTCGCCCAGGCAGGTCAGGGCGACCACGGGGAGCAGCGCGCCGAAGTCGTCCACCACCAGCAGCAGGCCCATCGTCCCCAGCCGCAGCAGGTGGCACCCGATCAGCAGCCACCGCACCGGCACCCGTTCGGCCGCCCGGCCGGCCAGCGGGGAGCCGGCGATCCCGGCCACCGCGCCCACTCCCAGCAGCAGGCCGAGCTGCCGGGCGTCCATCCCGCAGACGTAGGTGAAGTAGAGCACCGAGGCCGCCGCCCACACCCCGGTCCCGGTCCGGTCGACGCACTGCGCCAGCAGCATGGTGCGCGCATCCCGGCCGCCCGGAGGCTTCCGCAGCTGCGCGATCAGTCCGTTCCCCCGCATGGCAGGCCCCCGTTTGCATGATCGGCATCAATCTCGACATCAAGATACTTCACATCAAGACAATCAGGGAACCCCCTCCCTTGGCCGGCCGGGCCCTCGACGCGCCGCGAGCCGTGCGCCACACTCTCCCCAGCAGCACCCGCGCTCCCAACGCACCGGCACGACGCCATGACCACCGCACTACGGAGAGCACACGGTGAGCACACGTCAACCGCTGGAGATCGCCTTCTCGTCCGGACGGGCCGGGTCCGGACCCGCCACCTGGGGCCAACACGCCATCTGGGACGCCGTCCGCCGGCTCGCCCCGGCGGACGCGCCGCGCTACAACATCACCACCGCCGCGCCACTGGACCCGGGGCTGCCGCTGCCCGTCGTCCTGGGCGCACTGGAACAGCTGCTGCACCTGCACGACTCGCTGCACACCCGACTGCTCCCGGACGAGGACGGCCGACTGCGCCAAGTCCTCGACCCCGAAGGAACGTTGGCAGTCGAGGTGCGGTCCGCCACCCCGACCGAAGACCCGGCGGACCTCGGCGCCCGACTGCACGAGGAGCTCGCGGCCCGCCCCTTCGACACCGCCACCGGGTGGCCGATCCGGGTCGGCGTGATCGTGGCGGACGGCCTGGCCCGGCACATCAGCCTGGTGCTCTCCCACACGGCGGTGGACGGCTCCGGGATGAGCCGGCTGGTCGCGGACCTCACCGCACTCAGCCTCGGCCACTCGCCCGAGCAGCTGGCAGGGCTCCGCGAACCGGCCCGACAGCCGCTGCAGGAAGCCGAGTTCCAGCTCTCGGAACGCGGAGTCCGACGGGACACGGCGGCCCGCAAGCAGTTCGTCCGCAAGCTGCGCCTGGGCCCGCCCCGGCTGTTCCCGCCGACCGGCGGAACCCCCGCCGCCGACGCCCCCGCCCGCTTCCCGAACGCGGTGCTCCGCTCCCCCGCCCTGGCCCGAGCGGTCGAGCAGGTGGCCGCGGCCCACCGGGTGAGCACGTCCTCCGTGCTGCTCGCCGCGGCCGCCACGATGACCGCCGAACTCGCCGGCCGGACGGAGGTCGTGCTGAACGTGGTCGTCAACAACCGCTTCCTGCCCGAGCTGGCCAACGTGGTCGGCGTGGTCGCGGGCGACGGGCTGTTCCATCTCCCCGACACCACGGGCGAGTTCGGCGAGGTGGTGCGCCGCACCCACGCCGCCGCGATCGGCACCTACCGCCACGCCTACTTCGACAAGCTCGCCCTGGCCGCGGAGGTCGACCGGCTCACCGCCGAGGGCGTCGAACTCGCCGACCGCTCCTGCGTGTTCAACGACACCCGCGAGCTGCTGCCCGCGGCACCCGACCCCGGCCACGACCGGACCACCCTCACCTGGCCGGTGGAGTTCGAGCCGCGCCCCGGCCTGACCTACGCCCTGGACGCCCTGCAGTCCCCCGAGGCACTCAGCCTCGCCATGACGGCGGACCCGGCAGTCATCCCGCGCCCGGCGATGGAGCGGTTCCTCGACGGCATGGAAGAGTTGGTCCTCACCGAGGCCGTCACGGTGGCCGCGACGACCACGGCCCCGCCGACCGACCCGCCGACCAACCCGCCGAGCACCGGGGAGGCCGCCGGCGCTTGAACCTGACATTGGTGTCAGGTTCTACGGTTCCGGCATGACCACCACCACGGAATCCCTGCTCAGCCCGTACCGCCTCGGCTCGCTCGACCTCCCCAACCGCCTCGTCATGGCCCCGATGACGCGGTACCGGGCAGCCGAGGACGGTACGCCGCTGCCCGTCGTCGCCGAGTACTACGCCCAGCGCGCGAGCGCCGGCCTGATCGTCACCGAGGGCATCTGGCCGAGCAGCCGCGGCCAGTCCGGCTGGCACCTGCCGGGCCTGGAGACGCCCGCGCACGTGGCCGGCTGGCGTGCCGTCACCGAGGCCGTGCACGCGGCCGGCGGGCGGATCGTCGCGCAGCTGATGCACGGCGGCCGCCAGGGCCACCCGTTCAACCGGCTGCTGGGCGACCTGCCGGCCGGCCCCTCCGCCGTGATGGCGCCGGGCCCGGTGCACGTCAAGGCCGGCGGCAAGGCCGAGGCCGTCACGCCGCGCGAGATGACCCGCGAGGAGATCCGCCAGGCGGTCACCGACCACGTCGACGCCGCCCGCAACGCGCTCGCCGCCGGCTTCGACGCCGTCGAACTGCACGGCGCCAACTCCTACCTGATCCACCAGTTCCTGGCCGACAACACCAACCTGCGCACCGACGAGTACGGGCCCCGCACGCTCGCGGACCGCCTGCGCTTCCCGGTCGAACTGGTCACCGCCGTCGCCGACGCCATCGGCCCCGACCGCCTCGGTCTGCGGCTGTCCCCCGGCAACCCGCAGTTCGGCATGCACGAGGCCGATCCGGCGCCGGTCTACCGGGCGCTGCTCACCGAACTCGACGCCCTCGGCCTGGCCTACCTCCACCTCACCGACAACGACGACTACCCGGCCCTGGCCGACCTGCGCCCCCGCTGGTCCGGCCCGCTGATCGGCAACGTCGGCGAGAACCGCGCCGCCACCGACCGCGAACGCGGCGAGGCGGTACTCGCCGCCGGACTCGCCGACCTGGTCTCCTACGGCCGCGCGTTCATCGCCAACCCCGACCTGCCGGAACGTTTCGCCGCCCACGCCCCGCTCACCCCCGTCGACCACACCCACCTCTACGGCCAGACCGCCACCGGCCTCACCGACTACCCCCGGCTCACCGACCGGCCCGCGGACCTCCCGACCCCCACCGACCGAACCCGCTGACCGACCCGACCCGCGCGATCCTGTTGACGCCAAGCCCTAGCCTGGCGCCATGCGGATCCTCGTCCTCGGCGGCACCTCCTTCGTCGGTCGCGCGATCGCCGACGACGCCCTGCGCGGCGGCGCCGACGTCACCCTGTTCAACCGCGGCCGGACCAACCCCGGCCTCTTCCCCGCCGCCCGCCACCTGATCGGCGACCGCGACACCGGTGACCTCGACGCCCTGCGCGACGGCCGGTGGGACGCCGTGGTGGACGTCAGCGGCTACCGCCCGCGCCAGGTCGACCAGGCCGTGGACGCGCTCGGCGACCGGGTCGGCCGCTACCTCTTCGTCTCCAGCCACGCGGTGTACCGGGGTGACGGCCTCGCCCCCGGCTCGGACGAGTCGGCACCGCTCCGGGCCCCGCTGCTCGACGCCGAGCACCTCACCCAGGAGACCTACGGCCGGCTCAAGGTCGCCTGCGAGGAGCACGTCACGGCCCGTTACGGAGACCGGGCGACCGTCGTGCGGCCCGGCAAGGTGGCCGGGCCGCACGACGAGCACCGCGGACTCACCTACTGGGCGCGCCGGGCGGCGCGCGGCGGGCGGATCGCGCTGCCCGGCCGCCCGGAGCAGCCGGTCCAGCTGGTCGACGTGCGCGACCTCGCCCGGCTGGTGCTCCGGCTGCTCCAGGACGACCGGCCGGGCGCCTTCCACGCCGTGGGCCCGGCCGAACCGACCACCCTGGGCGGGCTGATCGCCACCTGCGCCGAGGTCGCGGGCACCGAGGTGGACGTCGTCCCGGTGCCGCCGGAGACCGCTCCCCGGCCGTTCTTCCCGCTGGTCCGGGCCGAGCCGCTCTGGCCCGGTCAGCAGCGCGACCCGGCCCGGGCCCGCGCCGCCGGGCTGCCCGCGACCCCGCTCGCCGTCACCGTCGCCGACGTGCTCGCCTGGGACCGCGACCGCGGCGAACCGCCGCTCGGCCACGGCTTCACCCCCGAGCAGGAGGCCCGGGCCCTCGCCGAGGCGGACCGCCGCTGACCCCCGCCACGGGCCCCGCCACGGCGACGTCGCCTGCTCGAACGCCGTAGCCCCTCGGTGAACTGACGCAGGGCACACCCGTCCTGACCGGTTGTCAGTGGCACCGGTTATGGTCGACCCCGAACGATCGCACCACCACGACACCGTCCGCGCACCGGCGTTCGCTCCGGGCGCCGCACCACGCCACACCGATCGGCACCTCGATCAGCACCGACTCCGGCTTCACCAGGGGGCACCATGACCACACCGGGCACCACCCCGCTCACCACCGCCGACCTCGTGGAGGGCTGGCGCCGAGTGGGCGTCCGCGAGGGCATGGCGCTGATCGTGCACTCCTCGCTCTCCAGCCTCGGCCGGGTCGAGGGCGGCGCGGCGACCGTGGTGGCCGCCCTGCGCGAAGCGGTCGGGCCGTCCGGCACCGTCGCGGCGCCCACCTTCACCACCGGGACGGTCTGCGACCCGGTCCCCGGGCACACCGGGGCGCCCATCGCCGCGACGGCCGAACTGCGCGCCGCGGTCCCGCTGTTCCGGCCCGATCTCCCCTCCGGTACGGGTGCGGTGGCGGAGGCCCTGCGCGCCCTGCCGGAGAGCCTGCGCAGCACGCACCCGCAGGTCTCGGTCGCCGCCGTCGGGGCGCACGCCCGCGAGGTCACCGCCCGCCGCTCGCTGGGCTTCGCCGTCGGCCGGGAGTCGCCGTTCGGCGCGCTGCACGACCTCGGCGGCCATGTGCTACTGGTGGGTGTCGGGCACAACCGCAACACCTTCCTGCACTACGCCGAGACGTTCGCGCCCAACCGCCGGCTCAAGCTCCGCCGTTTCCCGATGGCGATCCAGGGCGAGCGGGTCTGGATCGAGGCGCCGGACGTGGGGGACGACAACGACACCCACTTCCCGCTCGTTGGGCGGGAGTTCGAGGAGCAGGCGGGCATCCGCGAGGTGCTGGTCGGCGCGGCGCCCTGCCGGCTGGTCCCGGTCCGGGGCCTCATACCCTTCGCCGTCCGCCGCCTCACCGAGCTGCTGGCGGCGGACGGCTCCGGAGCGGCGTAGCCCGGCCGCCCGTTCACGTGCGAACGGCCGCCCGGGCCACGCCCGTCACCTCACGTCACCGCACCTCGTCCCGTTCCGTCGCGCGGCCGGGCGTCGGTGCGGGGCACCAGTGCAGGACGCCAGTGCCCAGCATCAGTACCCGGCGTCAGTGCCCGGCGTCGTGCAGGGAGTTGGTCTCCTGGATCTTCTTCCAGGACTTCGGCTCCGCCGGCAGCTGCCCGTCCGCCCTGCCCGCGCCCGGCGCCAGCGAGGCGGCCGCGGCGGCCGGCGGAACGGGCCCGGTCGCGGGCTTCGCGGCGGTGAACAGCCAGGTCCGGAAGAGGTCGCCGAGATCCGTCCCGGAGATCTTCTCCGCGTACGCCTGGAACTCCGGGATGGTGGCGTTGCCGTAGCGGCGCTCGGTGGGCCAGCCCTTGAGGATCCGGAAGAACTTCTCGTCCCCGACGGCGTTGCGCAGCGCCTGGATGGCCACCGCGCCCCGGTCGTACACGGCGCCGGAGAACTGGTCGTCGGGGCCCGGGTCGCCCGGCTTGACCTTCCAGAACGGGTCGTCGGCCGGGTGCGAGGCGTACACGTAGTCGGCGAGTTCCTGCGCGGTGCCCTCGTTCTCGTGCTCGGACCAAAGGAACTGCGAGTACCGGGCGAAGCCCTCGTTCAGCCAGATGTCGCTCCAGCGCGAGAGCGAGACGCTGTCGCCGTACCACTGGTGGGCCAGCTCGTGGACGACCACCGAGGTGTTGGCGCCGCGCGCGAACTGCCGGGGGCTGTAGAAGACCCGGGTCTGGGTCTCCAGCGCGAAGCCGGTCGGGACGTTGGGGACGTAGCCGCCGACCGAGCTGAACGGGTAGTCGCCGAAGTAGCCGCTCAGCCAGTCGACCAGCTCGCCGGTGCGCTCCACGCTCGCCCTGGCCGCGTCCGCGTTGTCACCGAGGTCCTTGCTGTACGCGTTGTAGACCGGCAGCCCGCTCGGCGTGGTGTCGGTCGTGACGTCGAACTTGCCGACCGCGAGGGTGGCCAGATACGTCGCCTGGGGCTTGGTCTCGCGCCAGCTGTAGCGGGTCCACCCCGCCGAGGAGGAGGTGCCGGTCAGGGTGCCGTTGCTGATCACCTGGTTGCCGTCGGGTACCAGCACGGAGACGTCGAAGGTGGCCTTGTCGCTCGGGTGGTCGTTGCTCGGGAACCACCACCAGGCCGATTCCGGCTCGCCGGCCGCCACCGCGCCGTCCGGGGTGCGCAGCCAGGCGGTGAAGCCGTACTTCTTCACGGTGGACGGCACGCCCTTGTAGCGGACCACCACGGTGGCCTGGCTGCCCTTGGCGAGCGGCCGGGCGGGCGTGACCTCCAGCTCCTGCTCGCCGCTGGTGGTGAAGGCCGCGGGCCGCCCGTTGACCCGGACCTCGGAGACGTTCAGCGCGAAGTCGAGGTTGAACCGGGAGAGGTCCTGGGTGGCGGTGGCCAGGATGGTGGTGGTGCCTTCGAGTTCGTCGGTGGCGGGCTGGTACTTCAGCCGGATGTCGTAGTGCGAGACGCGGTATCCGCCGTTGCCGTAGGTCGGGTAGTAGGGGTCGCCCGCCCCGGCCGCGCCGGGTTGGAAGTCGGATGCCGAGGCGGGGACGGCCAGGAACAGGCTCAGGGCGCTGGCAGCAGAGACGATCAGCCTCTTGCGCACGTGGTCCTCCAGGGATCACCGGAACGATGGGATCGAACGTTGGGTCGGATCGATCCATGTCCCGGCAGTCCCCGCTCCACTCCCGGATCGTGAGATGTTCATGAAAAGAAACGCGCCGAAATGACACCGTCGCAGCAATGCCGCGACGCCGTCACCTCACCCCATCGGCACCTTCACCCCCGTCGGCACCCCGCCCCGCACCGGCCCCCGCCCGCCCCGCAGGCCGTCACCCGCCGCTCAGGCCCCGAGCGTCACCGGCGCCCGCACCAGCGAGCCGTACTCCGTCCAGGAGCCGTCGTAGTTCTTCACGTGCGGGTACCCGAGCAGCTCGGTGAGCGCGAACCAGGTGTGCGCGGACCGCTCCCCGATCCGGCAGTACGCGATCACCTCGCGCTCCGTCTCCACGCCCTTGCCCGCGTACAGCGCGCGCAGCTCCTCCGCCGACCGGAACGAGCCGTCGTCGTTGGCCGCCTGCGACCAGGGGATGTTGATCGCGCCCGGGATGTGCCCCGGCACCTGCGCCTGCTCCTGCGGCAGGTGCGGCGGCGCGATCAGCTCGCCGCGGAACTCGGCCGGCGAGCGGACGTCCACCAGGACGGCGTCCGCCCCGGGCTTGGCGAACACCTCGGCCTTGGCCAGCACCTCGTCCCGCAGCGCCCGCAGCTCCGGCCGCTCGGGCCCGGTCAGCCGGTAGCCGGTGTGCTGGTAGTCCATCACCTCGCGGGTCAGCTCGCGGCCCTCCAGCTCCCACTTCTTGCGCCCGCCGTCCAGCAGCCGCACCGGCCCGAAGCCGCGCAGCCGCAGCAGCCAGTAGGCGTACGCGGCGAACCAGTTGTTGTTGCCGCCGTACAGCACCACGGTGGTGTCGTCCTCGACCCCGGCGGCCCGCAGCAGGTGCTGGACGCCGTCGCGGTCGGCGTAGTCGCGGCCGACCTTGCTGTGCAGGTCGGTGGTCCAGTTCCAGCCGACCGCGCCGGGGATGTGGTCCCGGTCGTACGCGGTGGTGTCCTCGTCCACCTCGACGACCCGGATCGTCCCGTCGTCCAGGTGGTGGGCCAGCCACTCGGTGTGGACCAGTGCCTCGGGGTGTGCGTAACCGTTGCCGGTCATCCCGGGCCCTCCTTGCCTGCCGTGGGCGTGCCGCGTCGCCGTGAACGCGCGCTCCGCCGCGCGCGTCGGGCACCGGCGACCGGACCGGACAGTTCGAACGTACGCCGACCGCCCGGCCCCGGCCACCCCTGCCGGCCGCCGCCCCGGCCGGGCCCCGCCCCGCGGGCCGAACCCACCCCGCGCGGGCCCGAGGGGCGTGGGCCCCACCCCTGCACGCCCTGCACGCCCGCACCCCGCACCTCGCACCTCGCACCCCGCACCCCGCACCGGGGACCCGCCCCGCCGCTCAGTCCTTCGCCGCGCCGTCCGGCCGGGCCACGTAGTACAGGTTCAGGATGTCCCCCTCGACCCGTTCCACCTCGACCGACCCGAACCCGGCCTCGGCCAGCATCCGCCGGGCGGTCTGCTCGCCCCACACCGTCCCGAGCCCCTCCCCGCCCTCGCCGAGCGAGACCGTCATGCAGTAGAAGGTCGAGAAGGTGTAGAGCGCGGGGGCCAGCGGGTGTTCGACGTTCTCCTCCAGTCGGCTGCTGGCGGCGACGTCGCCCATCAGGAAGACCCCGTCGGGCCGCAGCGCACCGGCGATGGCGGCGAGCGTGCCGGTCGGCCGGGCGAGGTCGTGGATCACGTCGAACGCCGTGACCAGGTCGTACGATCCGCCGATCGCGGCCGAGTCCGCCACCTCGAACCGGGCGTTGTCCAGCCCGAGTTCGGCCGCCGAGGCGCGGGCGGCGGCGATGCCGTTCTCGGCGATGTCGATCCCGGTCACCCGGCTGGCCGGGAAGGCCTTCGCCAGCACCGTGACGGCGTGCCCCTCCCCGGTGCCGACGTCCAGCACGTCGATCCCGGCCCGCAGCCGCTCGGCCAGTCCGGGCACCAGCGGCACGATCGCGTCCACCAGCGCCAGGTCGTACACCCGGGCGCTCTCCTCGGCCTGGAGCTGCTGGAAGCGCGGGTAGGCCGAGTACGGCATCCCGCCGCCGCTGCGGAAGTGGCCGAGCAGCTCCTGCTCGACCTCGCCCATCATCGCCAGGAACGGCATCATGGCCGCCAGGTTGTCCGACCCGGCCGCCCGGGTCAGCGAGGCCGCGTGCTCGGGCGGCAGCGCGTAGGTGCGCCGCTCCGGGTCGTACTCGACGAAGCCGGCGACGACCATGCCGCCGAGCCATTCGCGGACGTAGCGCTCGTTCATCCCGGCGGCCCGGGCGACCTCCTCGCTGGTGGAGGGGGCGAGGCCCGCCATCACGTCGAAGAGCCCGGTCTGGTGTCCGAGGCTGGTCATCAGCCCCAGGCAGGCGTCGTTCAGGACGTCCACCACGCGCCCGGCGAAGGCCTCCTGCTTCTCCGCGTCCAGTTCCCGTACGGACATCGTTCCTCCTCCGTCGGCGGGACCAGCGAAACCCTCCCGTCCTCACGCTACGCCGCCGCCGTGAGCGCCCCAACAGAAGGCGACCCGGACGGCAGAAGGGCGGCCCCGACGACCGGTCACAACCGGTCACCGGGGCCGCCCCGCAGGTCGTCCGTGCCGTCGGCCTCAGGATCGGCCTCAGGAGAAGATGACCGAGCGCAGCTTCAGCCGGTCCCCGAGCCGCTTGCCGGGGTTCATCACGTAGAAGGTGTCACCGTTGCAGTCGAAGTCGAGGAAGACCGTGGCCGTGGAGGTGGTGAAGTTGTCCGGCGCGAAGGCCGGGTTGTCCTCGGTGGCGCCGAACAGGTTGATGCACTCGCCGCTCTGCGGGTCGGCCAGCCCGGCCGGGACCCCCGGGCCGACCTTGTAGAGGAAGTCGCCGACGGCGGCGTTGGCCGAGGTGGGGACGGCGCAGACGAGCGCGACGGCACTGGCGACGGCGAGAACGGTGTTGCGGAGACGCATGAGTGAGGGCCTTTCAGGTGGTACGCGGCGGTACCCGGTTAATTGGTGCGAGATCACCCTAGAGGCCCAAAATCCGCAGAAACGGTTCTCCCAATCCACCCATTCGAGTGGTTTCGAGGGAATAGCCGCTACCCGCCGCCCACGGGAGTGCCCTCAGTTCGGCGGAGCCGTGAAGAAGTACCCCGAGTCCACGAGCACCGGCAGGTACGCCTTCAGCGCCGCCAGCGTCTGCGAGCGGTCGCCGCCGCCGTCGTGGTTGAGCACGATCGACCCCGGCCGGACGTCCTTGAGGACGGTGTCGATGATCGCCGAGGTGCCCGGACGGGACCAGTCCCGCGGGTCCACCGACCAGGCCATGTTCCGCATCCCGAGGTCCGCGGCCACCTTGAGCGACTCCGTGGACCAGTCCCCGCCCGGCGCCCGGAACCAGGTGGGCTGCCGGCCGGTGGTCGTGTGCAGCAGGTCGGAGGTGCGCACCAGCTCGTCCCGCACCTTGGAGGCGGACAGGCTCCGCAGGTCCGGGTGGGTCCAGGTGTGGTTGGCGATGTGGTGGCCGTGGTCGGAGATCTCCCGCACCAGCGCCGGGTGCTCGGTCGCGTTCTCACCGATCAGGAAGAAGGTCGCCCGGATCCCGTACTGCTGGAGCAGCGCCAGCACGGTGGGCGTGTGCCGGGGATCCGGCCCGTCGTCGATGGTGAGCGCCACCACCTTCCGCGCCGCGTCCAGCTCGTACACCGGCTTGGTCTCGGCCTCGGTGAGCGCCTTGCGCACCGGCACCACGCCCGGCGCGGCGGTGGCCGGGGGGGAGGCGGAGGCGGCGGCCGAGGGGGAGGCCACGGCCGAGGGTGCCGCCGGGGCCGAGGCGGCCGCGGCAGCGCCGGGAGCCCCGCCGGACCCGGCCGGCATCACCGGCAGGGCGGTCTCGTCCACCCCCGCCTCGGCCGCGACCTCCTCGCTGCTCCAGGGGGCCCGGCAGCCGGCGGCCGTCCCCAGCAGGGACATCCCGGCCGCGACCAGCAGCAATCTTCGCGAAGTAATCTGATGATCTGACAGCATTCTGAATGCATCCCCCGAGTGGCGCCGTCGCTCCCCGGAGGCAACTCCTACGGACCCGATCACCACTCGCACGGCCCAACGGCGACCGGGCGTGCACCCCGCCCCCGACCGCGATCCCCCGGGCTCCCCCGCCGGTCTTCCCGGCCGGGCGCCCGGCCTCCCGGCCGGACCGCTACGCTGAGCCTTCTCCAGTGTGATGATCTGCCATCAGAGGACGTGGCCATGACGACAAGTCAGGACTTCCCCCAGCAGGGTCCGCAGGACGACGCCGCCGAGCCGAGCCAGTGGGAACGTTTCGGCGTCGACACCACCACTCCGCACTCGGCCCGCGTCTACGACTACTGGCTGGGCGGCAAGACCAACTTCCCGCCGGACCGCGCCATGGGGCAGGCCATCGAGGAGGCCGTGCCGAGCGTCAAGGAGATGGCCAAGGCCAACCGCGCCTTCCAGGGCCGGGCCGTCCGCCACCTTGCGCAGGAACACGGCATCCGCCAGTTCCTCGACCTCGGCACCGGCATCCCCACCTCGCCCAACACCCACGAGATCGCCGAGTCCGTCAGCCCCGGCACCCGGGTGGTCTACGTCGACAACGACCCGATCGTGCTCGCCCACGCCCGCGCGCTGATGGTCTCCAGCCCGGCCAGCCGCACCACCTACATCCACGCCGACCTGCGCAAGCCCGAGGAGCTGTTCGCCGACCCGGCGCTCACCTCCACCCTGGACCTCGACAAGCCGGTCGGTCTGCTGATGATCGCCGTGCTGATGCTGATCGCCGACGAGGACGACCCGTGGGGCCGGGTCGCCGCCCTGCGCGACGCCCTGCCCGTCGGCAGCTGCCTCGCCCTCACCACCCCCACCCAGGACTTCGACCCGGAGGCCGTCGGCAAGGTCGCCGAGGCCGCCCGGGCCGGCGGGATGACCCTGGTGCCGCGCACCTACGACGACGTGGTCCGCTTCTTCGACGGCTGGGAGCTGGTGGAGCCGGGCGTCGCCCCGGTCCTGGGCTGGCGACCCGACGGCGAGCCGCCGGCCGACCCGAAGGCCGCGTACTACTGGGGCGGCGTCGCCATCAAGCGCTGAACCGGCGGCGGGCGGGACGGCCCCGTGCCGTCCCGCCCGGCCGACCGGCCCACCCCGATCGGTCCACCCCGACCAACCCGCCCCGTGCCGTCCCGCCCTGTGCCATCCCGCCCGGCCGGGCTCACTTGAGCAGCCGCGACATCCGCCGGTCCGCCAGCGGCTTGCCCCCGGTCTGGCAGGTCGGGCAGTACTGCAGCGAGGAGTCCGCGAAGGACACCTCCCGCACGGTGTCCCCGCAAACCGGGCAGGGCAGGCCGGTCCGGCCGTGCACCCGCAGACCCAGCTTCTTCTCCGCCTTCAGCTCCCCCGCCGCCAGCCCGTGCGAGCGCTCCACCGCCTCGCGCAGCGTGCCGCCGAGCGCCTCGTACAGCCGCGCCGTCTCCTCCTCGTCCAGGCCGGACGCCAGTTTGTACGGCGACATCCGCGCCGCGTGCAGCACCTCGTCCGAGTAGGCATTGCCCACCCCCGCCAGCACGGTCTGGTCCCGCAGCACGCCCTTGATCCGGCGCCGGTCGGCCCGCAGCAGGGCGGCGAAGGCGTCCAGGGTGAAGTCCGGGTCCAACGGGTCCGGACCGAGCCTGGCCACGCCCGGCACCTCGGCCGGGTCCTTCACCACGTAGACGGCGAGGCCCTTCTTCGTGCCGGCCTCGGTCAGGTCGAAGCCGTCCCCGGCCTCGCCCTCCAGGCGCAGCCGCAGCGCCAGCGGGTTCTTCGGGCTCGGCCGCGGCGGCTCGGCGGGCAGGCTGTCCTTCCAGCGCAGCCAGCCGGCCCGGGCCAGGTGGACCACCAGGTGCAGCCCGCCGGCCTCGATGTCCAGGAACTTGCCGTGCCGGGTCACCGGGCCGACCGTCCGCCCCTCCAACGCCGTCACCGGCGGGTCGTACGTCTTCAGCGCGCTGATCGCCACCGGCTGCACCCGGGCGATCACCCGCCCGGTCAGCCGCTCGGACAGGAAGGCGCTCAGCGCCTCGACCTCGGGCAGCTCCGGCATGCGCCCAGTCTCCCGCACCCCACCGCCCGCCGCGCGCCCTGCCCGCCCGCTGCTCGCCCTGGCCGCCCGTCCCCACCCGCCCTTCCGTCTCCCGCCGCCGCCCTCCCGCCCTTTCCCCCACCCATTGCCCGCCCCCACCCCGAAGCGCAGGCTGGAACGGAGGGAGGTGCCCCGCCACCATGAGCACCCTTGAGGAACAGATCGACATCGCCGCCCCCGTGCTCGCCGCCTGGGAGCAGCTGCACCGGGTGCACGAGTACCCGCGGTTCGTCGACGGCGTCCGCAGCGCCCATCCGCACGGACGCAACCTCGCCCACCTCGGGGTGGAGGTCGGCGGGGCCGAGCACGCGGTCGACACCGAGATCACCGACCGCGGCCGGGGCCGGGTGATGGCCTGGCGCACGCTGGAGCCGGTCCGGCTCCGCGGCGCGTTCGCCCTGCTGCCGCTCGACGCCCGGCACACCCGGGTGCAGATCCGGGTGGAGTACGACCCGGAGGCGGTGCACCGGGCGTTCGGCGGACCGCGCGGCTTCGCCCAGGCCGGGGCGATCGAGCGGACGGTCCGCGAGGACCTGGAGCACTTCCGGGAGCTGGTCGAGGACCGGATGAGCGCCGTCGATGACCCGCCGCAGGAGTCATAAGAAGCACATAAGCCCAGCTCAGCGCGGGTGGTGAGGCTCTTCACAGGCCCCGGCCGGCCCGGCCGTTCCGCTGTCGACCTGTGGCAGACTCGGGTCCCATGGACATCGGCCCGGTCACCAGGACGCTCCGCGCGGCGGTCTTCGCCGCGCTGGTCGTGCTGCTCGCCGGGCTCGGCCAGGTGCTCGTCACCGGCCGCGCGCTGCCGGTCGGACCCTTGCTCCTCGCCTCGGTCGCCGTCTTCGCGGTGGCCCTCACCCTGGCCGGCCGCGAGCGCGGCTACCCGGCGGTCGCCGCGGTGTTCCTGCCGCTGGAGCTGGGCGCCGGCGCACTGTTCGACGTCGCCCAGACCACCTGTCCCTCCCTGCCGCCCGGCTCCGGGCACGGCCTGCAGCCGCTGCTGTGCGGCGGCGGTTCGCTGGGGGGCTTCCTGCTCGGCCACGGCGTCTCCCAGCAGACCGGCGTGCTGCTGCTCCTGCTGCTGCACACGGTGATCGCGCTGGCCGGCGCCTACTGGCTGCGCCGCGCGGACGCCGCGCTGGCGGGCCTCGCCCGGACGGTCCGGATGCTGGGCGAGTTCCTGCGCCGGCACGTGCCGGCCGCCGCCCGCTGGCTGCTGCTGCTCTCCGCGCCCGTCCCGGCCCGTCCGGTGGCGCGGGTGCCGTTCCCCCCGGCCAGCCGCACGCTGGTCCCCGCCGAGGACGTCGTCGTCCGTCCGGCCGTCCGGCGCGGTCCGCCGGTGTTCGCCCCGGCCGTCTGAGCCCCTTCGCCCGACCCGGGCCTCCCGCCCGCCGCGGGCCCTTCGCGCGCCAGAGCCCCCCGCTCGACCGGCGCGCCCCCGCTCACCCGGCCGTCTCTCCCCGCGCAGGCCCCACGACCGGCCGCGCCCGCACCTCCGCACGCCCGAGAGCACAGGACGACACCCCATGAGCAACAGCCGCAAGACCGACCAGAAGACCTCCGCCACCGAGCGCATGCGCACCGCCCGTGCCCAGGCCGAGCGCTCCGACCGCGTCCGCCGCCGGGTGGTGGTCGGCGCCGCCTCCGCCGCCGTGCTCGCCCTCGCGGCGGGCGTGGCCTTCGCCGTCGGCGGCTCCTCCGGCTCGGGTTCGAACGCCGCCGCCAACGGGCCGCTGGTGGTCCCGGCCAACGCGACCGGCGACGGCGGCACGGTGATCACCTACGGCAAGGCCGACGCCCCGCACACCCTGGAGATCTACGAGGACTTCCGCTGCCCGTACTGCGAGCAGCTGGAGACCACCACCGGCAAGACCGTCCAGCAGCTCGCCGACGCCGGCACGTACAAGGTCGAGTACCACCTGGCGACGTTCCTGGACAGCAACCTCGGCGGCAAGGGCTCGCGCACCGCGCTGGCCGCCGCCGGCGCCGCGCTGAACGAGGGCGTGGACAAGTTCAAGCAGTTCCACGACGTGCTGTACGCCAACCAGCCGGACGAGCGCAGCGACGCCTTCGGTGACGTCAACCACCTGCTGGACCTGGCCGGCCAGGTGCCCGGTCTGAAGACCGACGCCTTCGTGAAGGCCGTCCAGGACGGCACCTACGCTCCGTGGGCGGCGAAGGTAAACGAGGAGTTCAACAAGAGCGACGTCACCGGCACCCCGACCGTCAAGCTGGACGGCCGGAAGCTGGACGTCCTCACCAACGGCAAGGCCGTCTCCCCCGAGCAGTTCACCGCGATGGTCAAGCAGGTGACCGGGTGACCGCCCCCGCCACCACGGCCGCCGCTCCCGCCGCTCCCGCCGCCCGGACGACGTACGGCGCCGGCCGCCCGTTCGCCTGGCTGCTGCTGATCGGCGGCGCGGTCGGCCTGTTCGCCTCCGCGGTCCTCACCCTGGACAAAATCCGGCTGCTGAAGGACCCGTCGTACGTCCCCAACTGCAACATCAATCCGATCATCAGCTGCGGCTCGATCATGCGCAGCGAGCAGGCCGAGGCCTTCGGCTTCCCCAACTCGCTGATCGGGCTGGTGGCCTTCGGGGTCGTGGTCGCGGTCGGCGCCGGGCTGCTCGCGGGGGCGACGTACCGGCGCTGGTTCTGGCTCGGCCTGCAGGCCGGGACGGTCTTCGGGATCGGCTTCGTGACCTGGCTGATGTACCAGGCGCTCTACCGGATCGGCGCGCTCTGCCCGTACTGCATGGTGGTGTGGGCCGCGGTGATCCCGCTGTTCTGGTACACCACGCTGCACAACCTGCGCTCGGGCGTGATCCCGGTCGGCCCGCGCCTGCGGGTGGTCGTCCGCGAGGCGGCCCGCTACCACTGGGTCGTCCCGGCGCTCTGGTACGCGGTGATCGCGCTGCTGGTCCTCAACCGGTTCTGGTACTACTGGAGCACCCTGATCTGATCCCCGCTCCCGTCCGCCGTCCTCCCGTTCCCGCCCGCGGCGGGACGGGCGGGGCGGGCGGCGGGCCACTCCTCCCCGTGGGGGCGCCATGCGACGCAGGATCATCCTCTTCGTCTCGGTCTCGATCGACGGCTACTTCGAGGGCCCGGACCACGACCTCGACTGGCACTTCGTGGACGACGAGGTGCACACCCACTTCAACCGCGAACTCGCACGGATGGGTGCTTTCCTCTCCGGCCGGGTGACGCACGAGCTGATGGCCTCGTACTGGCCGACCGCCGACCAGGACCCGGCCGCCGACGCGCCGATGGTCGAGTTCGCGGGCATCTGGCGCGCGATGCCGAAGGTCGTCTTCTCCCGCACCCTCGACCATGCCGACTGGAACACCACGATCGTCCGCGAGGTGACCCCCGAGTCGATCGCCGCCCTCACCGCCGGCCCGGGCGGCGACCTCTGCCTCAGCGGCGCCAACCTGGCCGAGTCCTTCCTGGCCCAGGACCTGATCGACGAGTTCCGCCTCTACGTCCACCCCGTCGTCCTGGGCCGCGGCACCCTGTTCTTCCGCCCGACCGACCACCCCACCCCGCTCACCCTCAAGGACACCCACCGCTTCACCAACGGCGTCACCCTGCTGCACTACGCCCGCGAGCGCGGCGCTACGCCGGCAGCCCCGTGAGCTCGGTGAACGCCGCCGTGCCCGAGTAGCCGTCCGGGTGGGTGGTTCGGCCGATCCGGCTGTCAGCCCTCCGTCGGGCCGAACGTGAAGTCCTCGACCTCCGCGAGGAGTTCGGCGCGCCGCCGGTCGTCGAGGAAGGAGGCGTGGAAGGAGTTGGCGGCCAGGTGGCGCAGGGTCTCCTGGTCCAGGCCGAGGGCCTCGCGGACGGCGCGGAAGTTGTCCTCGACGTAGCCGCCGAAGTACGCCGGGTCGTCGGAGTTGACGGTGACCAGCAGGCCGGCCTCCAGCATCTCGCGCAGCGGGTGGTCGGCGAGCGTGTCGATGCAGCGCAGGCGGACGTTGGAGAGCGGGCAGAGGGTCAGCGGGATCTGCTCGCGGACCAGTCGGGCGACCAGTTCGCCGTCCTCCAGGCAGCGCAGCCCGTGGTCGATCCGCTCGACGCCGAGGACGTCCAGGGCCTCGGTGATGTACGAGGCCGGGCCCTCCTCGCCCGCGTGGGCGACGCGCCGCAGTCCGGCCTCGGCGGCCCGGCGGTACACCTCGCGGAACTTCGCCGGCGGGTTGCCGACCTCGGCCGAGTCCAGGCCGATGCCCGCGATCCGGTCGAAGTACGGGCGGGCGGCCTCGAAGGTGTCCAGCGCGGAGTCGGCGGACTCGTCCCGCAGGAAGCACATGATCAGCTGGGTGCTGATCCCGTACCGCTCCTCGCTGCGCGACAGCGCCAGGGTCAGACCGTCCACCACCACGCCGAGCGGCACCCCGCGCGCGGTGTGCGCCTGCGGGTCGAAGAAGATCTCCGCGTGCCGGACGCCCTGCTCGGCGGCCCGCGCCAGGTAGGCGTCGGCCAGGTCGGCGAAGTCGTCCTCGGTGCGCAGCACGGCCATCAGCGCGTAGTACAGGTCCAGGAAGGACTGCAGGTCGCTGAAGGAGTACGCGGTGCGCAGCTCCTCGGTGTCGGCGTACGGCAGGTCGACGCCGTTGCGGGCGGCGAGCTCAAAGGCGAGCTCCGGCTCCAGGGTGCCTTCGATGTGCAGGTGGAGTTCGGCCTTGGGAAGGGGCATCAGCGATCTGTCCGAGCAGTAGCGGGGAACCCGAAGGTACGGCAAGGATTCATCCTACGATCTTGGGGATCAGCGCACCGGTTCCGCCGCTCCGCCGGGCAAGTCCCGGACGGTCCGCAGCGGCGACAGCAGCGGCAGCACCGCGCACAGCGCCAGCAGGCCGGTCATCACCCACATGGTGGCCCGCAGCCCGATCGCCGCACCCAGTGCGCCGCCGGCCAGGGCCCCGAGCGGGATGGTCGCGTGGTTGGCGCACATCGAGGTGGCGGCCACCCGGCTGAGCAGCGCGGGCGGCAGGTAGGACTGCCGGAAGCTGTTGAGCACCACGTTGCAGAACACCACCCCGGTGACCACGACGAGCGCTCCCACCAGGTAGAGCACCATGCCGGGGCCGGGCCCGGCCAGGGCCATCAGCATGCCGAAGGGCGACAGCGCGAGCAGCACGATCCGCACCGCGCGGGCGGTGCCGAGGCGCCGACACAGCGGCCGGGCGGCCAGCGCGCCGAACACTCCGCCGACCGCGCCGGCCGCGGCGAGCCCGCCGACCCAGCCCGGGGCGACCCCGGCCGCCCGGATCAGGAACAGCGCGGTGATCGACTGGTAGCCGGTGAGCGCGAAGTTGGCGGCGGCGCCGTACAGCGTGAAGGAGCGCAGGTAGGGGTCGCGCAGCAGGAAGGCGAGGCCCTCCCGGGCCTGCCGCAGCAGCCCGTCCGGTCCGGGTTCGGTGGCGACCGGGCGGGGCTCGGTCCGGATCTGCAGCAAGGTCACGGTCGCGACCAGGAAGCTGACGGCGTCGGCGAGCAGCCCGGTCGTCGCACCGAGCACCTGGACGGTCAGGCCGGCCAGGCCGCGCCCGGCGACGGCGGCGGCCGAGGCGCTGCCCTGAAGCTTCGCGTTGCCCTCGATCAGGTGCTCGGGGGCCACCAGCTCGGGCAGGTACGCCTCGAAGGCCGCCTCGAAGAACACCGAGGAGACCCCGGTGAGCAGGGCGACCACCAGCAGCTGCGCCAGGGTGAGCACCCCGAGCCAGCCGGCCACCGGCACGCTCGCGAACAGCGCGGCGGAGCCCAGGTTGCAGGCGATCATCACGGCCCGACGGGGCACCCGGCCGACCCAGACCCCGGCCGGCAGGCCGATCACCAGCCAGGGCAGCCAGACGGCGGCGGTCAGCACGCCCGCCGCGAGCGGCCCGGCGTCCAGCACCAGCACCGCGACCAGCGGCAGCGCGACGGAGGTGATGTTGCTGCCCAGCCGGCTGACGGTCTCGCCCGCCCAGAGCAGCCGGAAGTCGCGCTGGGCGAACAGCCCCCAGCGGGACCGGACTTCGGCGGGCTCCGGCGGGGCGGCGACCGCGCTCACGGCTTGGCCGGGACGCTGTGGGCGAACGCGAGCACGGTCTCACGCTCGCGGCCGTCCTCGGGCACCGGGCGGTCCGCCCACTTCTGGATCACCGCGTGCAGGTCCGCCGCGAGGTCCCGGGCCTCCTCCGGGGTGAGCCGCAGCCAGCTCTGGGTGGCCACCGAGCAGCCGTCGCGCCATTCGGCCGGGTAGCCGCCGCGCCGCGCCGACCATTCGCGGACCAGCTCGACCTGGCGTTCCAGGAGGATCGAGCCGGCCGCGTCGGCGACCGCCTCGGTGACCGGGTCCCCGTCGAAGTCGGCCCTGGTCCAGCTGAGTTCACGGTCGACGAGCCGCCACCAGCGCTCGCGCCGGTCCCGGGCGAGCTCGGACGCCTCCTCGATCAGCCCGCTCTCGGCGAGCACCTTCAGGTGGTGGCTGACGTTGCCGACCGCCTGCTCGGTGCGCTCGGCCAGTTTCCCGACCGTGGCCGGGCCGTCCACCTTGAGCAGGTCGAGCAGGCGGCGGCGCAGCGGGTGGGTGAGGGCGGCGAGCACCCGGGAGTCGGAGATCGCCCGGGCGCCGCGTGGTTCGTCCGTGGTGTCGGTCA
The DNA here is from genome assembly GCF_044541955.1 of Kitasatospora sp. NPDC085464. Lineage (NCBI taxonomy): Bacteria > Bacillati > Actinomycetota > Actinomycetes > Kitasatosporales > Streptomycetaceae > Kitasatospora > Kitasatospora sp. NPDC085464. Next base: position 159,821 of record NZ_JBITTM010000017.1, read on the forward strand.
TGCCGGGAGAGTATCCACAAGATGTCTTGTACGACACTCCTTTTACAATTCCCCTTGTTCAACCGGCCGGCCCGGGTCGGCGCGACGCCCGGCCCCGGGCCCGGGCGTCGCGCCGATCGAACGGGTGTACCGGCGGCGGCCACCGGGCACCCCGTAGGAGGGGACTTCCGCCGAGGAGGTACCGAGATGCGGCACGCCGACGCCACGCACATCCGGCCCGAGGGCATCTCCCCGCACGCTCTGGGCAACGACACGCTCCTGCACGAGCTGGAACAGCTGCACCGCACGCGCCACGAGACCTTCCTGTACGGCTCGGAGGAAGCGCTGAAGCGGCACACGCTGCGCACCGGCCAGCTGGAGGCCGAGTACCTGCACCGGTTCCCCGACCGGCAGGTGACCGCCGGACGGACCAGGGCCGGCGCGCGGGCCCGGGAGGCCGCGGCCCGGGTGGAGTCGCTGCCGGAGTGACGGGGCCGGCCCGGACCGCCCGGCAGGACACGCCGGGCGCGCGGTGGCGTGCCCCGGGCCGGGCTGTCGGGGAGGGTGTGAGGGCAGACGCACCGGACCCTTGACCCCATGGGAGCCCCGCATGCCCATCGCCAGCGTCAACCCCGCGACCGGCGAGACCCTGGAGACCTTCGAACCGCTCGACGCGGCCGGCATCGAACGTCGGCTGGCCCTCGCCGAGGCCGCCTTCCACGCCTACCGCAGCACCCCGTTCGCCGCCCGCGCCGAGCTGATGCACCGCGCCGCCGACCTGCTGGACCAGGACCAGGAGGCGGTCGCCCGCACCATGACCGAGGAGATGGGCAAGCCGCTCGCCGCCGCCCGGGCCGAGGCCGCCAAGTGCGCGAAGGCGATGCACTGGTACGCGGACAACGCCGAGGCTCTGCTGGCCGACGAGCACCCTGCCCCGGCCGACGTCGCCGACGCCGGCGCCGCCCGCGCCTACGTCCGCTACCGCCCGATCGGCCCGGTGCTGGCCGTGATGCCGTGGAACTTCCCGTTCTGGCAGGTCATCCGGTTCGCCGCGCCGGCCCTGATGGCGGGCAACGTGGGCCTGCTCAAGCACGCGTCCAACGTGCCGCGCACGGCGGTGGCGATCGAGGAGCTGTTCCGGCGCGCCGGTTTCCCCGCGGGCTGCTTCCAGACGCTGCTGATCGGCTCGGGCGCGGTCGAGGGCGTGGTCCGGGACCGGAGGGTCGCCGCGGTCACCCTCACCGGCAGCGAGCCGGCCGGGCGCGCCGTCGCGGCCGCCGCGGCGGACGAGGTCAAGAAGGCCGTGCTGGAGCTGGGCGGCAGCGACCCGTACGTCGTCCTGCCGAGCGCCGACGTGGACGCCGCGGTGCGGACCGCCGTCCGCGCCCGGGTGCAGAACAACGGCCAGTCCTGCATCGCCGCCAAGCGCTTCATCGTGCACACCGAGGTGTACGACCGCTTCACCGCCGGCTTCAGCGCGGCGATGCGCGCGCTGAAGGTCGGCGACCCGATGGACGAGGCCACCGACGTCGGCCCGCTGGCCAGCCGCCAGGGCCGGGACGACCTGGAGGAACTGGTCGAGGACGCCCGGACCCACGGCGCCCGGGTGGAGTGCGGCGGCGGGCGCCCGGAGGGCTGGGACACCGGCTGGTTCTACGAGCCGACGGTGCTGACCGGGATCACCCCGGCGATGCGGATCCACCAGGAGGAGACCTTCGGCCCGGTCGCCACCGTCTACCGGGTGGCCGACCTGGACGAGGCGGTCGCCGTCGCCAACGACACCCCGTTCGGCCTCAGCGCCAACGTCTGGACCACGGACGGGGCCGAGCAGGAGCGCTTCGTCCGCGACATCCAGGCCGGCGGGGTGTTCTTCAACGGGATGACGGCCTCCCACCCGGCCCTGCCGTTCGGCGGCGTGAAGCGCTCGGGCTTCGGACGGGAGCTGTCCGGGCACGGGATCCGGGAGTTCTGCAACGTCACCACGGTCTGGATCGGCTGAGCCCTCCCGGATCCCCGCCCGTCCGGGTCAGGTCGCCGCGCGGTGCCGGCCCGGGCCGGGCGTCATCCAGCGGGCGAGCACGCCGACCAGGGCGATGACCGTCAGGCCCCAGGGGATGCACATCACGAGCAGCACCCACAGCTGGCTCACCTGGGCGGCGACCAGGCCGAGGCCGACCGACAGCGCGATCATGATCGTCACGGCGGTGGGGGTGAGGGTGAGCAGCCAGACCCAGGCCCGGTGCCCCAAGCCGGGGTCCTTCGGGGCCTCGGGGCCGGTTTCGACTGCCTTGTAGGTCAGCAGGTCCATCGGGATCGCCTCCGATGCTGGACGGGAGGGGAATGCCTGGCCCGGCGGGTCAGGAGGCCTTGCGCGGAGCGGCGGACTTCCGGCCGGCGGTCTTCCCGGCCGCCGGGCCCTTCCCCGCCGTGGTGGTCTTGGCCGTGCTGCTCTTCGCGGTGGCTGTCTTCGCCGTGGCGGTCTTCGCCGAGGTCGCCTTCCCCCCGGCCTTCCCGGCGGTCCCGTCGGCGGCCTTCCCCGCGGCGGGGGCGCTCCGCTTCGCGGCGGCGCGCTTGCGCGGGGCGGGCTTGCGCCCGGCCTCCTCCGCTTCCGCCTCCGGCTCCCCGGCCGGCCCGCGCCCGCCCTTGGCCTGCTTCAGGCTGCTGCGCAGCGCCTCCATCAGGTCGATCACGTTGTCCGGCGCCTCGCCGGACTCCTCCTCGTGCGGGATCTCGACGCCCTCCAACCGCGCGGTGATCACCTGCTGGAGCGCCTGCTGGTAGTCGTCGTGCAGCTGGGAGAGGTCGAAGTCCTCGGAGAGGGTGTCCATCAGCGACCGCGCCATCTTGAGCTCCTGCGGCCGGACGGTCACGTCGTCCTCGGGCCCGATGCCCGCCGCCGGGCGGACCTCGTCGGGCCAGATGCAGGTCTGCAGCACCAGCGTGTTGTCGTGCACCCGCAGCACCGCGGGCGACTCCCGGGTGCGCAGCGCGATCTTGGTGACGGCGATCTGCCCGGACTCGGTGAGCGCGTCGCGCAGCAGCGCGTACGGCTTGGCGGCTGCCTTGTCGGCGACGCCGACGTAGTAGGCCTTGGAGAACATCAGCGGGTCGATCTCGCGCTCGTCGACGAAGGCCAGCACGTCGATGATCTTCTTGCTGGGCAGCGGCAGATCGGCGAGGTCGTCGTCGCTGAGCGTGACGGTGCGCCCGTCGGGGGACTCGTAGCCCTTGGCGATCTCCGCGTACGGGACCTCCTTCTCCTCCCGCTCGCAGTAGCGCTTCATCCGCACCCGGCCGCCGTCCTTGGCGTGCACCTGGTGCAGCGGGACGTCGTGCTCCTGCGTCGCGGAGTAGAGGTGGACGGGGATGCTGACCAGCCCGAAGCTGATCGTCCCCTTCCAGGTGGTCTGCATGGGGTCGCTCCTGTCCGGCGCCGGGTGACCGACGGGCGCCGAGCGCGCTCGGGGCGGGCTCCGACGAATGCCCCGAGAGTCCCACTCTGCCCGCGTTTGCCCCGATCGGCCACACCGCGCCGACAATGGGCCGAGGAGGTCGATGCGGATGACCGCCACGCACGGGCCCGACCGGGCCCCGCCGCCGGACCGGACGACGTACCGGGTGACCTACCGCGTGCTCGGCGAGGTGCGCGAGGACGAGGTCACCGTGGTGCCCGGGCACTCGCAGGAGAGCGACATCCCGCGCATCCTCGCGGCCCGGCTCGGCGCCCTCCCTGCAGCACCGCCCGCGGCCCGGCCCATGGCCCGGCCCGCGATCGGGCCGGCCCGGCACCCGCCGGAGCAGCGGCCGGAGGTCGTCGTGATCGATTTGAGGGAGATCTGATCTCCTCCACCTCCCACCCCCCTGACGATGCGTCAGATCTGAGCTTTTCCGACCCCCTTCGCACCCACCCTGACCTGGCCTTTTTCGTCCGGTAAGCGAACAGTTATCAAAGGATTGTTCCGATACTCGTGCGTAGAAGTTAGGTTGCACCGCAATGCGCGGGTCTGTCCCCCCACCCTGTGGCGACGAGCCGAGGGTCGCCGCGCTGGAAAGGCACAGGGCACCTCTAGATGAGTGCGAACACCACCAAGTCGGCGGCAGCCGAGGTCCCGCAGCAGGCGGGGCCGCACGGTCACGGCGGCGACGGCCACCTGAAGGCCGGGCTCAAGAACCGCCACCTGTCGATGATCGCCATCGGCGGCGTGATCGGCGCCGGCCTGTTCGTCGGCTCGGGCGCGGGCATCGCGTCCACCGGCCCCGGCATCCTGCTCTCCTACGCACTGGCCGGCGCGCTGGTCGTGCTGGTGATGCGGATGCTCGGCGAGATGGCCGCGGCCGACCCGCAGAGCGGCTCCTTCTCGGCGTACGCGGACCGCGCGCTGGGCCGCTGGGCCGGGTTCACGATCGGCTGGCTGTACTGGTTCTTCTGGGTCGTCGTGCTCGCGGTCGAGGCGACCGCCGGCGCCAAGATCCTCAACCAGTGGGTGCCCGGCGTGCCGCAGTGGGGCTGGGCGCTGATCGTCATGGCGGTCCTGACCTCCACCAACCTCTTCTCGGTGGCCTCCTACGGCGAGTTCGAGTTCTGGTTCGCCGGGATCAAGGTGGTCGCGATCGCCGGGTTCCTGGTGATCGGCACCCTCGCCGCCTTCGGCCTGCTGCCCGGCACCCACGCAGTGGGCACCAGCAACCTCACGGGCCACGGCGGCTTCCTGCCGCACGGGATCGGCGCGGTCTTCACCGGCATGCTGACCGTGGTCTTCGCCTTCATGGGCAGCGAGATCGTCACCCTGGCCGCCGGCGAGTCGGAGGACCCGCAGAAGGCGGTGACCAAGGCCACCAACAGCGTGATCTGGCGCATCGGCATCTTCTACCTGGGCTCGATCCTGCTCGTGGTCACCCTGCTCCCGTGGGACTCGGCCGAGGTCAAGGCCAGCCCGTACGTCGCCGTCCTGGACCACATCGGCATCCCCGGCGCCGGCCAGGTGATGGACGTGATCGTGCTGACCGCGGTGCTCTCCTGCCTGAACTCCGGGATGTACACCGCCTCCCGGATGGCCTTCTCGCTCGGCCAGCGCGGCGACGCCCCCAAGGCCTTCGCCAAGGTGACCGAGCGCGGCGTGCCGCGGGTCGCCATCCTCTCCTCGGTGGTCTTCGGCTTCATCGCGGTCTTCTTCAACTACACCTCGCCGGACACGGTGTTCGCCTTCCTCCTGAACTCCTCTGGTGCGATCGCGCTGTTCGTCTGGCTGGTGATCTGCGCCACCCAGCTGCGGATGCGCAAGATCATCGAGCGGGAGATGCCCGAGCGGCACACCGTCCGGATGTGGCTGTACCCGTACCTGACCTGGACCGCGATGGGCATGATCGGGTTCGTCATGATCTACATGTTCACCGACGCCGACGGGCGCAAGCAGATGTACCTGTCGCTGGTCGCCGCGGCGATCGTGCTCGCGGCCTCGGCCGTGGTGGGCCGCCGGCGGCGGGCTGCGGTGGCGGCGGGATCCTGACCCGTCCGCACCGCGCAGGAACGCCGGGTCCGGGAGCCGTTGCGGAGGCTCCCGGGCCCGGTGGGGCTTTTCCGGCGCCTTCCGGCTTTCCATCGCCTCCGGCGCCTTCCGGGACTTCCGGCGCTTGCGCCGCTTCCGGTTTTCCGGCGCGTCCGGCTCTTCCGGCCCGGCGGCCGACCGGGCACGGAAGCAGCGCCAGTTTGACCATGGCACGTCAAGGGGATTCCTGGGCATGGCGCTCCCCCACGAGCGCTCCCCCACCCTCCCGGGAGACCCCGTGCCGCCCCTGCCCACCCCCACGTCACCCTCGCCCCCACCGCCCCGCGCGGAACCCGAGTCCGCACGGCTGCGCTTCGGCCGCCGCCTGCGCCACTGGCGCGAGGCCCGCGGCCTCAGCCAGGCCGAGCTCGGCCGACTGCTCGGGTACCACAACTCACTGATCAGCCGGGTGGAGAACGCCCTCCGCTGGCCGCCGCCGGGAATGCCCGCCCGGGCCGACGAACTCCTGCTCGCCTGCGGGGAGTTGGTGGACCTGTGGCAGACCGTCCGGCAGGAGCGCGAACGCCTCGGCGAACTCGCCGCCGCCACCCGGCCACCGGCCGCCGCCGACACCGCCCCACCGGACGCCGCCGCCGTCGAGATGCTCGCCCACCTGCTCGCCGTCTACCGCGCCGCCGCCGACCGGATCGGCGGCGAGGAGCTGGCCGCCGTCCTGGAGCACCACGCCCGCACCCTGGCCCGCCGGCAGCACACCGCCCCGTACGAGAGCCACGCCGCCGTCCGCTCGCTCGCCGCCCAGTACGCCGAACTCGCCGGCTGGGCCCACTTCGAGGGCGACCGCCGCGCCCGCGCGCTCAGCTGGTACGCCACCGGGCTGGAATGGGCACGGACTACCGGGGACCAGGCCACCACGACCGCCCTGCTCGTCCGGCAGAGCACCCTGCACTGGTGGCGCGGCGACGCGGCCGCCGCGCTCGCCCTCGCCGAGGCCGCGCGGACCGCCGCGCCGGCCCGCCCCGGACTGCAGGCCTGGGCCGCCGTCGCCCGGGCGCACGCCCACGCGCTGGCCGGCGAGGCACCGCTGGTGCGCCGGACGCTGACGGACGCCCGGCGGCTGACCACGGCCGCGCGGCGCTCCGGCGATCCGACGCCGTGGGCGGCCGGCGCCGAGCTGGTCCTGGCCGTCGCGCACGGCACCTGCCAGCGGGACCTCGCCGTCCGCACCGGCCGCACCGTCCACGCCCGCAGCGCGGTGGCCCGGCTGGAGGCCGCCCTGCGGACCCTGGATCCGGCCGCCCGACCGCGCGACCACGCCCTGGTCACCGCTCGCCTGGCGGGCGCCCTCGCGCTGGCCGGCCGGTCCGGTGCCGCCGCCGCCCTGCTCGCCCGGCTGCCCCCGAGGACGGCCGGCCGCATCGCCCGCGAGCAACGGCGGGCCGAGGAGTGGCTGCGCACGTGAGCTGCGCACGTGGAAGGCCGGGCAGGGCCGCCCCTGCCCGGTTCGACGGCGCCGCAACCGGCCGCACGCGCCGGGCGCCGCACGCCACCCGCCGCGCCGACCGGGTGCGCATGGCACGCCGAGGCGGGGTGGGGCCCCCCCAGCGGGGGTGGGGGGCGGCCCCCCCCCCCCCGGGCCCGCGGGGCGTACCGGCCGCGGAGAGACACCCCGCCCCCGCGGCGGGGTGCGCCCCGGAGGGGCTCACC